>JAHDHI010000017.1 GCA_020631395.1 Bizionia sp.
TTCAAACCCAAAATACAAACCAAATTTGCCTGTTTTAACAATCGAACTCAGGTTACTAATAAAAAAATAAAATATCCCTATTATTGAAAATCAATAATAGGGATATAAAGAATAAGTTGTAAATCTATTTTAGGGTTATAACCAGTTCTTAAAATGGGAGGAGGTCACTGATATTGGACTGTATTATTAAATTTGTCGTTTTAAAAAATCTCTAAAGCAATGTTTAAGCTTGTTTCTTACCTGTATTAGTTATTAAACTAGAACTAACGACAAACTATATCGCAGGACATTTTATTTCTTATCCTCTACTGCACTCATCACAGACGAAGCACGAGGGTTAACTTGGGCAATTCATAGACTTGCTTATCAAAACTCTAAAAAACTTAAAGTTATTTCATAAAAAAGCTTTCTTTTTGTTTTATCATTTCTAGACTTACCAAAATATGTCAATTGTCACAGACAAGCCTAACTGGGGATCACTCATTTGACCGTTAGCAGGGATCATCAGAAGATTTCATTACCCATTTCTTGACTTTAGAGAAAATTATTCCAATAATTAGAATAATTGAAAATAAAAAAGCTAAGTATATAATGATGTAAAATAAAGAATAAATAGCTCCATCGTATAAACCAAAATAAGCAAATATTAAAGAAAAAAGCCAACATGAAAAAATTAATATAATATTTATCATCAATAACTTAGCTAGGGATATTTTTTTTTTATTCATAAACTAAAGATTAATCATTATTCGGAGTATTTAATTCTCCAGGGATCTTTTCTCCAGCAAAGAAGAATGCTTTCTTATTATCATTGTATTTTTTGAGATCTTTAATTAAATCTTTAACAAAACTCTGATTTTTCTCTTCTTTGCCTATTTGATTCGTGTAATCATTATAATCATATTCCTTAACAATAGCTTTTGCAGATTTGATTGAAGGTTCACCAAGAAACTGGTATACTTTGTAGGTGACCACCATCCATTGTTTTTGTTGTATTGATCTTCCATTAGCCATTCCCGTCAATATTCCTTGAGACATTGCATCGTTTGTTCTTGAAATATTATGTGTTTTCCAAGTTAACTCCTTTTTTTCGGAATTATACGAAATACTAAATGTGTTAGTCCCTGCATCTGTATGTCCTTCCATAGTGTCAACGGTAACAGATAAAGAATTATTAGTTTTTTCAATTTTAGAAATAACTACATATCCATTATCAGGTCCCATAATATTTATATCAAAATGATCCCCTTCTGTAACTCCATAGCTACCATCTCTATCTACTAGTCGATATTCAGCTAAATAATTATTCACAATTACCCCTGGATCAAAACCCATTTGATGTTTAAATTTATCAAAGTCTTTTTGAGAAATATCACTAAACACCGTAGTATATTCTTGGTCTTGTACATCACTAAAATAATCTCCATCTTCTAACTTCTCAATATCGCAATTATCACAATCTGAAGCTTGTTTTGTCTTAGATGGTTCTAATCCTTCTAATTCAATCATATCAATAACTCTATTCCCACTAAACTGATAAGGAGAATACCAAGGATATTTTCTAGTTAAAGGATCCACAGTAAAGAATCTACCTACACGAGGATCATGCATTCTAAACTTATAGTTAATCGAGTTTCCTTCTCCTTTAATCTCATCATCCTTCTCTTGACCTTGGAACCCATAACGGTAGTCACTACTGTTCCCATGACGATTCGGTAATAGCATCCCAAACGGATAGTAATCATTATATGTAAGAACGTCTGGAGTAAAGATACCATTATTATTGGCGTCTGTCAACTTACGATCTGTAATCACACTCAATACATTGCCCAGGTGATTGCTCAATTCGTAACGTTTGTCTCCAACTATATTTGCAAACTTATTTGTTTCTGGTGCTTGTCCATCGTTTACCACGATATCCTTTTCTTCCAGTCCCAAACGGCTGCTACCATAGATGTGGTGCTCCTTTACCCGTAGATTCTTGGCGAAACCTTCCGAAGTATCAGCATTGTATACCGCCAAACTGTTGCCTTGTGCATCTCTTACGTAGAGTGTAGTCTTGTTTTCTGGCATCACGGTTTTCGAGATACGATTCCCCAACCCATCGTAACCAAATTCGATGGTAGTCCCATTGTCTTTGGTAATCATCTTGACCTTGCCATCTACTCGCCAATCTATGTTTGTTATCCCCTCTGCCTCATCGCTGGTCAATTGGCCTATGGCATCGTAAGTATAGTTGTCCAATGTCTGTCCGCTATCTATGTCGGTATCAAAGTTGCCATCCAAGGAAGCATTGTCATACACAGAACGTAACCTGTTGGACGTCTTTTGCAATTTCCCATCTACATCGGCTGTCTCGTTGTAATTATAGGTGAACGCATCCATTGGTGTCAACGAGCCATTGCCATTTACAGCCGAACGCTTCAAACTTTCCAAGTTACCATTGTTGTCGTAGTCGTATTCCGAGCTATAGTTGGCTACTCCACTGGCATTGGTACCTTCCATCTTCTTGATGCGATTCAACTGGTCGTACTCGTACTTGTTTATTTGAGCTCCCAACATGGATTCGTCGTTATCTATCAAGTTGGTAACCATCTGCTTGATGTTGCCATTGTACAAGTTCTTGGACGATTGGTTGTTGGCACTATAGCCAAATACCGTATTCGTTCCCCCTCCAATCGCGTTGTAATCACCATTGTAATAGCTCAAGGAATATCCCATAGCATCCTTTGCAATTGCACTATCACTGGCTCCATCTCCTCCCATGTCGGCAGTGCTTGTCAAATTCTCGGAGTTTACACCTTTCAACCAACCTTGCAAGGTGTAGGCGTAATCCATTCCCTGCACTTTAGCATCTCCCAATTCGGTTCTTGCCAATGGGCCGTGCGCAAAGTATCGGTAACTGGCATCCTGTTCCCACAACATCCCATCAGCCGAGGTTTGCACATTGACGATGCGGTTGTCGGCATCGTACTCATAACGATGGATGAATTGATCCTTTGCTCCTGATTGATAGGTAACCGTATTCACGTTTCCACTGATCAGGTCGTAGTCGTACTCAATGCGTTTCATACCAGAGTTCGGGTCATTCGTATTGGTGGACATCAACTTGTTGTGTTGTGCGATCTCCGATACATTCCCATGAATGTCGTAATGGTAAAAGATGGCATTGTCATAATTGACGATTCTCGTATCGGAATCGTAACGATCGAAATAGTAGATGGCACTTACCCTGTTTCTGGTATTGTCCGTATATTCTTCCACGGAAGTCACCGTGTTGAATTTCTCTCTGGGATCAGTACCTGGCACTTCGGTTCCACGATGCATCGCCACATTGCTGTATGCAGTCTTGGTTACCTCCAATTGAACATCGGACACGTTGTATGGGTAGGCATCCTCAAACTGGACAGGAACGTTCGTGTTGTCCAACGTAAATTTCAACTTTCCTGAAGTCTCATCTATGATCAATGCTTCATTTACCAGCATTTCCCCAGCTTCGAGGATTCTCCCCAACTTGTCATAAGTGGTGTAACTGAATCTATCACCAGGCAATTGCTTTGCATTCTGTGAAGCTATTATTCTACCCAAATCATCGTAGGCAAAACGTGTAATGCCTCCGTCCGGTGTTTTTTGCCATGTCAATTGATTCAAGGAATTGTAACGGTATTCGGTTATGAGACGATGATCTGGTAGGAGATCGTCGTTCTCCAAAGCGACATTGTTTGCTCGATGCTGATTTATCGCATCGTTAAGCGTCACTCCATTGGTCGCTTGTTCCAATTCATCGTCCCCAAAACGATCCACACCTTCGGGCGGTACCGTTTGCATGAGATTTCCTGACTGATCATAGTAATAGAGCGTGTATTGGTATTCCTTGTCGAAATGCCTCATGTCGAAGGTCTCCACCGCATTGCCCATGGCCTTTTCAATGTAGTCCTTTATGAACTCATCTTCCTTGGTCTCTATGAAACTCTCATACACGTCTCTGGTATAGGCTGCATAGACACTTTTCACAAACTGTTCGCAATCCGTATCTTCTGGAATCTCTATGGTGGCATCCCCAAAATCCACTGGAAATGGTCTTGGCACGCAAATGGACTCATTGCTTTCTCCGTTCAAATAATCTGAAGTCCATGCCGACCATGTCATAGCATTGTCCGGATTGGCAATAACGTGAGTATGATACAAATCTATGATTGGCAACCTCTCGTTGTACGACTCCCTCATTCCTGGATATCCGTAATTAAATTCCGTTGCCCCGAAACGCCCTATGGTCATATAATTGAGATCCAAGGTCGAGGTTATGCCGAACTTCGCGATGTAATAACCATAATCGTCCACTAGATATTGTAGGGAATTGTTGCAAAACTCCTCTTCGCTCACGACATCCCCTTCTCCTTTTATTACATTCCCTGCTGCATCAGTAGTATCCAACACCTTATCCCCAATGGTATTCATCAAAGCTTCGTAAACTGGATACTTGTCTGTACAACTTACTGGTGGAACCACTGGAGGGATACAAATGTCCGTCCCACATGGAGGTTCTTGATCGGTGATGACGGCTGCTGATCTTGAAGTAATTTGAAAATTTGATACCGATGAGTTATTAAACATCATTTCTACTTCAGAAATCTCATCATCTTGTATGGAAGCACTAATTTCTCTAACACTAATTTTCTGTGAAAATGATTTATTTGAAGCTGAATTAATACTACCGCCAGAAAAATTAGATCCAAAGTTCGTAGTAGGCAAATCAACAGCTAGTATATCACACAAGTCAACATTTGCATTAAGATTAAATCCACTGTTAATCCTTCTTTCTGATCTTTGTATTCTTATCACTACATTTTTTGCAACTAATGATTGTCCAGTGGTGTTTTTATAATTTATTGTACAGTAAACAGTATTATCATTCAAAGATTTTCTAAGGATCCTAATATCTGTTAGTTCTTGCACATCATAAAAATCATCCTCAAAATATAATCTTACATTAGAGCTAGAGCCATTCTCTGACTCCGCAAAAAGATCAAATTTCGTATTTATGAAAGCTCCTCCATTTGGAAAATCACTCCCTGATTTCCGAATCCAATATCTAGAAAAATTATCATTAAATTCAACATAACCTGGATCATAATTCTCTTCATAAAAAGGCTCTAATAATACTTTATATCTTTGTGTAAGATTAAACCCTTCTCTAAATAATAACGAATAAGCATTAGAAGCTATTTCATTTGTAATTTCACCTCTTTCCTCTTTTAATAATGAGTTAAAGGCGTCTTTTAAAGCGTCTTCCAATTGATTTTCTGTAAAACTTGAAGAAGGGCATAAAGCTATATCATTATTATCTAATACATCGGGATCAGATTGCAGAACAAAACTTCCGTATATATTATGAATATTACAATCAAATGTAAGATCTGTAAAAATTTGCGTACCTGTTACTCCTGTATAACCAACATTAGACCGAGATTGCGAAACCCTTACTATGGTGAATTTAGATGCTCCAGCATTATCAATATATTTTAAAGTAAATTCGTCAGGTGCACTTACTGTGTGATAATCATTTTTTAAAACCATCGATTCCACGCTAGCTGCATTATTAAAGTCATCACCTATATAACGAAAGGTAAATTTATGAATGTCGGATAACGCAATTGTAAAAACATTGGCACTACCACTTTTACCAATAGAAAAAGTAACATCTTCTATATTACTAAAATCTATAGCTTCATTATCACAAAACAAAGGATTTTCATTACAATGATAAGCAGAATTATCTGTTAAAAAAGATTGTAAAAAATCTGTATACTCTGGATAAGATATTAAAGAGATTAATTGTCCGAAATTATCTCCTAATGCCATTCCTTCAGTTATCATTTTATTTAACAACATACTCATATCTTCTCCAAACCTAATAGAATAACCTTCAGAGAAACTACACTCCACCACAGGAGGTTCCTCATAGAAGGAGCAATCTAAAAAACTCTCAGTAGCACTATTATTAGCATCAATCGTTACAAAATTAAATAATCCTCCTCTTCTTTCAATAGGTTTAACCACCTCTCCATTACGTAATTTATAAGCTATAGAAATAAAACTACTATCTGTATTTTGAAGAGCCTCTTTATCAAAGCACATTATTTGATCAATATCTTCCCATTCTTCTATAATCGCATATGTAATTCTAAATCCAACAAACTCATTATTTTCAATAGCGCCTATTGGAAAAAGAAAGTCATATACAATATCATTTGAAGTATTTCTATCAATACTAACATAAAGTTTTGACATATCAATGTTAGTCGGTATACTAGAACTTGTATTTGCATTTATAGATTCTATCTCACGTATTAATCTTCCCTCAATATTGAGGTCTTGGATTAAGTTTTGTCTATATGTATCAATTACCAAGTATTTCTCAGGTCCTACTGGATGGTTGACATATAAATAATAATTGGTAATTTCTTGAAGGTTTTTTTCTAATAATTCTTCAAATAATTGAAAGTCTACACATTCAACTTCTTTAAGGTTGCATTGAATAGGAGGTTCTTGTCCAATCAATTGATTTATATCCCCACAACACAAGAAATTTAGTAATCTACAATTATTCAACTCTTCTCCTTCAAATCTATTACTGAATGATGTTTTAGTTTGAACTTCTGTTGATGATGCAATAGTTTCTATACCTAAAGAACAAGATTTGTAAATCTTTCCTATAATTGTTTTCTTGTTAAACTGGGCACCAATATATGTTATTCTTATATTTTGATACTTAATTAGACCTGAACTTGTATATTCATAACTAAAGTTGACTCCAGTAACATATAGAATATCACTAGGGTCTAACGATTCTTCCAATTCAATTGTCATTAATGTTTGATCGTCCTCTAAATCAAAATTTCTTTTAGATAAAGAATTAAATGTCTCTATTCCTCCTTGTTTTTCAGTAATCTTATATACTCCCCCTCCAAAATTTGACCAGATAGCTTCTTGAGTTTCAAAAAATGTGGACAAATAACTGTCTCTATACTCAGAAACCTCAGTTAAATCAGCATAATTCAATCCACTATCTTTATGCAACTTATTCAACAATCCAGCCAATGCTTGAGCAAAACGACTCTCTTTATTACAACCAGAACCATTATAACTACCTCCATTTGGAATGTACTCCCCTATACCATTAGCATCAACAATGCTACAATCAGAAATTCTAGCTTGAGTAGTGCCTGTTAAAATGATTTCTTTATATTCCTTGTCTTCACTACTTGTTCGTACTTCAGCTACAATAGTATATTCAAAAACTTCATTTTTTTCCTCATTAGTAGGATAAATATGCTTAACCTTGGTAATTATCCAATCTCCATTCATTCCCTCTCCGTAATTATCCCAATTATAATTCGGCTTGTTACTGATTACCTCTATGGGGTGGTACCCTAATTCGACTCCTCCTTGACTAAATCGAATTTGCAATGTATTGTTGCTTACCACTGCCTTTATGTTCGTGGTGATATCGGTTGGATGCTCTCCTCCCAAATCTTCAAATAACGATGGACTCAGATAACTGCCTCCAAATGCTCTTTCCGTGTCGAAGTTCCCTTGAGGGTAATCTTTGAAGTAGTATTCCAAAAACAATTCCAAGTCTCTACCCAAAGGACAAATTCCCGTTTGGACATAATACTCGTAATTGGTAAACTCCCTGGTATCCTCATAGATGTCTTGGTTGTTCGTTCCGGAATCGTAAAGGTTGTCGGACGGCTTGAAACGTTTTTCCTTGTCATCGTACAAGCTAGCATTCGCATCATTGCAATCTATGTTTCCAGTAATCAATGCTTCTACAGCTCCTACGTATATCGCACTATAGTCGGAAATTACCGTCAACAATGTCGTTGGAGGATCGTCTGGACCAATACAACCATTATAACAACCATTGTTCAAAGCATAGATGTTTGCAAACAACGATTTTATGGTTTGTTTCATCGTCAAATAATTGGCTTTGTAGGTGTTCCAGAACTGGTCTCTTTCTTCTACCGTCAAATTGGCTTCTGCTGTCATCGTACCGCTAAAAGGCTCATCGCAACTACTAATGCTACTACAGACCAATGTGGAGTAGGAAAATGTCATCAAACTTTTGTTGCTAGCATTGTAATTCGTGGTCAATGCCTCATTGATAAGGTTTCTTCTCTCGGTGGATGAGATTTCGAATCCTGAAATGACACCTCCAAAATAAGGGTCTGAGTCCCCAAGAGCCGTGAAGCCGCTCAACAAACCTTTGTCCTTGGCCTCATCATAGGTTTTTATGGATTGCAAATACAAGTCATACCCATCTGAGTTCATCTTTCCCCCATTGGTGGTATTCGTTATTTTGCATACCGCCTCATAATACCCCAGATAGCAATATTCCGGATGGTATGTCACCAAAGATTCCACCCATTGGTCTTGCCAGGTTCCTTCCTTTAGAAAATCCGATACATTCGCCAAGTATTGAGGTTCTGCATACACATATTCAGGATCTCCTATGATTTCGGCGAATTCGGCACCTTCGACCAGCTCAGGTTCATATGTGGTTTCTTCTTGCTCATTGCCATCTGCATCTGTTGTGACCGTTACAATTCTCTTTATCTTGAGGTGACTAATCGTCCCATCTACATTGTAATAATGACCATTGACATACAAACCGCTTCCCGAAGATTGATCATAGTCAGGGTGACGAGGGTTGCGCCAATTATTATGTGCTCCATCCGATACTTCCGTGCTATACAACTCATTGGTATCACTGTAGATGCTCAACTTGGGAGCCGTAGCCGAAGTAGATTGACCTGTTCCATTAGGATTGTCGTACACGTTAGCGGTATAGGCGCCATATTGCCCCAATGGTTTCATATCGTTCACCAACACGGATTCTGCGATGCTGCAACTCATGGAATTGGCAACAATGTCTTCCTGTGTATCGCTGACATCTATCACATCTTCGTTGCAAGGCGCATTGCACGCACGTACCAAGGTATCCCATTGCGTCTTGAAGACATTTCGTAAACGCTCCTTCTCTGCTGTCAACTCAGCATCCGTCAAATAATTCAAGTTGCTGTCGTCGTAATTGTCCACTTGTGTATTCGCATATTCGTCTCTGGTCCCATAGTCATCCACCAGTGCTTGCTCGCATTCTTCGCAGGTAACGAAACATCCATTGATGCTTATCTCGAAATTGGAAACTTCCTCCGGACTGATGTAACAAGGATCATTCGGATCTTGCAATTTCGCCAAGTATTGCTCCACATAGGTAGACAAAGCCTCTTGATTTATCATCAAGCTCTTGGTAATGCTGTAACTCCCTCTTTTTACAGGAGACACAAATTCCGGTAGCACAAAGCTTCCTTCTGCATCTTCCATGTTCACCAATTCTTCCATTGGTCCAGAAATCAATGATACCCCATCTCCATCCAATACATCTATGGACAGATCGTATACGAATGGATACTGTACATCGCTGTTTTCATTGCAGGCATAGGTCAAGAACTGATCGTTGCCCAATGTATAGTTGAAGGTTCTGTTCTCTTCAAAGGGAGACACCTTGGTTCCTACATATTCCAATGCATCTTCCAGTGCTCCATAACGCTGTGTAGCCGTTCTTACATTGTTGTCTGAGTTGGTATCTTTTGCATCACGTGACAATTTACCCAACAAATCCACATTCAACACCTTGTGCAAGTCATTCGTATCATCCTCATCTGGAAGCCCTTCCAAATTGTTTGGTGCATATCCTGCCAGTGCCGTAGCAATGGTTCTTCCCTGTGGATCGATGTAACTGATGCTTGCTTGTCCATTGGGATCGATAACCAAATTCTTCTTATAGTGCAATTTGTTACCGACGCCGTACCCGAACAATCGATTCAGTTCCTTTTGCTCCGGTGTCCCATAATAGTATTCCATCTCCTGTCCACTTCCGAGTTGATGCATCACGCCTACACCACTTTTCCTACGAATCCGTCCTGTGTTGTCCGGCATGTATTCCACTTGTGAAAACGGATGACCTAAGGCATCCGGCACTCTATTTCTGAATGCGTCATTGACATCGTTGGCTGCCGAATAGTACTTGCTGGACCCTGTCTCAGTAGCCATTTTCTTTTCTGTCGTCGTTTGATCCAAGACGTTCTGTCCATTCAGGTCAAAATCCGTATAATCGTAAGGCGTACCAGGCAACAATGTACTCTGGTTGAAATCTCTTGTGTATCTTATTTGTTTTCCTGTCGTAGGAACTGGCAGCACTTCTATCGCGGGCCTACCTTGTGCATCATAGATTACCTCTCCAATGACAATGTTGTCATCTGAATTGATTTTTGTCACCGTCTGACGGTTGCGCAATGTCCCATCGAAATAACTGACGACTTCCTTCTTCTTGCCTTCTTCTGCATAACTCGCTTGAAATTGCCAGTTCTTGTCTTCTTCATGATCTGCCATCACTTGGTGCCTATGAGGCCAACTGGCAACCATTGCCTCATTGTTCAATCCACTACTCCAAGTCGCATACAAATATTTGGATGGATTGTCCTTGTATCGACCTACGGCTCTAACTCTGTAGATCACATAGCCCTTGGCATAGATCAATGGAATGTTATATGCTGTATTGTTTGTTTGAATACGTGTGCTGTTTTGCCTGAAATCCCTACTAGTGAACACGATGTCATTGGCAGGGGTGGCAGTTTCAAAATCATCTCCGTAGTCATCTACCCATGTCCACTCCAATTGATAGTGGTCCACTCCATCTACTGC
The DNA here is from genome assembly GCA_020631395.1 of Bizionia sp. GTDB lineage: Bacteria > Bacteroidota > Bacteroidia > Flavobacteriales > Flavobacteriaceae > JAHDHI01. Next base: position 10,768 of record JAHDHI010000017.1, read on the forward strand.
AGGCCAGCTTACCGTCAACTCATTGCGAACGGCATCTGGGCTTCCGGTTGGAGTTATGCTACTTGTAGAAAATTGCCTATAGCTCTCCACATCCAAGTCCATCGCCAAACTTATGTTCTCCGGTATGTAACCATTGATGTCCTCTACCGCATTGTTTTCCAAGTTTCTATAGCTACCTTGCCTAACCACCACTTGTGCTCCATAATGGTTCTTGACAATGTGCTTAGTCACATTTGTTCCGTTGCCGGCACCTGCAATCATATTGCGTTCGACAACCAAATCTATCTGATACGTGTTAACCGTGTCGAAATTTCCATTTGCAAGTCTAGGAGTGACATCCAGTTGTAGCCCATAGCGATACCAACCATAAGGAGGTTGGTCTTTGCCTATTCTCAATTCGATACTCGTATTGGCAGAAACGATGGAGGCATTGGTTAAAAATCCAAGATCTGGATCATATGTCAATGCGCTTCCAGAATTTATGGAACCACTGATGTCCAATGGGGCAAATGTTACGTCTTCCTGACCATAACCCCATGATATCGTAAGAAATAAAATAATGAACTTTAAATGTTTGGCGATGTTTTTCATCTGTTTCTTTATTGCTTTTAGTGGGCTAAATTGATTAATCTATAACCTTGGTACTGCTCTGTCAATGATATGTCATCTTTTCCAGATAGCACGATAAAGTCGTTTGGAGTTGGTTCAGCTTGCTCCTCTGTCTCTTTAAAGTCCATAAGGATGACTAGACGTCCAACATCCATTTTCCGAGTCTTGCCATCACTCTCCACAAAAGGAATCATGGCAGTGAAGAACAATTCCTGTTTTTCAATTCGATAAGTCTTCTTGTCCACATGCAAAACTACCTTGGCATAAGGGTTTTGCATGTTAACCTTGGTTGCTACCATCTCGCAAACGAGAATTCCTTCTCGTTCCGTCACAACCGTTTTGTCATAGAACTTCAAGAAATTTGCCACGTCCAAAGGTGAATTTGGAACAGTTGCTCCTTTTTCGGTTTTGGCATAACGCGCCACTTTTTCAGTGTGGTCGATGGTCAACTGAATTCTTGGAAACTGAATGATCTCTGAATTGAGAGCCTTGAATTGAGAAAACTTTCCATTTTTGACCATTGTGCCTTGATAGGACTCTGTAATGTTATTACCAGAAAACCCTCTATGCATGTTGTAAGTCACGGCAATTTGATATTGCTTGGTGTTTTCATATGCCTGCTGTACTTTCTTTAGAAGGTCCTTTGTTTTTTCATTCTGTGCTTGCCCTTCTTGCGTTACGAATAGGCAACAGAAAAATGTGACGATGTACTTCAGTTTTCGTATCATTATTCCTCTACATTATTAAGTTTTGAATTTCCTGAGCGTGTTTCTTGAATGGTGAACACACCTCTTTCCGTTTCTTTTTTCACACGTATCAAACCGCCTTCTTTGTCATACTCATAGAAGGTAGCATAATTGTTCTCGTCCAACTCGGATTGCAATCTTTGCGTTTGTGGATCGTAGACGAAAGTCTTCATATTACTATCGAATGGATGTATGCGAATGTCATCGAAATAGGAATTGATGTCTTCCCCATTGGTATTCTTCAAGACAATGCTCATAAAGGCTGCTTCACTAGGTACCACGAAATCTGCAGAGATTCTTTGCCATCCATCCATTACAGCTCCCTTTGGTTGAAAAGCCACTCTATATCCTTCATCCAAATCAAGCTCGACGCCTTCTTCATCTTCGTATACCACTTCTATCAAGCTATTTGCATAGTTCATCACTTGGTAGCCCAAGTCTGGTTCATAGGTAAGGAAATCGTGTTCCAAAGCCAGATTGTTAAAACTTGTCTTGTAGTTAGATAGACTTCCATTCAACAAAGCTTCTCCATTCCCTGGGCTACTCGTATCTATGCTAAATGTAGACACAGCTTCCAAAGTGTTTCCATTGGAAGAGAATCCCGTGAATTCAACTGCAATTGATGGGTTGTTCAACAATGGATATCGTTGTGGGTTGTTCCCTGTTTCGTAGGCAGGAGTCACATACCTGAAATCGTATTCGTCTCCCGTAGCATCTGGAGAAAATGAAAATTGAAAGCCTATGGTTCTTTCATATCCAACGTCTTCTTTCACATACTTGAAATTATATATCGTCAAGTTGTCCGTAGGTCCATCGATTACATAAGGCAATATCGCATCATACACCTTGTTTTCCGTGTCTGGGATATAACTTTCCCTAATGAACCTGACCGTTTTCTTTGGCTCCTCGTTCAAAACGAAATCTTTGGTCAAATGGTTTAGCAATTCCAACAGACGATCGCTAGCTGGTTTGTCTGCTATGAAATTTCTGGTATCCACATTCACTATCTTCACTCCTTGTTCTCTAACCCAACCACTTATGACATAGCGATATCCCGGTTGTGGTTTGAATTTTTCACAACCTACCAATATTGGTGGCTGTTCTTGGATTATGTTTATCGTTACCGCCAGCCTTATGTCACTCTCACAAGTAGCTTCCCTATTCAATTGTGCGGCATAGTAGGTATCTCCATCTATCAATGGATATGATGAATTGTATGGTGTATCTCCTTCTGGCGTTTGGTACCATATTACTGTAGGGTCCCTGTCCAAAAGATCTCCTATTGTAGCTATTTGTCCATCTTTTATGAAAATGGTTTGTACACTGGTAAAATACTCTGGAAACTGAACATCGTAAACTACCACTTCCACAGGAGTTCTAACTTCACTTTCCCCTATCCCATCATATTGAGTCACGAAATAGGTACTACCGTCTACCAATGGAGTAGTCTCTGGAAGTAGCATACCATCAGTTAGAGAATCGTACCATCTCAACTCATTTCCTTGGTTGGGCTTGATTACTTCTATGGATGCCAAGGTTGGAGCATTGGCCGCGCAAAAATGTTGTATGCCCTCTGCAAATACATCTGGCACCCCCAAAAACACCTCTACTTCAAATCGACAAGGGTGTCCATTCAAAGCTGCATAATAGAATGCGCCGTCCACCAACATCGTGTTCTCGTCCAAAACCTCCGTGGATGTAGATGTATCGTACCAAGTTATTCCTTGGGATGGTGTGATTTTCAAATTGGCTATCGTCGGGTTAGTACTTGGGTTGAATACTTGAAAACTCTCATCTATGAAAACTCCATTTTCATCTACCGTCTCAAAAATTCCTGGTGCTCCATCATTTACGGAAATTGGCACGGCTACTCTCGTCGAGTTGCCATCTATCTCAGCCCACAATGTCTGAGATATGAAGATCTCTTCTTCTGAAGGAATCGGTACCAAATCTGTACCGTTCTCGAACCAAATTGCCGTATTACCTCCATTTGGAACAGGAAGATCTCCGATACTTATGCTGGACAACGAATTGCAAAACACATAGTCTCCGGTAGGACAACTATTGTCGTTGGGATCCAAGGGATCCGAACCATTCGCTATTTCAATTTCATCTGGACAATCGTCATTATCGTCATCTGGATCATCTGGATCCGGAATGCCATCGCCATCGGTATCCACAAATTCTATAAGTGTAATTGTTCTTCGTGTCAATTCCAATCCAACAACGACCGTATTCGTTGCTATGAAACGATACTGCCCAAATTGCTCTTGAGCGATTCCCGTTATGATGTAGTCCTTGTCGATTGCTCCTGGAATAGGTTCGAAAACACCTTGTGCGTTTCGTTTGTACCATTGGTAGACATTGTTCGTACTGATCAATTGATTGCTGGTAAGCGTCACATCGTCTCCCAATTCCAAGTATTTGATCTCTGTTTGATCGACAAATGCTTGTGGGCTGTATATAAAATTCGTCAATTCGGACTGATATTGAGGAAATTCCAATTCGAAATCATTGAAGATAAATGCATTGTCGTTTATTTGAACGCTGGTATTCGGCAGTGACAAGTTTGGAATCAACTGAGGCAAATCTCCAGAAAATGCATTGTGGTCCAAATGGACACTATACAGGTTTGGTGTATTTGCCAATGTTATGGTTTGCGGAATGGTCCCATTGAAATTGTTTTTGGACACCCAGAACACTTGCAATTGGGATAGGTTCCCTATTTCATCTGAAATTCCTCCACTCAACTTGTTGTCTTGCAATTTGATTGTTTGCAATGTAGGGATGGTCCATAGTCCATCTGGTATCGCTCCTTCCAATTTATTGGCACTCAAATCCAAATATTCAAGATTTTGTAACATTCCAATGGTTGTTGGAATCTCAGACAAAAATCTGTTTCCGCCCAAATCCAATACTTCCAAAGTCATCAAATTGGAGATGGCATCTGGTATTGCTCCTACCAAAATATTATCCTTGAGATTCAATGTTTTCAATTTTGGCAAAGTACCCAATGCCATAGGTATCTCGCCAATCATTTCATTGTCGGACAAATCCAAGGCTTCCAACCTTGTCAAAGTCTCCAACGAAACAGGAATTTCGCCTCTCAAGTTATTGCTTGGCAATTGTATTGCCTCTATTTTAAAATCCGAACTTATCGTAATTCCATACCAATCACAGACCTTGGACGCTGGATCGTCGATCAACCATGGTTGATTGCCTTCTGTCGTGTTCGTCCACCCATTTCCATTGGTGGTTTGATAAAAATCGATCAATGCCAAACGATCTTCTTCTGAGACTGCACAAATTCCTTCTGCCACTACATTCAAGGTAATCGAATGACGTGTCAACGTAAGCCCTCCAACTATGTTGTTGGTTGCCGAGAAATGATATATTCCAGAATCCGAACTGGTTGCATTGGATATCACCAATTCCTTGTTCGTTGCTCCTTCAATCGCCACATTGCCCTTGAACCATTGGTAAGTGTTATTCGTACTTGTAAGGGCATTGCTCGTCAAAGTAATGCTTCCTCCCTCCATTACTGACTTTGTCTCTTGTTCATCCACTTTGGCTTGAGGTGAATATCCATAGGTAGTCAAATTGCTTTCATAGATTTGATGCTCTGTCTCAAAATTGCTGAAGACGAAGTTGTTCGTTCCAAAAACCAAAGTGTTTAAAACATTCGAGGATGCCAATTGCGAAAATCCAGATGGAATTTTTCCTGAAAGCTTGTTTGAACTCATGTTCAAGGCAGACAAGGCTGGCAAATTTCCTAACTCCTGTGGAACATCTCCTTCAAGTTCATTCAAATACAGATTCAAGGTAATCAAACTGGATAGGTTACCTAAGGAAGCTGGGATCTCCCCTGTCAATTCATTTCTAAACAAATTTAAAACCGTAAGCTTGGACAAGTTCCCAATAGACGAAGGTATCGGACCATCCAACTTGTTTATATATAGATTCAAGATCTCCAATTGGGATAAGTCACCCAATGACGATGGTATTTCCCCTGTCAATGTATTGCCGAACAAGTTCAATTTAACAAGCTTGGACAAATTCCCTATTTCGGAAGGAATCATTTCGGAGAGTTTGTTGTTGAATAGGTTCAGAGTCGTCAAATTCGTCAAATCACCGATTTCTGTCGGTATTGCTCCATTGAATTGATTCGTACCCAAAATCAAAATTTTAAGGGCAGCCATATTTCCAATAGACGAAGGTATCGGACCAGACATGGCATTACGCTCCACAGAAAAAGTCTCTAAATTTATTAAGTCACCTATTGAAGCTGGCAAATTCCCCGTCAATTTATTGATTGCCAAAGCAACATAGTTCAGGCTCGTCAAATCACCCAACGACTCAGGAATCGTACCTTCCAAATTATTGCTTATCAAGCTCAATTTCGTAACCTTTCCATTCTCTACTGTTACTCCAAACCACTCACATACCGGAGCATCCGTCAACCAATTGGTATTGTTGGTCCAGCTAGCTCCATTCGTACTATTGTAAAAATCCATCAGGGCTTGTTTTTCGACACTGGAAACACCACAAGTATCTCCTTCAGGAAATACATTCACGGAAATAGGTTTACGCGTCAGTGTCAATCCAGTTACCGTTGTATTGGTGGCTGTGAAGAAATACATCCCGGAATTCTCTGAAGTGGCATTCGTTATCACCAAGTCTTTGCTTGTTGCTCCTTCAATCGGCAAACCATATCTAAACCATTGGTATTGATTGTTCGCACTTGTCAAATCAGAACTCGTCAATGTGATCGAGCTTCCGAAATTGATGGATTCTTCTGTAAACGCATCTACATCCTCTTGTGGGTGATAGCTAAAATTCAAAGCTGAATACGTGTTGAATTCCGTTTCAAAATCCTTGAACACATAACCATTGTTTTCTATTGCAAGGGTCTCCAAATTCGAAAGTGCTGCTATGGAAGAAGGTACGTTTCCACTTAAACTGTTCGTATTTACATTTATTTTTTTCAATGATGGCAAATTGGCAAACACATCTGGTAAAATCCCACTCAAATCATTGCCATTCAAATTCAATTCCACTACTTTATTGTCTTGTACAACAACTCCAAACCAATCACAAACTTTAGAATTTACATCGTCGATTGACCACGATTGGTTTCCTTCAATAGTGTTTTTCCAACTCCCTCCTCCTGTTGCATTGAAAAAGTCGATTAATGCCAAACGTTCAGTTGTTGATACGTTACAGACGTCTTTCACATCCAATGTAATGGCATTTCTTATTAACGTCAATACTCCAATCACACTATTCGTTGCTATGAAATGATAGATTCCAGCGTCTTCCAAAGTCGCATTCTCAATAACATACTCTCGAGAAGTTGCCCCAGGAACAAGGACGTTGTTCTTATACCACTGGTAACTATTGTTAGCACTAGACAACATTGTCGTTAATGCAATGTTGTTTCCAACTGTCACCGTTTTAATTTCTTCCATATCAACCTTTGCTTGTGGTTGATATTGATAGGCCGTATTCACATATTGGACATAATTGGGATGTTTCGTTTCGAAATCCGAAAAAATAAAGTTGTTGTCTTCGAATACAAAAGTTTCCAATGTAGATGATTCTCCGACAAAGAATGGAATAACTCCTGACAGCATATTCGATTTCAATCCTAAAAACTCCAACTGAGTCAGGCTTGCAAGTTGGCTGGGGATTACTCCAACCAATTCATTGTTGTTAAGATCCAAACGTATCAACTGGGTCAAAATCCCCAATTGTTTTGGGATCCCTCCAGACAATTGGTTATTGGATAGATTAAGGGTGGTAAGATTGGCCAAGTTGCAAAATGCTATTGGAATTGGCCCACCTATCGTCCCATTGTGGCTTAAATCCATAAATGTAAGGTTGGACAAACTTCCCAAGGATGGAGACAACGTACCACTTAGGTTGTTATGGTGTAGGGATAGATATGTCAACTCTATCAAAGCTCCCAGAGAAGCAGGTATTTCCCCTGTCAATGTATTGTTGCTTAGATTCAAAGACTCCAAGCTTGACAAATTACTGATTGTAGATGGAATGTTTCCTTGCAAGTCATTGTTTTCCAAGTTCAACTCGGTTACCTTCCCATCCACTACGGTTACGCCATACCAATCACACACAGGTATGCAGTTAGACCAAGGTTTGTCATTCGCCAATGTATTGGTCCAATTGGCTCCGTTCGCTGCAGAATAGAGATCCCACAAGGCTTCTTTTTCAGATACTGATATATTACAGGTGTTTGGGGTGATCTGCAATGTTATTGGATGACGTTCCAACGTAAGTCCAGTAACTACTGTATTGGTCACCGTACAATGATATGTTCCTGAATCCGAAACACTAGCATTGGGAAGTTCCAAATCCTTATTCGTAGCTCCAGTGATTTCCGTAGTAGTTCCGTTTACCGTTTTGAACCATTGATAACTATTGTTTGTGCTTGTCAATGTACTCATAAGCGTAATGTCACAACCTTCTATTGCAGAGATTGTTTCTATTTGGCTTACTTCCCCTTGTGGAATGTACTTGTATGTGGTGATGACGTTGTCCAACAATGTACCGTGATTGTCTTCAAGATCCGAAAAAACGAAATTGTTTCTTTCCAAGTTTAAATATCTGATGCTTGTTAGCGCTGCTAATTCATTCGGTATTTTCCCAGTAAAATGGTTTGATGAAAGATTTAGTGTCACCACACTGCTCCAATTGCCCAATTCTCTTGGAATCTCTCCTTCCAAATCATTTCCTGCAACATAAAAATAGGTCAACTTGGATAAGTTCCCCAGGTTACTTGGCAATGCCCCCTCTAGATCATTGAATCCCAAATGCACCAATTTCAAATCCAAGAGATTTCCTAAATCCGCAGGAATCGTACCTGTCAGGTCATTCAAAAACATCGACAGGTCCGTAAGGTTGGATAAGTTGGCTATCGTGGTAGGTATCGGTCCTGTCAATTTATTTCTTGACAGCGATATTTTTCTCAATTCGGCCAAATCCCCAATGGAACTGGGTATCGTTCCTGTAAGTGCATTGCTATTGAGATATAGTGTCTTCAGGCTTTCAAGTTGTCCAATCTCATCGGGAATACTACCAGAAAACTGGTTCCCTCCCATATTTATGAATATGGCCTTGGTCAATTGTCCTATCTCAGGAGGAATGTTACCTGTAAAATCATTGTAATCCAAATATAAGTATACCAAATTCGGCAAACCTGAGAACAATGCTCCTGGAACAGATCCAGACAAATCGTTTTTACTCAAGGCCAGACGCAAGAGATTGGGCATTTGTGTCAATCCCACTGGAATCCCACCATTTAGGCCATTATTACTAAGAGTCAAGAACTTCAAGCCCTGCAAATCTTCAATGGAGTTTGGAATTGGTCCATTCAAATCGTTCTTGTACAAATTCATATCGACCACTTTTCCATTTTCCACCCTTATTCCATACCAATCATCTACCAAAGATTGGGGATCGTTGATCAACCATGGTTCATCGTTTGCCAGCGTATTCTTCCAATTGGGGCCATCGGTGGCATTGTATAGATCAATCAAAGCTTGTCGCTCTTCTGGTGAAACCTGAGCATAGCCCATTGTAGATCCCAACATGTAAAAAGCACATAAAAAAAGGAACCTTGTCATACGGGTAAGTTTTATGTTGTTCATAAGTATCATAAACTACTATCTTTTTATCTTTTGATTAGTTCTCTATTGTATCACAATTCCAAGGACCATATCCTGTATCTCCATTATGACTGTCTTTCTTTTTCCCTGCATCTGGACACAAACGTATCTCCACACCAGAAACTGGTATGTTGCTATTCTTGTTCAATAGAACAAAGTGTCCAAGGGTTCTACCTCTTTGCTTTCTCTTTTTTGGTCTATTCGCCTTTACTACGAATTCCATTCTTGCCTTGCCGGTCACATCCAATTGTACAGAACCAATCTCCTTGTCCGCCACCATGACCCCATTTACAAACAGTTCTTGACCTCGCCTCAAAGTTTTAGACACGTAAGTCTTGTATCGTACGACGTCATTGGGTTTCCCTTCAATCGTAAAGAATGATCTTTTGATCCTGTAGGTTTCTTGTGGTTTAGTCACTATTGAAGTTATGGTTGGAACTGCATCATCATCACATACATCGCCTATTCCATCGCCGTCGTAATCTCTTTGGTTGTAGTTTTTGGTGTATGGGCAATTGTCACTTACATCTGCTCTACCGTCGTCATCGTAATCCAGATCTTGTGGCAATTCTCCCTTCAATGGTCTCCTCAAGACTGCATCGTCATTCTTCGGGATCAACAAACTCGTCATTCCCGTATGTGAAAACTCATCGCTTACCATGACACCTGTATCCGAGCCATCATCATTGGCAGCCTTTTTGAAGTTGAAATGCTCTTCTGGCACTTCTTCCTCATTCAGGTAGTCAAAATATCTTAAATCCACCGAAGATGAATACTCGTAATCTTCAAAGTTGTCGGCACCCATGTATCGGTATCTACTATTGGAAGCTACCGCAGTAGGCAATGTCATATTGTATCCGTACTGTGCGGATGAATATCTATTCAAAGCATCTTTGTTCTCAACCTCTGCACCATAAGGGCTGTATTGGGTTACTTCGCTGGCAGATGTCCATTTGTTGGTATTTACCTCGTTTGCATCCCATTTCCCTTCTTCAAAAGTGTAGTATGGTGTAAATTCCTTGAAATAGCCTTCCTTTCTATTGTTTACCTTCCCATTGCCTCCTTGCGTCACTGCCGAACGCTCCGTAAGATATGCATACGACTTCTCTGCTCTCCATTCTCCATGAGCATTGAATAGATACGGATTGAACTTGTAGTCTTCGATGGCCAAATCGGCCAAATCACTAGACGTTGGCGTTACAAAAGGAAGGCTAGGCAAGCCTCGCTCACACTGACAGTTCCAAAAATCCGTATACCCGACTGCACTGGCATTTACAATGCGTAAACTCTGTGCGTTTGGTGTTCCTGCACTCTGCATGAAGTTGTTGGTTCCCAAAGGCACCAAATCGCCTTGTGCATTTCTTATTGGATTCTTCATCATGGTAATGGAGGCCATATTTGCCATTTGTTGATTTCTATATCCGGACCTCACGATTTTGAACTGAATGTCCCCATCAACCTCCAAGGCATTGTCTGCATCTGACGCAGAGCGATTTACCACTTGACCAAAACGATTCATCAACAACAAAGCTGTACCGGCATCATTGAAACCAACTACCCACAAGCGTTCTGTTTCATCCCCATAAGTGCCAATAATTTCATCTCCCAAGACAAAATAATCGCTAGTATTTCCTCCCGAAAGGTTGTAATATCCTCCCGTCTCTGATTTTAACACTCCTGTAATCCCAATGTTTTTGGAGGCTTGTCCCATCTTGTCATATGTCCAATATGCTGGAAAGCTAAAATTGAAATACTCGTCATCGAATTCGTTTACCGTACGTGTTAGCAAGACTTGACCTGTTTCTGCATCCCAAGCTTCATTGATTGTCGAAACCCTAGAACCCAAATCCGTTGCTATTTTTTCCTTCATTACGGCAGTAGTATGTATCACCTTCGTAGTGATGGCAGAATGGGCTACATTTTCAATCTTCGTTGAAGAAGGGACAATCAGTGGAACCGGAACCGGGAAAGGCCCTATGAAAAGCACCACCAAATTCCCTTTGTAGCCTTTGGTTTGGGATTTCGAATAGCTTTCCCTGAAATCCGTGACCACATCATAATCGACTCCTATCTGCTTCTTTTCGACAACTCCGTCCTTGTTTACAACTGGCAACGTATTGTCCAATCTAGTTACGTCTTCCACAGAAGTACTATATCTATATTCCACAGAAGACAGTGGCTTATCTTGATTTTCGGCATATACCTTCTGGAATCTCATCTTACCATTCATATCATTGGTGTGTACCATGAACCCTTGGGACAATGCATATTCATTTTTCGTTTCCACTGGCTGCCCGAAAAGCCCTTTTATTAGATTCTGCAAAAATTCATTCTGATTCGTAGCATAGTTGTCCGGACTGTCTATATCCGTATAATCCACCTTGGTAGGATAGTCCTTGGAGGTAAAAAATTCCGAAACCACTTTTCCCGTAGCATGTTTGGTTATGTCTTCTCTCTCAAGGTTGCTTACAGTCACCTTACTGTAAGTTACCGTGGCTCCAGGGAAAAAGGCTTCACCAAATGGTTTTTCGACATAACTGACTTCCCTCGGCGCAATCAAACGCTCTCCTTTATTGTAAAATGGCTCTACGAAAGGATTTTCCTTACTTTGGTTGGGCTCGTATGTTGCTACGCCACTAGACCCTCCATCACTCAATGTATAATCATAGGTTTGCCCATATTCCTTCGAATATTTCTTATCGTCGTCTGCAATGGCAGGATCGACCATTTTATTCCATTGGTCTTTCATCACCAATTTCTTCACTCTCACTCCACCTCCTAGTTTATATTTTTTGGGTGTAGACAACCTTATCCACGATTTTTGAGGTATGAAACGTTGTGCGCACAAATACTGGTTGCTACGCAATTTTGCGTTTGGCCCAGTAAAAATATCCTTTATGGCTGCAAAGCTACTGATCACCTTCTTTGCGATGGTTTGAATGTTCTCCGTCCTATAGTCCGAGTTGATTCCATACACCAAGCCATTCATATATTGTCTTCCAAAATACCATCCTGCCTTCGAAATTGGATTCACTGGCTTGTTCCCCAACACACCTCCTTCTATATCCGTCATTTTCATAGGGATGGCAGCATAGATACTTTCGTTATCCGCTTTGAATACATTTACCGATTTGTTTTCAGAAACTTCAAAATAACCTGTGACATAATCATAATCCTTGCTACTAGTGGACAATGCACCGGCTTTTGTCATATTCATCAAAAACCTGAAATAGATTGGTTTCTTTTCGATACCTCTTAGATACTTGGAATTAAAATCGAGACTCACATCCGTTTCGTTCGGTAGTTTTACATACAAGTAATCGGCATCGCCATCGAATACATTGAGTACTCCGGATTTATAGAGTTTTTGGTTCCCTTCTGGATCACCAGGACTTGGCTTTTCTCCAGCTCCCACGACCTTGAACATTTGCATGGCATCTCGATCTTGAACATATTGGTAATCATCGCTTTCATAAGTCATGTCTATCTTTCCTCCCGATGGCAAATCTATGGAAGTCAAGGACCAAGCCGAAGCATATTGGTCCTGCAACACTCTATCTCCTTGCTGTACAAATGGAAACTCTGGTGCTGTGATTGGATCTTGTGTATTGCAACCTCCATCTATGTTAGGCTTGTAATTGCCCCATACGTCATATGATTTCAAATTGTAATCTGGATTGAACCCATCGTAGTGGAATTCATATGGTGTATACTTACCCATTTTTGAATCCCTATATGTAAAATACACTTTTTTCAACGTAAGCTTTCCTTTGTCATTGCTCAATTCATTTTCACTCGGAGTTCCTCCATGATTGTTTTCCACATTCTTACATTGTGAGTAGTCGTATATGAAATGTGCCGTCTTTATTGTACTTATAGGTAGGTCATTGCTCGCATCATCGTCCAATATATTGGCCTTCAACGCCTCTGGTTTGGAGTACAACCTAATCTTGTCTATTTTATACATTTGTTGACTTCCTGAGGATGGAACACCTCCATTCTCTCCATTGGCTCCCCTGGCATCCTTACGTGGCGAAAGATCGAAAATTGCCACATGGGTCTTGGTCACGATCTTGTCGATGTACTTGATTTCCTTTTCCCCATAGATGTAACTCCCCTTCTGATCGGACCTATTGGTATTGAGTCCGGCATTGTAGGATGCTTCCCTTGTTGTCTTGCTATATGGAATTCTCCATTTGTAACTATCCTCCTTGTTGGTATATACAAAATTGGTATATGCACCCAAATCGTCATCGGTTGGTCCATTTCCTGTCAAATCCTCGTAATCCGAAGACAACACCGTGGATAACAAATAGGTATGCGCATAGGCTGGTGTATGCACCGCATTGAAGAAGTGATCTATTCCTGCCTTGTTCCCTCTTGTATTTTCGTTACCTCCATATCTGACTGTTCCTGCTGCACAATTGTAAGTATCGCTATCTGTAGTAAACGTCACCTCCTTCTTCAAGTTGTTGTAGGCTGCTTCTCCAAACACATATGTGGAACCATCTGCATTTTGAACTCTTACCTCTGCTGTATGATGAGGCTTTGCATTATTGTTTATTCTCGTTTCCGCATAGTCTTTGTTATAAAAACTCGTTAGTTCCTTGGAACTTATCTTTTGTATGTTCTGATTGCGGACATCTCTTGATTCTCTCTTGAATTTTGTGTCGAATGCTGGTAGACTTCTATACTCAGGAATATCATTTCCATTGTATTCCTTGATTCTAAAACGATTCTCCGCTTGCTTGTCAAAACTCTTCTTGCTCCCTCCAATCTCCAAGGCTACAGGAGCATAGCCTCCTAGATCCTCAAATAGCTTTTGATCTTGGTCTACTCTTGGTTCTCCGATGTATTTCAAGTAAACCGATTCATAATCCAGTTTATCATCCACATCTTCTCTTTCTTGCTTGAAATGTTGTAGAGCTTTGGTATCCCATATGCCCGTATGACTTTCCGAAGGTGCATCTGTTAAATTGACTCCCACATGAAAACCAGATCCTGGCTCAATCTCCAGCCCCAAGCTGAAACTAGCGCTCTCGTCTTGAACGAATTGATCATTGATTTGACCAACCTGACTACGAAATGGCCTGAACATCCCCCCAGCGCCTTGACCTTGTACCGTATACAAATCATATGTATAACTTGCTGTAGGCAATACCAATGTAGACTTGCTAATCAATCCATCTTTTTCCCTATTGTAATCCAACACATCATTAGTTGAAGCAAATCCAGTATACTCATAACCATAGGCTTTTTCTGTTTTAATCGGATTTTTGATTTTCTGTACTGCCCCCATTGCGGAAACTTCCAATTCTCCATCCAAGCCCCAAACATCAGCTCCCAAGGACAGAGCAACCGTACCATTGATGTCTGTAAAAGCAGTTCTCTTACGGGGTGTAAACGTTATATTCTCAAAAGAAGAAAAAGAACCAGATCCACTCCCTACTCCTGTAGCGGCCATAGCATAATTAGCCCATGAATCATTTGAAGAGTAACTAACTCCTGCATTAATATTATAGGACAATCCTCTATTTGAATTGTATGAGATTCCGGCATTCAATGATCCACTGACTGCTCCGTCTTTCGTTCTATCAGATTGAAATTTCCCACTTATGTTTGGTGATATCGTTGCTCCTTCCGTAGCAGAAGTCTCCACTTGCATACCCACGGAAACATTTTCTGACAATCCAAAGGACAAGCCATAAGAAGGCTTGAAGGACAAGCCTGAATAATTGTTGTATTTTAAATCTACACCCACAGTAACATTTACTCCATCTGGAGTTTCTATTCCAAAGATTTGAGGATCCAAGCCTGCATGTACTCCTACGGTTACATTGTCACGCATATTGTCTTCATATATCATTTCATCCCCTTTGAAATCATCTGGTATGCCTCTCACTTGCCTGCTGATCTGTCCAACATTGAGGTTCCATCCCAAACCTACCCAAGACGCTTCTTGATCCATGGTAACTCCAGAGTCATAAGCCAAGTTCAATGGATAACCTCCTACGTCCATTACTGGAATGTTATAATTGAAATTACCAGACGATAGATTTACCATATCCGAAGTCCCTATTGGGGTAAAAGAATTGAATTCCGGCTGTGATGGGCCACTGGTCAATGCCCACAGCTGTGTCGGTTGCGTCATTTGAAGCAACAACTGAATTGCCAAATAACAAGCTATTACTTTTGTTGCCTTGCTTTTTCTTATCGTATTTATCATATCACTTGTTGTGTTATAATTGTATAGGTATTATATATTTATCAAAGTTGTTTCGTCTACCCATCAAATTGAATGCAATAGTCCCCATGGCAAGACATTCTGAAATGCTTCCAATCGCCCAATGGGTCTTCTTTCTTTTTAAATGGATTTTGTTTTTTTCTTTTAGGGAAAGGAAGACAAACATTGAAAAAGGCAAATTGATCGTTAATGATTCGTATTTTCTTTCAAAATTGGTAGTGACACTTTTAATTGCCTTCATATTTCTCGTTTGAGTAGATTAACACCTCAGCCGTAATATCAATTCCTTTTTGGGCATACATGACGTTTCCGTTCCCTTGAGTTCCCAGAACAACCTTATATTGTTTGGACTCTCCATATTCCTTGATATACTGATTCAATCTACTCCAGACCTTTTGACTAAGGTCCTTTGAGAAATATTCATTCATTCTTTTTAATTCTTGATCTTCCGATCTCAATTGTAGTTCCAATGCCTTGGTTTTTTCATTATCATCTTGCTCCCTGAAAATGGAATAGATGTTATACAAGCTATCCCGTTTCCTTTTTTGAATCTTGACTTTCACGTTATTGGATTCCCCCAAATCCTTGGACATGTTAAAACCATTAAACAACTTAACATTGTCCACAAAAGCGATGTCCTGTTCGGAATTGAAAAATGTGAGAAAGGATAATAAAATGACGACTATAATCAATAGTGCATTAATGATCAACAACGAGAGAATGTACTTTTTCTTCAAGGGGTCCAAAATATTGAATTAATTGAGCTTGCAAAGATAGTTTAAAAGCACGCTTCAACAATGACATGATCATAAAATTGATGAATATTTAAAGTTTTAATAATTTAATATCAATGATGGATAATAAAAGTATTATTCACATACAAAATCCGCTCAAATATTTTTAAAAATTGCTTTAAATCTATTTTTTCACACCTCTTTTCCAATAAAATTCTTTAAGACGATCTTTTTTAGTAGATTTAAAGTTTATATAAAAATCATCAATTATTCAAATGACAGATAATACCATATTATCCAACAAATTAATAGAAACCATACATATTTCTCAAGCCATTGCCAAAGAGTATTCTCATTCAGAATACTCATCGGCACATTTGCTAAAAGCACTGATGCACAGAGATATAGGATTGTTGAAATACTTAGAAAGCATAGATCAAGATCCCTATTACATTGAAGAATGGGCAGAAGTTAGGTTGGAAAGTTTACCCAAGACGTCAAAAATTCCAGAAACCCCAAAAGAAGACAGCACCATAGAAGCTGTATTCTATGAAGCTGACAACATCAAGCTAAAGATTGGTGCAGAAAACATCGATGAACATTGCGTTTTAATTGCCTTGTGTACTCCTGGAGTAGGATTCTCTTTCGAACAATTGAAGACGCTACCCATTACTCCTGCCGAAATCATCGACAACTTGGCTTCAAACACCAATAGTGCAGTTCCCAGCAATGGTAGTTCCACAAACAACAAAACAACAAACAACGGGAATGCAGGTACAAGTTCCGTATTGAAAAAATACTGCGTAGACAAAACCACATCTGCCAAGAATGACGAATTAGAAAAAATTTCCGGTCGTGATTCTGAGATCAAAATGATTACAGAGATTTTAGGACGACGATCCAAACCCAATGTTTTGGTGTTGGGGGATCCTGGTGTTGGAAAAACGGTACTTTTAAACGGCTTAACTTATGCCACTCTCAATGAATCCATTCCCGATCATTTAAAAAATGCTTGTGTCTTTGAATTGGATTTCATCAATTTAGTCTCTGGTGCTGGCTATAAAGGAGAAATTGAAGACCGTCTTAAAAAAGTGATTGAAGCCATTAAGACTTTTGACAACCCAATACTTTTAATAGATGAATTGAATAACCTAACCGATAAGAACTCTGGTAACCAAGGCCTTTCCAACATTTTAAAATCAGAATTGACCAAAGGAGATCTTACCATAATAAGTACAGCGACCAATGATGCCTTTAGAAAGCACATAGAAACAGATGAAGGCTTGTCCAGGCAATTCGAAACCTTGCGATTGGAAGAGCCTAGTGAAGAAGATGCCTTGCGAATGATCAACGACACCATCTCCTATTATACGGAGCATCACAAATTGGATATTGACAAGGAAGGCATAAAAGAAGCCATAAAATTGGCAAAGCGTTATAACAAAGAACGAAGTTTGCCCGATTCTGCCATAGATTTAATAGACAGAACAATGTCTGCCACCAAGTTTATGATTCAAACATCTCAAGCAGAGATCGTTTCTCTAAAAAAACTATTGGATGACTTGAAAAAAGATAAGACAAGTGATGATGAATTGCTTGTTGAGCAATCATGGCTCTATGCTCAAATGAAGAATAAATTGAGTTATTTGTTATTCACAGAATTAGGGGATGATTTAATCTATAAAAATGTAAAAGTCCCTAAAGAAGGTTTTAAAATACTAGAAACCATATTGGATAAACTCGGTGAAATAGCCGGTAGAGAAAAAACCAGCATTACCAAACATGACATTACGTCCACAATAGCAAATAAGACAGGGATTCCCACGGGAAAGCTTCAATCTGACGAAAAAGAGCGATTGCTCAATATGGAAGATCAATTGAGAAAAAGGGTAATAGGCCAAGATCATGCCATAAAGGTGATAACCGAGGCTGTATTGGAATCTCGATCCGGATTGAGCAAACCAGGCTTGCCGACTGGTTCATTCTTTTTTTCCGGACCAACTGGAACTGGAAAGACGGAACTTGCCAAAGCTTTAGCCGAATTTTTGTTCCAAACGGAAACCTCGATCATACGATTTGACATGTCCGAGTTCAAAGAGGAACACTCCGCTGCACTTTTATACGGTGCTCCTCCGGGCTACGTAGGATATGAAGAAGGGGGCTTGTTGGTAAATAAAATTAGGCAGAAACCATACTCCATTGTTCTTTTCGATGAAATTGAAAAGGCACACCCATCGGTTTTCGATATTTTCTTGCAAATTTTAGACGAGGGAAAACTGCATGACAGATTGGGTAAAGAAGGTGATTTTTCCAATGCCGTAATATTATTTACTTCAAATATAGGTAGTGATCACATCGTCAATTCTTTCGGCGAAGGCATCATTCCCAAATCCAGTGACTTGTTGGAAATGATGGGAAACCACTTTAGACCAGAATTTTTGGGAAGATTGACCGAAATCATTCCTTTTTCCCCCATCACGGAGGACAATGTTGCCAAAATATTCAAAATCCAATTAAAGGACTTGTTAAAGGCCCTAGAGAAACAAGGCATTAGCTTGGAACTTTCCGAAAAAGCCATTGCCGTTTTGGCAAAAAAAGGGTTCACTCCAAAATATGGTGCCAGACCTTTGCGTGGAGTCATTAGAAACGATTTGAGATCTCCGTTGTCAAAACTCATTATATCCGGAAAAATAGAAAAGGGCACAAAAATTATTCTGGACGTCGATAAAAACAACCACTTGAAGTGGAAATATTAGTAATTATAATTTTTCATAGAAAAAAGTTTATATATTTATAAAAACATACAATTTAAACGGAGTATAGTTATGAGTGATACATATGGAATAGGTGGAACCGAGGTACAAGGTGACGCAAATGAAGCTATTCAAGAAATCCCACAAAACAGAACATTATTAGTAGAAAAACTTACTGATAATCAACCCATAAAACCACAGATTACAAAGGGTTTAAAAACAGTAGAAGACGTCTTTGAGCATTTTAAACCAGAAGTAGATGTTGATTTCGAAGATGCTGATGGCGTAGGTAAAAAAGAGACATTGAGCTTTAGCAACCTTGGAGATTTTGGTTCGAAAGGAATCACTAGACAAAGTAAGTTCCTAAAAGACTTAAATACAGAAAAAGAACAATACGTAAAGATCATAAAACAGTTGAAATCGAATAAGATACTAAAGGCAGCCTTGACAGATCCTGAAGCCAAAGCAGCCTTGATGGAATCCATTCGAGCATTAATAACTGAAATAGAAGAAAAAAAATAAGTTATGTCAGAATCATCTAAAAAAGCACAGCAATTCGCTCCTGTTGAAAACCCTGCCAAACATCTAAAAGACAATAGTGAAAAGCTTGCTAAATATGGCGGGTTTGATTTATTGGAAGCTTGTGTCGAAGGTGTACAAAACATGAATCCTGAGCGTAAGGCCAGAAAAAGAATATTTTTAACTGAAAATTCTAAAAAAGAAGACAGAGAAACTCTAAAGAAAACTTTGGAGATATGGTCAGACGTATTATCTCAATCCGATAGCATAACAGATATGGTGGAGGAATCCGAGAAACGCTCAGAGAGTTCTCAACAATCATTGAAAAAGAACCTAGGAGCTGCCATCGAAGCTTCGAGAGAGCTCGAACGTTCATATCGTTCAGTGGCATTGTTCTACAAGAACACTGAATCCGACAAGTTAAAAAACATCTCCATCGTAAACGCAGAATTGGAACAAGTCAAGGACTTGGACAACACTCGCTTTATCGATGCCATTGCAGATGAGTTGAAATCCACCTATGATCGTTTGGATCTAAGAGAGAATTACGGTTTGTTGGTTATTCCTGGATATCTAGGATCCAATAAAGTTGTAGAGAAATGGGCAAAAATCGCCTATGAAAACAAAGCGATGCTGGTTACTGACTTTGAGCATCTAGACGAGCCAGACGATGTCATGGAAATGTTTGAAGCCGCAAACTTGACTGGAGGAGACAAATATCGTTCCAACGTGATCATGGCTTGTAATTGGCTAGTAGGAAGAGGCAAATTTGATGAAGTAGATGAAGAAGACGATTTATTCGTGCCTCCATCTGGAGCCTTGGCCGGTAAAATATACAATACTCTAATGTCTCAAGTAACTGCTGGTAAAAAACATGGTGGCATCAATGAAATTGATGGAGTAAGGTTTGATCTTAGAAAAAGTGAAATCGCACAACTTGAAAAATTGGGATTGGTACCAATGGTCAACGAATACGGCAAAGTCATGGCCTTTTCTGCCAAGACATTGTTCAATGGTGACAACCTAGGACTTCAAACCTATTCCGTTGTACGTGTATTCGATTATGTCACAAAAGTATTGATGGACTTCTTGAACCGTCGTGCCTTTGAGAATTTCAATGCAAAGACAAGAAAAGAATTGATGGGACAGATCGTTAAATTCTTGGATCAAATTACTGGTCCGGATAAATTGATTGAGGACTTTTCCATAAAAAGATTTGAACAAGATCCCAACCACAAAGATCGTGTGTACTTGGATGTGCATATGAAACCTTATTTCCCAGCCAAGAACTTCTTGATTAAAATGGATGGACAAAAAGGAGATGATGGCAATGAGTGGGATGCTGAATATGAACAACAAAAATAGGAATTGATAACAACTACCTTAAAAACAAAAAAGGGATTTACCATATGGTAAATCCCTTTTTTGTTTCAGTTGAAAGATTGCAATTAATTTGAAGATCGTCTAGCGATGTCCAAATCGCGTTGTATTTCTTTGTAATCCTGCTTGCAATTGTCTAAAGCCTCTTTATATTCCTCTATAGTGCTTTCAGCATCCTTTAAATCTCTAAGTTTGTCCTTTGTTTCTTGTAGCTCTACATAAAGGTTTACAATGTGTGTATACATGTCATATCTGTAAGTAGAATCCTTCGTCGGTATCTGTCCTTGTAAATCCACCAATTTCTTGCTTACCAATGAATTTTGATAAGAAATATTTTGCCCAGGAACGTCCAAGGAATCTATCATACGTTTTACGTTGGTCATCTGCTTGGAAAAATCATCTTGAAAATTCATTTCCTTCTCTATGTTCTTTGCTTCATTCTTCAGCAAGGCATTTTCCTTGCTAGGCACTTTAAAATTAAAATACACAGCAGTGACAATTGTACCTACAGTCACTAAAAAAAGTAGTAAAAATTTCAAAAAACTGTTTCTTCTCTCTTTAGTATTCTTAGGTTTCATATAATTCTTAAATTTATTGTATTGTAAAAGCGTTGTACAAATATAATAAATGATTTAAAAAGAGGTGAAAAATCTCAGTTTCTTTGCATTCATAAAGTATAAAAATAAGTGCAATCAAATTTCTGAGGAAAAGCGATGAAAATAAACACGTAAAGTAAAATATTGTTGTTCAAAAGAATCAAACACCTTACCTGTTGGCAATGATCGATTTCTATCGATATACAAAACGTGGAAAGATGAGGTCTTATGGATATTATCCAAGTGAGAGTTGGGTGAGACAATCCCATTTTTTTATGTCTGAGTATTAAAAGTATTCCTGGGGAAGCGTCTCCAGCTTCTTCCCTCCCAGCTTCTATTTCATTAAAAGGATGTAATGTTCTTTTTTACAAAGTGGTTTTTGGAAGGAAATAACATCAGACTTTTTATCGACGATTATCTGTTTTCTTTATAAAAACATAACATACAATGGAATTTATCAATATGCCCACAACAGATGAGATTCCCAATAAAAAACAACAAAAGTAGTAGTAATTCCTTCATAAATTGCTAAATTCAATTTGTTATTTGTATTGATTATACCGGGTTTAATCTTTTGTCTTTTTACCTATTAGAATTCCCTTATTTAAACGAATTCCCAAAATAAAACTGAGTACCAGGGCTATCAAAATTGAAACTATAAGCATTGTTTCAAATCCATCTACTACGAGCAACAAAATGAATATTAGCATAAACACAGGGGCAATTACATAAAAGCTCTTTTTTTGTAATCCAATCGATTCAAACTGGCTAATGGCTGCAATAGCAAAAAAGAAACTCATTAACATAAACATACAAAAAGCATCATAGTCTCTTTCTGAAAAGTTTGTACTAAACTGAAATAAGACAAAACCAGCGATGACAATAAGAATTACTATAATAATCGGATTTTTTGAATTCATCGAATATAATTTTAAGTTTTTATTTTTTCACAAATCTAAAGAAGACTTCTCTTATATTGGTTATATAAACTACCTAATGGGCTGTTAAGCCTATGTTTTATTTAAAAAAATGCTTCGTCTATTCAAACGAATCCTCTTTGAGTTCCCCTGTATGACTCCTCTTATAATGTTTACTAAAAGGTGAAACATTAAAATAAGCTTCCTTTTTACTAGGGATGTAATCCTCATCTTTCCAATAGGCTTCACGAACTACTTGCTGTTCAACTGTAAATTCTGGTGTAGGTATTAGACTTTTAAACAAAGGGGGAGGAAAACCTTCTTTTTTTCTACGTTGAAAATCGGCTTCTCTAAAGTCATCAAAAGCAGTTCCAGGAGGTAATGGTCTATTTTTATCCATATACCATACATATAGAGACCAAGTGACTTTTGGCTTATTAGATCCAGCACTCATCATTAAATAATCATTATCATACCAAGGTCTCCAAGAACGAGTATCTATAAAAAATTGTAATTCGGGACCAGTATAAGAATATTTAGACCGCATCATTGCCCTACTAGTAGCTTTTAAATGAGTAAAGGGAATCGTGAAATAATCTACTCTATTAGATTTAGGCATTGTAATCAAACCATTTAACCTATTAAAAGTCACATAGGTTTGTTCAGGAGCCGTTTTGTGTTTTTTCCATTGATTATAGGCTAGTATTAGAAAAGGAATACCTATAAATAAATAAACGAGCAAATAAGACATTTCCGTAACCTCTCCATTTCTAATGCTTGTAACAATAGGTAGGAAAATTGAAAAAAAAACAAAAACACCAATATATATATATATGCCATCCTTTGAGGTACTTTTATGCGAAGGCATCCATTCTTTTATTTTTGTTTCATTGAAGATAGGATAATAAGTCTTATTTTTATCTCTATGCTCAGTTGTGATTTCTTCAGGCTGCTGATAAATTACAAACGGTAAAAATCGTCCTTTTTTAAAGCGTGGCGCTTTATGGTAGTCAAAATCTACATCTATTCTTTTCTCCATTTATTTTTTGTTGTCAATTCTTTTTCGGTACCTACAAATACTCTATCGTTTATACCGTCACTATGATAAAAACCAGACATATAATCAGTTCTTATTACAGGAAAAATTCCAGCAACATAACGTTTTTTTCCATTTCGATTAAGAGGAAAATGTTGCGTATCGTCAATATCTATTCGACATAAAATTAATATCATACCATTTTCTGATAAAGCTAGACCTGACATATTTAAGGTTGCAGTGACGGAAGGAGCTTTGTCTTTCACAATAGGATCAATAGTTATTTGTTTTACTGTCCCTTTGGTAATATCTTGATAATTGTTACTTCCTAAGCCTTTAGGTAAATATAATACTTTGCCATCTAGAATTTCAGTATCAGTAAGAAACCCCCCAAAACTAATCGTTGCCTTTACCTCTTCAATTTTATATTTAGAGAGTGTGGTAATACTTTTGTCAGAATAACTCCCTGCGACAAGTGTATCGCCTACCTGTGATTGTTTTTCTACCTTAAGTCGTATTCTACCACTTACCAAAATATCCATTAAAGCCTCGTATTGTTTTGTTAGATCTATCCAATTTGTAAACCCTGCCTTATGCATCTCCGTTCTGGTTTCTAATTTTACATGCTGGTTGATTTGCTTAATATAGTCACCTTTAAATTCTACAGCATCCCAAAAGATATAAGACGAAGGAATGTTACCAAAAATTCCGTTTTTCGCAATGCGCTCCAAGGGAGAATCTTCTAAGTAGGCTGCATAAAACCCAACACAAAGCCCCACAAGAAGCAACCCCCAACCAACTGGGTTCCAGCCCATTACAACGCCACCAGCTAATAACACCCCTGCAAGACCTAAGGCGGCGGAAGCCGTATATGCTACTGCTGCATCATAATCTCGCTCCCAATAATTAAGTCCTGCTTCTGCGGTATCAATTAGTATTCCTGCATACCCTACTTTTGTGGCTATTTTGCTCGTTCTTCCAGCAAAAGCCTTCAACACATCTACATCCATCATTTTTGCTTGCATTTTAATAAGTTTAATATTGCGAACTCCTACATGTGCATCTGCAATAGCTGTGAAAAATTTACTTATATTTAATCCAAATTGATAATCATTGTCGGCTTTTCGTAAAGCAACTGAGGCAAGCCCTAGATTAACAAAACTAAGATTGCGTAGTAGTTTTGTCCAAAATGGGCTTCCTTGAAAGTCTCTAATACCACTTAGTGCATCACTATCTATCGTTTTTTCAAAAGCTGTAGTAAAGACAATTTGTTTGGCAGACATTAGTTTATCAAATCCTTTAATCGACTTTTTACTAGCCCTTTTAAATTCTTTTATAGATTTTTTATTAATGTTTAGCATTTTTTTTACAAAATCCGTTCTTCCAAATTCAGATTTCCTAAATTCTTTTCCTAAATCGACTAACTCAAAAACTACATCTTGTAATACTCCTTTAATTTTAAATTGGGTACTATTCATAGTTTTTACCCAAGCCTCTAATATGTCATCACCTTCTTCTACTATTCCTTTTGCTATATCCATTATAGCATTGGTAATACCAAGAAACTTTAGGTAATTGGCTTTACCTTCAACATCTTCTAGAATAGTCGTTTCATTAAATATTTTGCCAATGGTGTTTTTTCCTTTTAAAACTCCTTTTATAAACTCTTTTCCTTCATTAGTACTAGAACTCCATTCTCCTGCTTCTTTTGCTGTTTCCAAAAAACTATCTTTAAAATTTGCAGGTTGCCAAAGCTCTAACAATAATTTTGCTTTGGTATACTTAGATAGAGCTATTCGTTCAGTGGTATTCTCTAAATAATCATTTTCTATTTTAGCATAATAACTACTGTTGGCATAATCTATTAAAGCCTTTTTCGCTTTTTTAATTTTTCTTTTTAATGCTAGTCTTTCTTTAGTCGCTAATACAATATTTAACCTAGCTGCATCAATTTCTTCTCCTATTTTATCAATGTTATCCTCACTCGAAAAGGCAATAGATTTTAGGTTTACTCCAATATTGTATAAAGCCTCTATTTGTTTAAGCTTATCAGACGTCACAAGTTTAGAGGGATTTTGACCATTTCGCAACGCTCTCTCAATTCTTGATGTCTTTATCCCGGTTTTCATGGAAATCATCAGGGCATCCATCTTATTCCATAAATATTTTAGATAATTAGAAAACTCTTCTAATATTCCTACTGGATCATGTAAACACAAAGTAGCATCCAGTTTATAACTCTCAGTATTAGTTTTTTCATCTGACATGGCAATATTATAGTTTTGGTCTAAAAAACTATGTTCTATTTGCCCTTCAGGAATAAATAGCATATTATTTATCATCTGATCCCATGAAGCAGCATTGTCTTGGGGTTCATTGTTGACGTGTTTGGTAAGGTCATATTTTTGCATACGGCCTTTTCGCTTGGTGCTATCGTTACGCATACTTTTAAAAAAAGCAGCACTCCATTGTATTTCTGAGTAGGCAAACCATAATACATCTGTCGCTTCTGCAACATATTGATCAATTTGAACAGCATTGTTTTTAACTTTTCTCAAGTCCTTTTCCTCTTGAGATTTGTCAATTTCACTAAGAAGCCCTCCTAGTCCTACTTCCCATTCACTCCATCCATTTTTTTTAGTTTCATTTATTACATACAAAAAACCTGAGCGTAATCCTGTACCAGCATAGACATATTCACTTAATCCATTGACTTTTGGAGCTCCTTTAGGAGTAGTTAGAGGTGTAAATTGATCTTGTTTTGCTCCTTCTAACATTAAAGGAGCATACTTAGAAGTTCGATTAATCAATGCGATACGTAATAAATTCATACGAATCCCAGGTTTAATAACTTGCAATGCAGAACTACTATCTACACTTGTAACACCTTTTCCTTCTGCAGTAAAGGTACACTCGTACAATATGCCATCGTATTGTCCTGCTTTTTTTTCCTCATTTACTTCTGCCATACCTATTATTTATAATGAGATTTTACTTCTCTTTGGTTTCCCAAGTAACTTCCACTTGTTTGTCCTTAACAGTACCCGATAAGGTTACTTTTTTTGGTTCTCCTCCTTCTTCTTCCGGCGGTAAGTTTAATGTAAAGGTCACAGTTTCTCCATCATCAAAATTTATAACACTGGCTCTTAAGGTCACTTCTGTAATGACTGAAGATTTTCTTGTAATCTTTTCTTCCTTTAACCATTGTAAATTGAATATTCTTGGTTCCCCTTCATCTTCCTCTTTTAACTTTGCTTGATTTTCCTCTGCTTCTGCTAAAGAATTACCACTTAAAGAAGCTAACATTCTATCTTTAATTGTAATTTTAGGAAAAGGGATTTTATTTACTGCCATAGTGACTGGAGGCAATGGGATAGCGCCACCAATTATAACATTAGGTTCACCTTGTGTAACAGCTCCTCCGTGGGCAGTCATATCTCCAACACATACAACAGGTACCCCATTAAAAAATACATTTGGTGCTCCTTGAGCAATGACATCTGGTGGGCCAACGCATACACACATATCTCCCATTAGTGCCGCGGGTTTGTTATTTATCAAAACATTTGGGGCTCCTGGTCCGGAAACTGGCCCGCCGATATGTGGAACTGTTCCGCTACACATTGGGCAAACGTGCATACTTCCTATGGTTGCTACTGGTCCTGGCATGATTTATTCTTTTTTATAATCAACTTGTAAAACTTAATATAATTCAAGTCTTTTTTAATCAATAATCCTGTGACATCTGCAAAAAAATTGATTTTTCAAACTTCTACCTTAATTAGGTTTTATCACATATTTTATTATTCACTCTTTCTACTTATTTCTATAGCTTCTATTTTATATGTATTGTCATAACCTATCTTATCCTTTACCATCAAATGCCCGCTCCCTTTGTATACCCAGGGTACTTTTGAACTTATGTAATATCCAACTGGTTTGTCACAATCCTCAAATGTAATTTCATAACTATTATTTCCTTTGTGAAAGTTAGAAAATTCATATTCTGAGTTATTTATTAAATCTGCCATAACAATTGTTTTACTCAATGGAATTCCTTGAAACAAAATCACAAGGTTTCTGTTTGAATTCATAGATTCAAAATCAACTGAAATATAATTGATACTTTGATTGCTTTTCCCTTCTCGAACTGATACAACCCCATCTAACCATGTATAAAAGTTCTTACCATTAAATGCTTTTTCAATAGTTTCAGGCTTTCCTAAGACAGAGAACAATTCATCAATAGTAGACCCCATTGTTATGACTTTTTCATTATATACCATCTCACACGCATTCAACTTGATACGATGCTCTTGCTCATTGAAGATCTTAAGCATCTTACGAACTTGTGGAGTATCTTTGACTTTGGACTTTACAGTTTGTGTGTTACCATTACAGGATACTAAAATAAATATGATAATTATATATATAATATGCTTCACTTCATTCATTATTAATGACTTTATGCGTTTTTTTACAGGAAATTTCAATCCAAATTCATTCACCAAGGCATCATATTCCTTAAATAGAAATGAGTTTTGATTTTATTAGATCACATCAATTTTACCACTGGCTCCTTGCACTACAACCATTGCTTTACCAGCCACCTTGGTTTGCGTGCCTATCAACTCCGCACCTAACTTACCTTCGACCAAAACATCCTGTCCTTTTATACTAGCATTAGTTTTTGCTTCTAGAGCTAGACTAGCCTTACTTTTAATAGATGTATTCCCTTCTGCTTGCATACTTGTTTTACCCTTGGATAAGACAGCCATATCTCCTTCTGAAGCTACATCTATGTTTCCTTTTGCTTGAATATCTATATTTTCTTCAACCACCATCTTAATGTTCTTGGCTGTAAATTCAATGTTTTCAGTAGCAGTAATATATAACGACTTGGCCTTAGTATCAAATGTTATGATACTGCCTTCATTGTCGTAGATATTTATCTTCTCTTCTCCATTGGTGTCATCAAACTCGATGGTATGCCCGCTTCTGGTTCGAATGGCCTTTATATCGTTACCATCCGTCTTCCATGAATCTGGTTTTTCACTTCCGTTGTATAGGCTTCCCATCATATATGGGCGTTCAGCATTCCCTCCTTCAAAGCCAACAAGAACTTCCTCACCCAATTCCGGGATAAAGTGAAATCCTTTATCTACTCCTGTGTGAGGAGATACTATACGAATCCAAGGAGTGACTTCTCCTACTATTCTTTGCCAAGGAAACTGTACCTTTACACGTCCCAAACCTTCAGGGTCCGTATTCTCCATAACAATAGCCGTTTGCGTTTCACTTTTCGGAAATGCATTTATGTTTGTGTTTGGATAGGCATCGAACTCTGCTGTTACTGCTTCAAATCTATTGTTATAGTCTCCATTCTCACTATTCGTGTGGGTTATGCTAGTTACTCTGTAACGACTGCCTTCAACAATCACTATGTTTCCAAGGGCTACTCCTGGATTGTCGCTGACTCCATTGAGTTGTACTTGTTTTATTTCTATGGCCTTTTTTTGCAACTCTATGCTCGCATCCAAACGTTGTTTGGATTGAGAATCATTGTAATGGTTATGCCATACTTTGGTTTCCTTATTGTATATGGCATTGGCCTTGTTAGAAACAAAACCATTATAACCATTTGTACCTGCACTTATGTCTTTGGCATCTTTTTCATGAATCTCATCCTGCAAATAATCTGGAGTATAATACTTGTAGTTGTGAGATTGTGGCATAAGGCTTAAGTTGTATTCCTTTAAATCGAAACCATAGGTAAGATCGAGTTCTTCTGTATTTGGAGTCCCGAACACCAATTGTTTCCCATTGTAATAGAACCATTCACCATATAGGGCAGCCAATCTGCTGGTGTAGTCATAAGCACTTTCATTATGCTGAACAGAATAATGCAAAGGGTTATCATTCTTGGGTTGTATCAACAATTCGAGTTTGGACGTATCGTAACCTCTAAAGGTTTTGTCCAATATTTCTGAGATAGACACATCATTATGCGATGCATAATGAGGCCCATCGTCTGCCAAGAATGTTGGGCTTTGTGCTTTTATGACTATTTCGTCTCCAGAACTGGCCTCATATCCTTTTATTGTTTTTATTTGGGTAACAACCCCTTTGAATTCCAAAGTTTTATAGCCTACAAAATCGTCTAAGGCACTCACTTGCACCGTAAGTGTTTCTCCTAAAAAGTTTTTACTTGACTCTCCCAAGTCAGTAGACAGATCTTCTAAAACATCCATACGACACACGAGCTCTAACATATGATGTGAATCCAATTGTTGATGCAATACAAACCTCTTAAAGGTCGCTATTTCATTTCCGCCTATATATATACTGGTCGTTGATTGTAATGCCATAATAAAATGTATTTTTAGTTGTCTAACTTAATAAACGCTCCTTCTTTATATTTTAATTTTAATACCTTTCCCGTAGGTCTTTCAAAACCTGTTTCTTCCCCATCGTGAAAACTTGGTTTCATTTCCAGGTAGGTTATCTCTTTTTTTTCCTTGTCATATTTTGGTGAAACCTTATCCCCTCTTGGCTTAATAAAAACCAAACGGTCTTCTCCATCAAAACAACTTGAACAATCCGCTACTTTACCTTTTTCAAAACTCAAAAGCCTATACACATAGAAATCTTTTCCACTTCCATGTGTTCCATACCCCTTTACAAGGTATAAACCTTTGTCTACATCTTCAATTTCAAAATGAATGACATCGGTATAATGCAATAATTCATCATTCACACTATCATTTAACGACAATATCCCCGAATGTGTTTTTCCTTCTGCATCATATTGAAATGCCGAATTGTAAATATGCCAAGAGCCTCCATTTAATTCATCCCATGAAAAGATCCTTAACTTCTTGTCTTTTGAAGCAATTACTTTAATTGTATTGGACAACGAATCGAAAGGAAAGGAAATAGCTTTGTCACTCGACAATGTTTTTAGCAATGTCTCTTTAAACCTGTTTAGAATGGTATCTCTAGCTTCTCCCTTTTTACTTCCGTAGTCGTGTCTGTTTTCACTGTACTTGTCATAAATCTCGACCAACTGCAAATCCTTCTCATGCAATAGAACAGCTTCTCCATTTTGAGACTGGCAGCCTAATGTCAGACAAAATAAAATGACATATAATATGATGTTACCTTTCATTCCGAAAATATTTTTTTGGTTTGCACATAACGCCATGTTGCAAGTCTTTCTGTTGCCAAGGTGTGTACTTGGCCTCTTTCCGTCTTGTTCGTCTTGATATCGTACCCTTTATTGGATTTCAACCATCTCTTCGCGTTTCCCTCTCCTTGGTAATACACATAGTTCCAATAGGCTTGTTCATCTTCAGTGGGTTTGCCATAGCCCAAAGACTTTCCGTAATTGACAAATAAATCCTTTCTATGCGCCAATGTAGCACCGAAAGCCCATAAGGCACTCTCCAAATCTTTGAAGACACCTGTTATTGTTTTGTTGCCAAGCTCGTTCGTTTCTTCCTTTTGATAGAATTCTGCTCCACTTTTGAAATCCGCCATAGAACTCCCTTCGTTAAAAGTACTCGGCAAATATTTTTTATACCGGGGAAATTCCGATCCAAAATCGTCTGTTCCCAAAACATCAAAGCCATTTAGAGGCTTGTTTATGATTACATTGTTTGGAGGCTTCACATCGTAGTTTGAATCTATGAATAGATTTAGACCTTCTCCTACGGCAATCGTGTTAAAGTAAGACGGGATCAACCCAAGGTCTTTGGATATTTTCTCCATTAGATCCAGAACCGCCTTTTCATTTGGGTCATCTACGTATCCAGACCAACCGTATACTTTACGAGCGTCATATTTCTTCCTTAGTTCTTCCTTTATTTCTTTATAGGACTTTTTAACTTGTTTTCCCATGCTATCTAAAGGGTTACATTTTATCTGGCCAATGATTTTTGAACGTAGTTCCTTTGATGCTAATCTCTTTTGCAGATATTACAATTTGAGTTCTTAGTGGGTCGTCACTTACAGCATCAAAGTCTTCGTGGTAGCTTAAACAGTATGCATCCTTGAATTTGATTGTTTTAAGACTAGACATGTTATCTCTCTTGTAAAAGATAATCTCTCCATCTTTTGTCATGTTAGATGAGATCATCCAATCCAAAAAATCAGTCTTGTTCGTTGATTCCATTAGAATTGTTACTTGTCCGCCTCTAGGCTTTTGTGACGGTCTGCCTGTATAATCTGCTCCTTGCTCAAAGGAAAAAGAACATTTCAATACATTCATTGTATCATCATCTATTGTTAATTGTGATAAAAACGACATAGTAATTAGTGTTTGTATGTATTAAACAACAAAGGAAGTGTTGAGAACACTTCCTTTGTAAAATATTTCAATAAATAATCAGGTGTATTAATTATACCCAGTCATTTACGTGTTCTCCATTACCAACACCAACCCCTTTAGCTGAGATCACAAAAGATTCTGCCATAGGATTCTTACCTGTAGAATCGAAATTCTCATGATACTTAACCATATAACCTTCTGTGAATTTAAGTTCTTTTGCCGTTGCTTCAGTATCTCTCTTGTAGAATACGATTGAACCATCTCTACGCTCGAAGTTATTGAACATCCAATCTGAAAGACTTGTGTCTGCAGTAGATTCTACAGTTACTCTAATTTTACCACCTCTGGTGATAGAAGAAGGTCTACCTGTTGCATCAGTTTCTTGATGTAGCTCATAGGAGCAATTCAATACATTGTACTCTTTACCTCCTACTTTTAATTTTGCTTTAAAAGCCATAATAATAAATTTTAATTAATAAAATAATAAGTTATTTACGTATATAAAACGATATGAAACTAAGTTATGCCATTTTGAGGAGGCGTGCAAAGTTTTTTAGACGAAAAGTTTTTTTATTGGATGAAGTGTATTGCCCCAATTATTCCCCCTCGACACGCTGACAAATAATGACATTGTCCTCTTTGATGTTGTTGCCTGAAACCGTCTTCAAAAAGTTTATGTGCTTTAAGGAACTCCACCAGTTTGGTTTGAAATAGAATATCCAACCTTGAGGTTCTTGAGTTTCATCCACAAACTCTATCTTACTTTCCGGATGTCTTTCATTGTAATCATTTATGAAGAAATAGAATAGCTTTCCAAATTCCATGGATTCTGGAGCTTTCACCCTAAAATTGGTGATGTCGTCCTCGTGTTGCTTTTTTTGAAATTCAAAACTTATCACAAGAGGATTTTCCAATTCGCTTGCAGAAGGATCTTTTATGCTTTCATCCAATGGATACAGCCATTGTTTGAATACGGGTACGGGTATCAACAATGCAAATTCATATAGTTTGTATACCAATAGCGGAATCACAAATGCAAATGCCGATGCCAAATAAACAAACTTGAACGGCTCTTTAAAACGACTGGTTACATTGAAAAACGCTATCAAACCAATGCAAAGAATCGCTATTGTAAATAAAAACTCAGGAAAAAAAGCATTTTCCTTTTCGGACAAGTCTTCAAAATAGTTTCTTAGTATGTAGATATGTACACCACCCAAAATAACAAATACAATCTGAAAGCCGATGAAACTATTTAATGGTGTATCGTTTAAAACCTTGCCAGAACTCAACAAGCCTGTAAGTGCAAAAGTTATCAAAATAACAATGGCATAAATGATTGCCTTCTTTTTATTCTTTGTAAACAGTTTGCGCAATTTGGTCACCAACATCATTATTAGTGAACCTATGATAAGAAAGCCTAAACTAAGTTTAAAGGCGTCTCCTTGAATTATGCTACTTACTGACCCCATTTTCGTATCTATATTATTGTTGAAATTCCCATTGTAGGGCTTTGCGCTTCATTTAACACAAACCCTCCTTTTTTATCTATCAAGAATTTCGTGACGACATCCAACTCCAAAGGTATGAAGTAATCGTAAAAAACATTGATAAATTTTAAAATTCCATCTTTTCCAATGTATTTTTCTATCTCTCTTTCTTTTATTGGCCCTACAATGACTTCTAAAAAGGGCTGAAAAACAGAACTGTTTTTTGACTGTGTCACAAAACCTACTCCCAACTGGCTTTTCTCTCCTCGTTCTTCTTGCTCAATTTCGTTTTTCATTTTTTTATTAAACTGCACCTTCTCGTTCAACACCTTCTCCAAACTCAACCTCGTTAGCTCCAAGTTTCCAGATATCTTGTAACTATACGGCAATAATTTCACAAGCTTCAATATGTAAGCTTTGGGTATGCTCTTGTCTATCTTCCAAAAATCAATTAACAAATCATCCTTTAAGCTATAAAAACTCTCCAATAGATCTCTTTCATTTTTTTCAATTTTCAATCGTTGATGAAAAAACTCATTTTCTATTGGACTGAAAAAGGCTCTAGCTTCTTTTTCTTCGTCTTTGTATTTTTTCCGTTTTGCCGTATAGGAACTTTGTCTGTTCTGTTCTCTTTGAGAGTGAAACAATCCTTCCGGTAAACTATCATAAATTCCGTTTCTAGAAAGATTCAATAGCAATGTATCTTCTTCAAACCTTTCGACGTCTATGACATCTCTTCTATAGGATCTCGAAAAAGTACTTTTGTTGTTGATTAAAAAATCTATTTCCTCTTTTGTGTTTTCCTGAACTTCAGATACGAGAACCTCTGCTCTCAAGTTTTCGTATACCGAAGCCAATTCTTCAAAAACGGTTTGTATCTCTTCAGCTTTCATTTAATCATTCCAAGTCCGTTCTCCATCCTCCACAAACAAAGCGCTTACTCCAAAAATCGGTTCTTAGGTCACTAATCTTAACACCTTTTTCCCTTCCTTGTTTGACACTTGTGGAGTGTACGAACTTGTAGTTGCCTAGATATACCCCAACATGTGTTATTTCGTTCTTGTTGGCTCCCATCCCTTCAAAAAACATCAAATCTCCTTCATCCAACTTTTCCTTGTCCGTGAATTTGTCTATGCTTTTCGAATCGTATTGTTTTCTTGCTGTGCGCTCAATGTAAAGATCGTATACCTTCGTATACAAACGCTGTGTGAATGATGAACAGTCAATGCCTTCCTTTGTGGCGCCCCCCATCAAATAGGTAACTCCCATCCATTCATCTATAAACTCATATAGTTTGCTGTTCGTCAAATTCTCCACAGGAACTTCCAGTATCTTTGCATACTTCTTTTGCGTAGCGGTATATGTTATTTCTGGCTTAACCGGTATGGAATCATAAATGACCTCTACAGTGTTCTTCTTCTTCAGCCTCTTCTTCTTCTTGGCCAGCAACTTATCCTTCTTTTCCTTGTTTCTTTTGGCCTCTTTTATTTTTTCTTCATTTGCCTTCTTATTTTTCTTTTCGAGTTTCTTCCTTCTGGAAGCTTCATCCTTGGTGATCTTCATCGTAATCTTATCCACCAAGATGCGCTTACCTTCCACAGATTCGATCAAAAAATATTCTGTCTCATAATTTTCTTTGCTAACCGTAACCACATGCTCGCCGTAGGGGATGGCTTCTTCAAATTTAAAAATGCCTTCCTCATTGGTTTTAACAGCCAAAGTGGTTTCTTCTATCGCTACAATGGCTCCTTCTACCGGGTTGGATGTACTCTTTTCCAGAACAACACTTTCAAAGTTTAAGTTCTGTGCAGAAACGATGTTGAAAAAAAGCCCAAGAATGGGAAAAAACAATATTCTAATCATAAAAAAAAATTTGAATTACAAAGTAAAATAATTATATCTTTCTATCGTAGAAATTATCCATATTTTTAAATTAAAATTGATAAACTACAAAAAATAACCCATAATCGGTAGCCCCAAACTACATATATTTATATATTTTTGATTTAAATATTTAATAAATGAGTTCTCGTTTTTTCACGCTACCATTCAAGGCTAAAAATATCATTACCAACAAGGAGCACAATAAATGTGCCATAAAGGAATCCATAGCTCATTTCATCCATTTGATAACTACTGCATATTTTGGCGAATGTACCTTTGACGAAACTTTTGGGTGCTCAATCTGGGATGTGGATTTTGACAACTTGTCCAGCACGAATAAAATAAAGACATTAATAGCGGATTCACTATTCGACTCTTTGAAAAGGCATGAAAAACGATTGACAAAAATAGACATAGACGTCTCTATAAAACAAGAAGAAATAACAGCAACGAAAACCTCTAACATCGTCAAGAAAAAGGTCTCCATAAGAATCACTGGAAAGGTAAGGAAAACTGATGAAGATTTTCTATACAATGAATTTTTCTACATTGGCCCTTTGTCTTACTAATTATGGTTATTGAATACAAACAGAAATGAAAGCAAATAGCAAAGAACAAATAAAAAATAGAATGCTAAAGAAAGCAGCTGCACTTTGGGGTGTTCCTGCCAATGAAATTGAAATGTCATTCGATCCCATCGTTTCACTTTTGTTGACTGCATGCGCAGCGGAAATTGAAAAAATATCAGGAGAAATAGATGAATCTCAAACAAGGATCACGGAGAAAATAATACAATTGATGACTCCCAGTTCTATATTTGGCCCAAAACCCGCCCATGCCATACTGTATTCCAAACCCATTGATTCTTCTTTGAAGCTAAATCCTGATTACATGTTTTCGTTTAAAAAGAAAACATCATTTAAAAACACATCTGTCAACTTCAAGGACATTTACTTCTCTCCGTTACAGGAATTCAATCTTACGAAAGCAAACATAAAATACATCGCAACGGGCAACTCCATCTCTGAAATTGTTGAAAAAAAACAGTTTCAAAGCATTTTCAAGGGGGATAAAAGATCAGGTCTTCAGCAATCGTCACTTTATTTAGGAATATCAAGCAACCTTGAAAGCATATCACTAAAAGACATATCATTTTATTTCGAATTGCAGGACATCGAGGACAATGCTATTTTTTATCATCATCTAAAAAATGCCGAATGGTTTCTCGGTGATAAAAAAATTGACACCAATGAAGGTTTCTTCAATAGCAAAAGGACAAATGAATTGGATTTGGATGCGATCTTCAACGACACTTCCAACAAAACCAACAACATCGTCGAACAATTAAGGAACAACTATTCAAAACACTACATTACAATCAAGTCCAAGAAGACTATGCATCCAAAATCTAGTTTTCCAGAATTAGATGAAATAATTTCAAATCACAGGCTTAAGATGGAAGAAAACATAATTTGGTTGAAAATTGTGTTTCCAAGAGTTATAAGCAACCATCTATTGGAGAATCTATATTGTTCACTAAATGCTTTCCCTGTCATGAATAGGGAATTGAACAGCTTCTCTTACCAAATGAAAGAGTATATAAACATCCTCCCCATAAAGGCGGAAAACCTGTTTTTGGACATAAAATCCATAACAAATACCGATGGAAAATCATATAAGTTGCAAAGTAAAAACACATCTAGCACGGAGAAAGGCACCTATATCATTAGGTCGGACAATGCAGGAAAGCTTTATCAC
This sequence comes from Bizionia sp., assembly GCA_020631395.1. Lineage (GTDB taxonomy): Bacteria > Bacteroidota > Bacteroidia > Flavobacteriales > Flavobacteriaceae > JAHDHI01. The sequence continues at coordinate 47,448 of JAHDHI010000017.1, forward strand.
AGAAAGGCAAAGGAATACATCTCTCATCTAATAGAGTTGCTAAAAGATGAAAGTGCTTCTTTTTCGTTTTTCAACAATGATTTTTTACATAAAAACCTCAAAAATTTAAATCAACTCATCTCATTGTTGGAAAATAAAGTATCCGAAATAAACAACAACGTAAGCGAAACCGGCTATGTCTCTTTAAAACCCTTTAGGCAAAAGGAGACACTATTGATAGAATATTGGACCACAAATGGGGATGAAGGCAACAACATTAAATCTGGCAGCCCCTTAAAAGTATATAATGGAATAGGTGTAAAACAAAAAAGCAGCTTTCTTATAACATCTACCTATGCTGGAAAAAACGAATTAAGCATGAACGAGCGCCTCAATGCCTATAGAAGGTCCTTACTTTCTAGAGATAGAATCGTAACCAAGGAAGATGTAAAGGCTCTATGCTACGAAATGTACAATGATAAAATTTCAAACGTATCCATAAGCAAGGGGTATACTACGGACATTGCCTTGAAAAAAGGACTCGTGCAATGCGTAAATATTGAGTTGACGCCAAACAATGAGGTATTCACAGAGCAATACGAGTGGAATTCTTTAAACAACAACTTGTTGCTGTATCTAGAAAAACATTCAGTAAGTGTTTTCCCCTATAAAGTAAAATTATCATCTGAATAGTTGTTCATTGACAAGAGAGTCAATCCATCACCTTTAAAAAAGCCTTGGGTCATCATAAAACACCCAAAAAAACGACTTACAAACAAGTGCATCTCTTTAATTTTGCTGGATTCATCGCTGTAAAAACCAAAGTTATTTACCAAAAAGGAATCCAATTAACATTAAAATGTCCGATAAAAAAATTAAATTTACATTATAATACCATTCCGTAGCTTAAAGGAAACATTTTATTTATTAAAACGATGAGCAAGCAAAAAACAAGATCGAAACATATAGACAAGTCCGTCATACTCTTATTTTTAGTGACATTTTTAATTTCTGCATCTGCATTGGCTTATAAATATGCCAAGTACACACCTTGCAAAGAAGTCGTATTCAGCATTAAGGCTAAAGAATACAGACAAGATGAACTGATAAAATTTAAAGCCATTACCGAAAATGCTAATTCTTGGACTTGGAAATTTGGAGATGGCTCCGAAGTTTCCACAAGTGAAGAAGCATTGCACATCTATAAAAAACCTGGAGAATACACTGTAAAGTTAACAGTGAATGACATCTGTGAAAAAACAGAAGTCATCACCATCAATGAGAAGCTCTTTATTCTAGATTCCACCAAGCTTCCAAAATTCAAAATACCAAACAGCATCAAAGTAGGTGAAACCTTGACCGTCAATGATGAAACGAACAATGCTTCTACTTGGGAGTGGAGATTCGGAGAAACCGCAGAAGTTAACTCGACGGCAAAAACAGCCAAATATGCATACAAGGAAGCTGGATTGAAAACCATTTCCCTAATAGTAAACGGAGATCTAAAGCACATTACGGAAAAGCGAATCAATGTACTGCCGCTAGAAGATGAAAAAGACGACATCAACCCTATTACAAGTACAAATAGGGACATTAGAGACAACATTAAAGCCAATCCTTTGGATGACAAAACAAAATCTGACAATGAGAACGCCAAGAAAGTGGTGCCTCTTATCTCCAAAGCACAGTTTGAAAGGAATCTAACATTGATATCAAAAAAGAAACTTACCGCCAATGTCTTTTCAGAATATTTCTGTGGAGACATCAACAAGACAATCATTGCAAATGGCAAAGAAGTCTCATTTCTTGTTTTCTGTGAAAAAATCAGAGGACGTAGACTCAAAGTCAAGCAATTGAACATCTATAGGGAAAAAGGCAGCAATTGCATAAAGTCCATAGGTATAAAGCACAATAAATTTGGTATTTTTTAAACAATAGCACATGAGTTCCAATACTAATCATAGAGTAAACTGGATTGACGGAATGAAGATCAATAAGAATCATTTTATTGAATCTGAAAACGCTCTTCTCTCCACTTTGAACAACGCCATCAAAAAAAACATTACGCCAATTAACTTTGGGCTTTTGCCTAGTTTCAACGACTCTGAAAGTTCAATAGACGCATCCATATCCATAGATGGTCAAGACTCCATTGCCGTTGTATTGAATAAATGCGTCGCCGTAACTTTGGGCGGACACCAAATACACATTACCAAAGAAACCAAAGAGCTACTGGAACAATCCGGATATATTTTAAAGCACAAGTATACCATTGACAGAGAGGAAACGGAATGGTATGTCATCCTCAAGGTAAACCCATTCAAAAACATTCCCGTTGGCAATGCAGACCCCGAAGAAGAACCACCAAGGCACCCTTTCACCTTACCGGAATATACTTTGGATGTTTTACCTAAATCTGAAATATCAAAAAAAGAACTGGGTTTGCATCATCTAACCATAGGTAAGATTATCCTAATAGGTGATGTTCCTACTCTATCTGAAGACTTCATACCTCCATGTTGCTCCATACAGAGCCATATGGATTTGAAATTCACATATACGGAACTCAATGCCTTTTTAAACCAAATGGAGGCTTATTCCATGCACATCATACAAAAAGTGCATCAAAAAAAGCAAACCAATGAGTTGGCACACATGGTGCTTCACTTGGCAGAAAGAACATTGCAATATTTAAACAACAACATATCCGAGTTTAGATTAAAAGACAAGTATGAACCGCCAATCGCGATGATTTCCAAACAAGTCAACTTGGCCAGAACCATAAAAAGCAGCTTGGATGTCTACACAGGCACTGGAAAGGAAGAACTATTGAATTATCTTACGGATTGGTGCGATTTAAATCAAGGTGCCTTCGAGAATGTACTCATAGACATGATTGACTTAGAATATGTGCATACTGATGTCAATGCCGCATTATACAACATATCGTCCTTTAGCAGACTGATGTTGTCCCTTTTCAAAAAATTGAACGAGTTGGATTACATTGGTAAGAAGGCAGATTCCAACATCTTTGTAAAGGAAGAAGTCGTAGAGAACAAAAACACAGAAGTAAAGAGTAGGCGAAGCTTTTTATTAGATTAATCCCCTTTTCCCTTTCTATGAGTTTTCTAGCAAAACTATTCATAAACGACGAAGTCAGGACCGTGCTCAATGCCAACCAGATATATTCTAGATATGCAGATTACAACGGTAGACCAATAACCAAACCAATAGGTCATCAATTGAACTTTTCCATTGAATCTACAAGCAATGACAGTTTTTTCTATGAAAATATGTTTTCCGAAACTGCCAAATGCAATGGTGAGATCGTATTTTACAAAAGAGATGGTCTAAGCACGTTGTTCAAAATAGAATTTGCAAATGCACAGATTTTGCGTTTGAGTGAATCCTTTGATGCTTACGACTCCTCTCCCATGCATATCAATATTTCGATAGGTTGGGGAATTTCAAGAATTAAAGGTCTTGTTCACGAAGAAATTTGGAATACCAACAATCCATTTGTAAGCATAGAGGAAACGGTTATTGAGGAAGAGGATCCTCCTCAAATTTTAGATTTCTACATTACAGATGAAAACGGGAATGTAAAAAATAAATATAAAATTGGAGATACTCTATTTTTAGTTATTGAAAGTGTAAACAAAATAGGCAAAAACGTTTCCATAAGTTTAAAAGACAAAACAAAGGACTTTAGATACTTGGGGAGACATCTACCAGATGACATCATTGAAGACTATGAAATAAAAAGTAACAAGGACATTATTAAATTAGAAGTAGTCGCACAAGAATAACGATATGGGAAAAAACACTTTTGAATTAATTGAAGACGGAAAAGTCAGCAAAGCTACCTCCATCGATATTTTTGATTTTGCACCGATTGTTCATGTAAACAATGGTAAAGATGGTGAGAATATAATTTATGCTCCTAAAGAATGCATTGATGTTAAATACGAAAAATTAAGTCTTAGTTCTGCTTTTGACAAAAAGAAAAGAGACTATGTGGTATTTGATGTTACAATTGCAAAAAACTCCTCCTCAAAAGTACCTTTGAAGATAATTCAAGGGTATGACCCATTTGGTCCCAATGACAATGATGGAGTCGTAAGTTTCTCCTGCTCAAATTCCAAAGTAAAGATTACACCAGTTTCGAAAAAAGTAAGCTATGGAGATGAAATCGAAATCGAAATTAAACACACACTCTCTAGAGGACAAAAATTCTCTATTGACATTGAAGGAAAAGACGATCAAGATGACACCTTTGGAGTTTCTGATCTAGTCGTCACTTCAGGAAAAATAAATTTCTCAATTGTCGACAAAGATGTTTTTCTAAAAAGTGAATATGAAAAAATGATAGATGAAATCAATTTTTTTAAACCATTTGCAGATGCAGGGGCTCCATCTGAGTATTTAGGAAATTATTGTATGTCTGCCGCAGAAAGGGCCTTATCGGTGCTAACTAAAAACACCACAGACTTTTATAGTGTAGACAGAGCTCACAAAAGATTAAACAACATTGGATTTAGTGGAAAAGGGGCTAAAGACAGAGGCGCAAAATTCAAATCGTTGGGATATACAAAAAGCGACTTTATCTTTGATGGCTACAACATCGATCACAATAAAAGAGTGGCAACAAAAAATGATTTGGACTACTCTTCAAATAAATATGATGTCATCACTATCACAAAAGGCTCTCCTTTGTTTACATATTTTACAAACGGCATTAACAAGAAAGTAGGATATCACGTTTATTATATATCCATAACAAACGACTTCCACACGCTTATACTCGTCATAAACAATACAGATCCTTGTAATCAAACATATTCCATATACGATCAACACGGGAAAACATCATCATCTGGAAAATTCCTTGATATTGAAGAAGGGATAGCAAAACAGACAAGCTGGACTTTTTTAAATGATTATATGAATAGAGGATTTGTTCCTTCAAAATATGGAAAAGCAACAACTAGATTATGGAAAATACAAAGAAAATCATAGTATCAATTTTATTGGTATGCTTTATTAATTCATGTGCACAAGAAGAGTATCTCAAAGTAGCAGATCAAATCTATGAAGATGCTTCAGGAAATCTATATTTGAAAGTTAAAAACAAACCTCTTTTACATCCCTCTAAAGATGTGTCCGTGTCCAAGATTGCAGATTCTATTTACCTAATGAAAGTCTATAATGAATCTTTGAAAAAAAGTACTGCTTTAAAAGACATAATCGATGTGAACTCTTTTCAAAAAATAAATAATGGTGGCAATTATTTTAAAGACGACAAATATGCATATGTTTATATAAACGCTCCCAAACCAATTCAGTTCTATTGCATTAGCAGTGAAAAAGCCACCTTTTTAGGCAATGAAAAAGATTATATGAAAAAGAATGACAGCCTTTATCACAAAGGCATACTAATCAATAATTTAGACACTTCCAAACTTACTTTTTTATATTTAAAATCTACAAAACCACAACACAGCATAGAGATGCTTGCAGATAGTACCAATCTATTTTATGATGGTTCTCTTTTGGATTTGGAGCGTTTAAATTACTTAGATCTAAATAAGAAAACCAAAGATTCTTTGATTCGTTCTTTTTTTAACAAAAACTAAGTGTTGCTCAAAAATCATCAAACGCTACCAATCAAATAAAAACCTACAAAGAACCAGCAAATCACATAAACCTAGGACATCCAATCACTCAAGAAAGACTCCGTAGTGGATTTTCCAGAATTGTATAGCTTGGTCTTTTGGTCTTTCGTCAAGTTGAACTCTGTGGCAGAGATTCCAAAATCGTCAATGTTCACCGTTCTTTTTTTCTCTGTGGGATCTTTTTCAAAATCAATCTTTTGCGAATCCAACAGCATTTCAAAAGCAGCTTTTATGTATTTGGCCAAGTGATCATATTTCAACGCATTGTTAGTAGCTGGGTGCCCCAAGTCACCAAAATGGAATCCTATGGTTTTATCATTCATTCCATCTGTATCGAAAGCCGTGATGGGGTAATTGTAGGTTAATCCTCCATCTACGTATATATGGTCATCTGGTATCTTGTTTGTAAATGACCATGCCTGGAAAAACAACGGAATGGACATTGATGCTCGAATGGCTTCAGCCACAATTGCATTAGGTGTCTTCTCAAATGAAAATTCGCGTGCTTGTTGCATGTTCAAATCCGACGAAAAAACCCTCAGGTCTTTACACCCCATATTTTTAAAGTCTTCAAAAGTGGCTTCTTTGTCACCAGTCTTCTTTTCTATGAAGGATTGAATGAATCCCAATAGAAATTCACCTTTGTACAATCCATAGTGGGTAGGAATGCGCAAAGGGTTCCAATGGTCTTCAAAATTGTTGAAATCGGTAGCATTCACTACCTTGGTAATTTCTGCTGCATCATAATTGAGACTTACCAAAGCTGCTGTTATTGCCCCGGCAGATGTCCCTGCGACGCGTTTAACATTCTTGAGCACGTTCTTTTCCTCCAATGCCTCAATGGCTCCTGCATAGGCGATTCCTCTTACTCCTCCTCCTTCAAAAACAAGGTTTTCTATAGTGTTCATAATAATTATATTGTTGTCAAATAGTTAATAACTGAAATAGAGGGGAAAAAAAAATAATCACCTCCTCTAATCGTAACGAAGCGTTTCCAACTATCCACATATTGGTTTACAGGCTCTGCTTGTATGGTAAATTGTCCTTTTTCATTGTTTGGATTTCCTTCAGGTGGAACTCCAATGATGATATCTATGTCATTGCTTAAATGGCGAAGTTGATTGTTGTTTGCCCAAGCATGTTGTATGAATTCGAATTGAAGTTCCAAGTTTGCATTGAAACAAATGAAATGCAACCCTATTTCATCTTTGTCCCTTCCACTTACTTTCTCTTCATAAGTTCTTCCTCTTCTAATGATACGGTGACGCTTCGTCACCTTGAGCGATTGCTTTTTATCGTACCATCTAAAGGCATCTCTTGGGTTGTTTCTTCGCAAGTGAGAACCATAGGGACAACGTAAGCCATCAGGATCTTTATCTGCATATCCAAAGTCATCGTTATCCAAATCTCCTCCAGGGTCTTTATCTGGAAAATTGACCAAAGAGGCTCCACTTGGCCAGCGACCAATGCATTTTGCTGCCAATTTTATTTTTGCATCTTCGTTTGAAGAACCGTCTTCATTTTTGGTTTTATCATTCATATATTCCCAAAAGTCGTCAACATGTTGCTCCATTTGCCTGAATACCATAAAAGTACCATTGTGCCCCAAATCCTTTTTTCCTGAACCAGCTGCATCGTCTTTAAGCAATGCACTATTCCCTTGATCTGTTTCCAACAAGGGTGAATAGGGATATTGGTCATGTTCATTTTTATGTCCCATTAAAAATTCACCGGTAGCTATTAGATCATTTTCTGGGCCAGGTCTTCCACTGCCTTTAATCATAGGTTGAGAAATGCCATCATGAAACCCGAAAGGTTCTTTGTTGTCTGGTCGCAAATAGCCTTTCATCTCCTTTATGATGCTTATGCCTCCAGCTTTGGCCAACCTGTTTCTCTCTTCATCCAAAAAGGTAGACATGGCAGCTTTGTCTTTCGCATGAAAGATCAATACCATATGAAGCTTGCCGTCATTGGCTCCCCAGCGCCACTTATTCGGGGCATTTTCACCATAATCTCCTAAAATCCTACTTCTGTCTTCCGTTGCAACTCCTTCTCTAAAAGGCACTGGAAAACTGGCTTGGTTCTTTTCATCCATCCCCAGAGCGTTCAAACCCTTGGGAGTGAAAGCCAAATGCAATGTTTTCTCAGAATGATTGGATACATCTGCAGAATCGATTAATGGAAGGATGTCATGCATCCATGCCTTGGCACTTTTTGCATCGTTTACCTCAAGTAGAAAATAAGCAGTTTCCAATAGTTTTCCATAACCTCGAACCACCATTCCTTGAATGTCGTTTAAATCTAATGTTTTCGGATTGCTAATTATTGCCATTTGTAATGTCTCTTTTTAGTTATGATTATATTCTACTCAACATTGTCTTTATTTCTGCATCATTTAATTCTCCTGAATTGAATAACTCCGCCCTCAACTTTGACTTATCCACTATTTGCTGAAGACCATACCAAGGGTAAGCGGAATACCATATTGGGGAAGGTACTTGAGTCAAGCGCCCCCATCCCATGAACTCCAAGACTTTGTATGATCCGCCTCCAAACATGAAAAACGTTCTTGGATACCCTTTTGCAGCTCCATATATGGCATTTAATCCCCATCCATTGTTATCCACGAAATCCCCAAGATATTCATCGAAACTTCCATCGAAGTTACTAAAGAACACAAAGCGTTTCCCCTCATCTATCAATACCCAACGTGCAAAATGGATGGTTGGCGTTCCCATTAATTGTCCTTCTACAAACCATGTTCTAGCAGCATAGCTAGTCGCCCATAAAAAGAATTTCAATCCCAGTTTTCGCAAACCTCCCTTTGTTTCAAAAACTTGGGACAATTGATTTTGATAGACGATGTCTTCTTGCGATTTCAATTTTGCCAAATGTTCCAGAGGAATTTGGTTTTGAGTTTTACCAAAGGGTTTGGATCTCAATTCATAGAAAAAGTGAATCAACACTATGAACACCAATAGCAACGGAAGAATGATGAGAAATATCAAAACCAATAGAATCGTTTTTAAATATTGTTTTTTTGGCAGGTGATATTTTTCTCGTGCCCAATCCCATTGCGAATCATTGGCCAGAAATTTTTTAATGGACGCATAGGCTTCTTTTCCAGTAGACCAGTTTTTCCCATTGTCTCTAGTAAAATTTCTTACTGCATCGTGCAATTTTGCCTCTTGATGTATTTGTTGCACCGTTCTATTGGGAGCTCCTACATAAAAGCCAGGTGTCTTTATGACATGGCTTTTCAAGTAAGACAATCTAGTGGCATCATTTCTCCCTCCTTCACCTGGATAACCTACACAATGAGTGAAAATTTGATCCAATCCATATGAAAGCGTTTCTATCAGATCCTTGAGGTGTTGTTGTTCGTCTCCATCAATATTGGCAGCATATATCAAACTGGCATCATACTCATCTGTCTTGGGAGCAATTATCCATCTGGCAAAGTGTACCGTAGGTATTTTTTCAAAAGAAAAAAAACTTCCTTCTTTAGAAGGATTCCCTCCTGTATTCAACAACTTTGCAACGACTTCTACCTGACTGGAAATGATAGGAATTTGTAATGAAACTGCGTTTTGCCTTGTCATATTGTTGTTTTTAAATGATTAATCTGTTAATTGAAAGTAACGACGTAATTGTTTGGGAATGGGCCCATGTTCAACCCAGAACCTCTTCCTACGCTACCTTTGGCATTGGACACTCCGTCCAAACGCAACACGGCTGCTACCAATTCAGGAATGGTTACAGAATTAATGTATTTGCCATAACATTCGTGTAATGCAAATCCCCAATTCATATATCGAGAATCTCTATTTGGATTGAATTTCTTTGGTTCAGGAAATGTCACGGGATCAAACATGGCTCCCGAGGTCAAAGGCATTACCTTTCTGTTTCCCTTTATGGTATATGTTTTCTTCCCGTTTCCCCTTATAATTTGTTTCGTCTCACAAAAGCGCAAAACTCCAGGCTGTACTGGGTTAAAGCGCAAAGCTTCGTAAACATACCCTTTCACTACATCCATGTCATATGATTTAGCCGCAGCTATTGCCCCTTTCAACTCCTTTGGTCTCTTAAACAACTCTTGCAAGGAAAAGATGACGGCCTTGCTTGTCGTTTCTTGCAAACCTGTTAAAAGCCCTCCAATGTTTCTTCTAATGACGTCATCGTCAACCCAACCATATTCAGGCTCCGCTTGCATCAAGATCAATCTGTTCAACAAGTTGTCGTCCAATGTCTTTCCTTCGGACAACTTCCTCTTGCTTTCATCTATGAGTCCACGTACCCAAGCCGTTCTTTCCTTTCCAGAATTCACAGCTGCCTCGTGTTTCTCCTTGTTTCCGGTAAAGTTTAAAAATAGATCGTAAAACATAGTACGTTGCCACTTTTTCATTTGAGATTTTACTGGAGCTGGAACTCCAAAGTAATCGTCCAGAACTCCAAGCAACACATTGTAATTCAATGTTTGTACGACATCCAACTTTCCATATGGCCTTGCATTTTCGCAAACGGCATCTGCATGATTTCGTACATAGGTCCTTATGCGATCCAAATCGTCTTTATGAGTGGCCTTGCGCACAAAATTACGTTCTCTGTCAAACTGAGGATTGTCTCTATCCATTCCCAAGAAGAACGTCCCCTTTTGATCTGCCATTTTTTTTGCATTGATTTCCTTGATCGTAAAATCCTCATCCCTATCAAGTACATCCACGACCAAATCATGACGTGTAACCACTGCTATCTTTGCCACTCCAATCTTGATGACTGGAAATCGCTTTTGTAGCATATGGAACAAGTTTCCTTGATTGCTCGTCAATTTTATGAGCAACCTGTTCAAAGCACGCTTTATAACATTTGGTTTTTTGGGTATTGCTCCCAAATCAAGGTTGATTGGACGTTCCTCTTGATACATCCTCAACACGTATTGTCCAGCTGGTGTAGCTCTAAGCTCAAGGATTTCTTGTCGAAGTTCTTCTGAGATTTCATTGAATTTCGTTTGAGCTCCTCCATATTCCACAGGAAGGATTACTGGTGAGGACATGGCAGCGAATGCTAAATCTGCAGCTGAGAATCGATCGCCAACCAAGTATTTTCTTCCATCGCTCAAGATCTCATTGACTTGATCGAATACCTTTTTGACTTCTACCAAAAAAATGACGGAATCCTGTTTGTCCAATCCCAGTTCCTTTGAAATTTTGTTCTTGTATCCACCATAGCCCAAACCATATTTAAGGCGATCTAAAAAAGGAACGTTCTTTTTGAACAATGTCAATGCATTCTTTTTTGAGCTGAACAATTCGGAGTATCTGTATCGTTGAACCGACACGTTGAGAGTTGTCGTGAACAGTTCATATAAATCATATACTTTGCCTTGCTGATCCAAATCGTCAGGAAATAATCTTTTTGCATCTGGCAATGTTACATCGAAATCCCGAATAATGCTTTCTGCCGTATATATCAATCTATCCGTTTGTATGAAAACGGGGGTGTCTTCACCATTGCTTGTTCCAATAATGGCCTTTATTTTTTGCTCGCTTATTATTGGAGGATGCACTTTTTCCATATGCAAGATTTGATTGAGGTCCAAAACCCATCTTGCCATCTCGCTAAAGCCCGACACATTGTTACAAACCAGAATAGGTACTCGCCTTGAATATGTGAATGGCTTATGAAATTTAATAGGACTTAATAAACTCTTCTTACTCATATCTTAATTGTTTAATTGAGTTTTGTTGCTTGGTAGGTGCAGATGTCATCTCCGCTTTCTATTCGTTCTTCTATGTATTGTGAAATTTCGGGTCCTTCTTTGAAAAACACATATGTACCCAATGCATGACCTCTTACATCCTTGATCTTTTTGACTACTCCAAGTGGCTCTATGTCTATACTTTTCAAATGTCCCATGAAGTTTTCAGAGCTTCCTTGTATGCCAACCATCATGATCGTCTTGGTTTCTTGCAAGGCTTTTGTTTGGGTTGGCTCACAATAGGTCCAACTTGTCTTAAGTGTGGCCTTGGCTCGCATTGCTGCCTCTCCTCCAAAAAGCAAGCCATTCATTACCTTGGCATAAGCCTTGGATGATGCGTAGTGCGTTATGTAAATAAAGGTTCTGTCATTGGTCTTGAAAGGCCCCAAGGACAAAGGCGTGTCATATTTGATGCTGACTGCCAAACTTTTTTTCAAGAAGCTTTCAAACAATGCTTCATCTCCTTCTTTAACTTGTAAGACATTGAACATTGGTTGAGGTTTCGACCAATTGCGCTCTATGAATTTACGGTAGGACAGAGCTCTTATTATACCTATGGTATCTAGGAGCGTGTTAGTTAGTTTACTAGGCATTCTACGAGGGATATTTTGAGGGTTATTTTCTCTAAAAATACGAAGATAATTCAATACTATTTTTCTTTTATAGGTATTTATACCTGTTTTGCGACAGAAAATCATTTGCAATGACAATCATTTCAAATCTTAAGAAAGCCAGACAAAATCGCCTTGATTGGAATAACTCCACTTAACTACATAAGCAACAAGAAATTGTCTTTTGATTTAGAATTTAGCATTCGTGAAAACGTATAAATCATCTCACCCAACCTTTTTTGAAACAAACTAAAGTCTCAAGGTGAGATTTTATAAAGGAAAAGCAAAAAAAACGGGTCTCAACTGCGCTCGACCAGGCATTGACTGTGTTACTATTGATTTTTGTCATACAACCAAGGAATTAGAAATGCAAAGAGATAGCCTATTCGCTAACCCTCTCACAAGATAGCTTTGCCGCAATTTCTAGACCTTTGTAATCCAGCTAATCCAAAGGAAAGGTAAAGCCGAGAGCTGCCGCTCCAGAAAACTGCTCGACAGACGGATGGTAATAATATTTGAAAGCAATTTGATAGTTATGCCTACGTCCCAAAGCTAGCCCTATGCTCAAAGGGATATGGAACAAAATTCCCTTTTTTTCAATATTGACAAATGGTGTATGAGTGACAAATGCTCCCATAGAAGCACCTATGCCAATTTCAAAATAAGGAGCAACCCAAGGAATGGGTGCAGATATGCGTGTTTTTGCACCAAGTAAAAAGGCATTGGACGTCACTTTGTAACCAAATTGGTCATACTTTTCATTCTTGTCTGCCGATGTAAGGACAAAACCCGCATATGGCCTTACCTGAAACCACGTGGTCAAACCGTATACATATTCTCCTTGCGCATAAAATCCAGAACCCAATATGTCCACATCGTCAAAAGGTGCACTTATTCCATAACCTATCGCAACATCTACGAACCTCCCTTTTTTCGTTTGGGCTTCAGTAATGTTTGAAAAGATTGCAGTAAGAATGATTATGGTTAGAAAGTTACGTAAAGCATGAAGTTTATGGGGCATTTTCTTTGAGTCTTTGTATTTGTAAAAAGAAAGCAAAGAACGGAAATTCATTGGAAAAAAAATAAAAACGAAAAAAATAAAAGCGGACAATTTATCAATTGCCCGCTTTTATACTGAACTAGCATACCATTTAAATTGCCAACGCTCCGGCTTCAGCTACTTCATGATCGTTTTCAACAGTGCTTCCACTCACTCCAATTGCTCCAATTATTTCGCCTGCTGCGTTTTTAATTGGTACTCCTCCAGGAAAAGTAATGAGGCCATTGTTTGAGTGCTCGATGTTGTGCAAAGATCCACCTGGTTGGGACAACTCTCCAATGATTCCTGTATTCATATCGAAAAAACGAGCCGTTTTCGCTTTTTTGATAGCGATGTCAAGCGAACCCAACCAAGCTCCATCCATACGAACAAAAGCTACTAAGTTTGCTCCTGCATCCACAATTGCTATATTCATTTTTGTTTCGATTTCTTTCGATTTCTCTTTTGCCACTGAAATGATTTTTTCAGCTTGTGTCAATGTAATGTTCATAATTATCTGTTTTTAATGTTACTTTCAATTTAATGCAAATATACTACGAGAATCATTTGAAAAAGTCACCAAAATGATTCAATAACTTATAAAAGGCTGTTTCATATTTTATTGTTTCTCTGCTTTCTGGGTGCTTAGCTAAAAAAGGCTCTGAATACCTTTTCGGAAAAAAGAATAGCTTACAGTAACAAATTGCTTCTAACTCCAGTAACTCTACCCAAAGTCATCTTGCTTTTTTCCAACTTGTAAAAAGTCAAATATGTCCATCCCCAAATTAACTTTGCTCTTAACAACATCACTCACCATTTTAAAATCATAAATGACTAAATCAGAATTTTATTTTCTGTCTTCAGTGTAGATTTGCGCTATGTTCTCTGATGACTTTATTTTCTCAACTTTTTCAAGTATAAATTTTCTATTATTTTCATATGATGTAAATCGTGTCCGAGAATATGATATCCCAAAGCCCTTGCACTTGCCTGATTTCCGTTTGCCTTCCCCATGCGTTTTAATGATTTATCCGAAAGCCCATTGAATAAAGCGATGGTAGAAATCCTTAAAGCTTCATATTCTTCCATTATATTTTCAATTGTTCTCTCTGATGTGTCAGAATTAAGGTTATAATCATCCTGTTCAAACCCTGGAAGGTTTGTTTTGTCATTTCTTGCGAAAGAAAGCGCTCTATACCCATATATTCTTTCATCATCAATTATATGGACTAAAACTTCTTTTATTGACCACTTATTCTTTTCATACCTATACTCTAATTCTGCATTCGACAATTTGCTAATCAAAGTCTTTGTCTTATCTAAGCTGGATTTCAACTGTTCAATAAGGCTTCCGTCTTTTTTCACTAATTTCATATACATGTTCGCATAAATAGGATATTCATTTTGTGATGGAAATTCAATATGTTTAATCATTCAATTTTTTGTTTTTTCAGCTTGTAGTCAACACCAAATATAACAATCGTTACTGACCTAAAGGCATCTATGGTTTGTTATATAATGTTGGCAAACGTTTTTATGTTTGTTCTTTGATAATGATAATTCTATCCGGTTGTCTTTTCATTGATTTTTTAAATTCGCTTGAGTTCATTACTTCGCTTTTAAATTTGTCAAGATCAATTCCAGAACTATATCTTGTAATAAATACTTCTTCTTCAAGAAACTCTTTCGATTCTTAAATTAGGTCAATTCGATATTCGTATAATTTTCCGTCATTTTGATTGACTCTTTGATTCGCAAATGTAATTTCAAAGGTTTTTTGGTCCATTTTCCAGTTGTCAACTCCATAATTCACATATATATGGAATAGGGTTTTCATTTCAGTCAATCGTTAAAGAATCAGATTCCGCATAAAATTCGATTATGGCTTTCAATCCTTTTTCTGGGTTCAATTCCTAGAGATTGGTATGAGATTCAATTATTCTTTCCAATTCCGTTGCCTTTCCGGTTTTTATCACTTTAGGCTTCTTATCATTAGAGCTACATCCAATAAAATTGATGGCCAGAATTAAAATTAATGCTTTTAGTATGCTCTTCATCAAATATTTGCTAATAACGTAGCGAGTAAAAAGGCCTTAGCTTTTTGAGTAATGCACAAACCGAATTTTTAAATTTTGCTAGTTATTTATTTTTGGTAATTTGTCAAACTTAAAAATTTGTCGACTTCCCAAAAATAACCAAACACTCTTACTATGAAAAGCTTACGCTATTTTCAACTCAGTTCTTTTGTTCGAGAACATTTTTTGTTAGTTTTTCTTCGGTGCAGGCGGAGGCAGAGGCAATTTAATCTCTCCACTCTCGTCCTTTTTGTTAAATTCTATTCGTTCTTTTAATTCAATCAATAATTGGTTTTTGTCTTTGATAATCAAATTGTCAATTTGCAAATCTGTATAATCTTTAAATATTACATCAATTTGAAATTCGGGACTATCCGTCAAATAATCAAAGTACCTTACTCGAAATGTGTAACCATCAACATAAACGAGTATGATACTCAAGGTTGTTGTTCTTTTACACTTGTCGATTTCAATTTTACTCATCTTTAGAAGACTGTCAATATTTTCATTATTCAGACTATCGTTCAAGAGCTTTTTTAAGTCTTTGTTTTTCAGTTTGTCTTCTAACCCGATTACAAACTCCTTAGTTTTTAGGTGAAGAGGTCGTAAATTTTCTTTTTCAGAGAGATAAGTATCGAGTTTTTTATCGATTCCCCTAAAATTCTGACAATCCATCTGTAGTACGTGTTGAAAATATTTGTCAAAATCATATTCAGCAGTTTCAGTCTTTCCTGAGTTTTCCTTGAATGTATTAAGCTCTTTTATCCAATCATAATAATTTTTGATTAAAACTGTCCTGATAATGTTTCTAGATTCCTCATAGGACGTTTCTTCAAGAGGTTTTTCAGTCTTTGATAAAGTATCACAAATTTCGGATGTAACTCTTTCAATTACTGCCTGCTGACCAAATGAGGCTGCCGTTATCAATAATTCTCTATATAAAGAAACTCTATTAATTTCTTAAGATAACGTCAAATTTTAGACATTTTTTCTAAAATTTTAGAGTTGAAAAATATGGGAAGTATTATAAATAAAGGGGCTTGAATGAAAATTAACAAAATTTGACGTTAGTTAGAATGAAATAACAGTAAAAAACCTCCATTAAAAACGGAGACTTTGATTTTCAGATTAGCCCCAAAGGGGCATTAGGCTCATTCATGATGTTCTTGATATTTCACATATCGTTTTATCATATCCTCATCCAAACCTACTGTACTTACAAAATAACCACGAGACCAAAAGTGATTGCCCCAATACGGTTTTTGTCTTAAACTTGGATACGTCCTAAACAATTTAATTGCAATCTTCCCTTTTAGAACACCCATGAATTCCGATATAGAAACCTTCGGAGGAATTGAACAAACCAAATGAATGTGGTCTTTTTATACATTCATCTCTTGAATAATGACATCTTTCCAAGTACTGATTACCTACAAATCATGTTCTACAAGTGACTTCACCATGCCCTCAAGCACACGGAAACGACACTTTGGTGTGAAAACAATGTGATAGTCACATTTGTAAGTACACATGTGTTAATTTTCTATATTTACTCATCTTAAAAAAGTTTTAGATGGTAAACCTAAAAAATGGCGAAGCCTTTAAAACATAACCACCGTCAAAGACGGTGGTTTTTTAGACTTAAATAAAGAATATTCATATCCTAAATTATCCATTAAGACTTACAATAAATGAAGGCTTGTTGTGGAAAAAGGAAACTAATAACACTTATCGTTTGGAAGGTTTTGGAGTTCACTCAATAAGAAGTAAGTATTTTAATAATGGTATAAATGAACCTGTCGATATATACAATGTAAAAATAAATTTAAGTGATAAGTGACTATAGATTCCCAAATGATATTTGGGATCATATGATGAAAATGACTACTCAACACTGACTTTTGTTAATTGCTGTTTGCGATACTCAGAAGGTGTTTGCCTTACCAATTGTTTAAACACTCGATTAAATGACGTTTTACTAGCAAAACCAGATTCATAACCAATAGCAAGTACTTTATAAGACGCATATTTATCATCTTTCATTAATTGTTTTGCTCGATCTACACGGTATAGATTAAGAAAATTATTAAAGTTTTTCTCAAAGCAAACATTTAGTATCTCAGAAAAGAGATGCACGCTCATATTAAGGCTATCCGCAAGAGTGGCTTGTTTTATTTCGTGATCGAGATAAGGTTTTTCTTTTTCCATATAATCTACAATCTGACGAACGTATCTGTTTTGCTCCTCTAGTGATAAAGAAGTTTTTTTTTGTTTATCATTTTCCCTATCAATTATCGAACTAGAGGTTTTGTCCTTTGCTAGTTTTAAGATTTTTGATTTGAGTGCTTTGTTCTCGTCCTCTAGTAATGCCCTATCTTCCTTTAGTTGATATGCTTTATAATCTGCTTGTTTTTTCTTTTTTCTGTAAGCGAACAACACTACTAACAAAATGAAAATAACAGTAGCAGCTATAAAAATCAATGACCACTTGTATGTATACTGCCTGTTAAGCTGTGTTTCAGTTTTAGCAAGTTCTTGTTCTACATCTAATCGTTTTGCCTTCGACAAGGTTTTTAAGTACTTTTCTTTCGTATTTATATATCCTTTCTGTTCTATATTTGCTTTTTCGAATTCCCTCAGTTGTTCGAAAACTATAGCAAGTTGTCTGTGTGTATCCGTTTGGATTTTAAGGAACTGATTGGTAATTGCTGTACTCTGAGCCATTTGCAGGGGTAAAACTGCTTCTTCATATCTTTTTAAACCCACCAATGAGGCTCCTGTAAGGTACTGACTTATGGCCCTTCTTTCAATAGATTGCCCACTGGTATATAATCCCTCAGCCTTTTTACTATACGCTAAAGCCTGCTCAAATAGTTGTAATTCAAGGTAATTTTCAGCCATCCCGTTTAGGGCATTGATGATGATATCATCCCGTTTAAGTTTTTCTCCTATTTGCTTAGCTTTTTTAAGGTATTCCAGAGAAATTTCAAAATTTTTATCTCCAGAAGCGGCATCAGACAAGCCGGTGTAGACAGCCATTTTATAAATATCAGGCCCTCCAAAATCCTTAATATATTTCAAAGCTTCGTCAAAAGATTTTGTTGCTTTATCGTGATATCCGATTTGATTATATACGTTCCCCAGATTAATCAGGATTACAGTTTGTTTTTTATAGCTGTCGGGTATTTCTTTTGAAATTTCTAGGGCTTCAGAATAATATGACATTGCCTGATCGTAGGCATCAATTTTCTTATAATAAACACCCAATCGTATGATGGCATCAATTTCGTATTCTTTTAACCCGTTGGCTTTAGCTATTGTTAAAATGGAATCAGTAAACAACTTAAAGTTCTTATAATCACCTACATCGTATGAATCACTTTGACGCTTGTTTAAACGCTCAATATTTTCCTTTGGAGTACCATTATTCTCTCCTTTTTGAGGAAATACCAATGTAAAATGAAAAAAAAGGGAATATATGATGAGGGCTAGTTTTAACATTCAAATGGTTTTAAAATCATTGCAAATTAATGATTTATTATGGTATGAATGTATTAAGAATAATCTAGATAATGCTACATTTGCTCGTGGTGGGATTTCTCGTATTCCTATCTTGTTTGTTAGTAGTCTAATTGTCAATGGTTCTAGACGTTTTTAAGTAGAGTTATTAGATTACGTCAGATTTTCTAATACTTGTATCTCTTTCTCGAATAAAGAAAAATTTGAATTGTAAGGAGAATCTACCATAAAATAGGCCCAGATCAAATCGTTGAGTAACTCATATGCTCTTTTATGATAAGCCCGAGAAAAATTTTTAGGCGAATCCCTATTTTCGACCCAATCCTTAACAACATTTGATAGATACCAAATTCCAGAGGATATCTCCCTATCCAGATAAGCATCTGCTTTTGTTCTTTGGCACTCTTTAAATAAATTAACTAGAAGATTACTAAATGCTTTATGGTTCCAGATAAACTTAGTTCTTAAATCGAGTAAAAAAGAACCGTTTTCACCATTTAATTCGTCTTTTAAAGTCACATTGTATTCTTTTTAAAAATTAAAATTTTTAGCTTTAGGTTATGTGATAAAACTATCAGCTTGTTTGTCATAAACTCTAAACTAAAATTTTTTAATTTCTATCATAACTCTTATAAATATCAGTTTGATTTTTTTGTAATGAGTCTATCTTTCTAATTGTAGCATTTTCAGGGTCCAACTCTTCAATAGCTCTCCTACACCTATCTTTTACCAAAAAAAGTATGGATTGTTCTTCCTTTAAAAGATAATGCGTATTTCTATATGCACTTATTATTTGTTGAGCTGTGGTGGTTTTTGTATCATAAGGCACATAGTAATTAGCTAATTTTTGAATTTCTTTTTTGATGTTTTTAAATTCTTCCCTTTGGGTGTAAGCATCTTGTAACTTTTCTAATTCTCTTTTACTGAATTGCGATAACACACCACTGAGTTGCGTATATTTCCATACATTATCATTTTTATATTCGTGATAGATAAACATTTTATATTTTAACTTCTGGTTAAACTCGTTAATATAATAGGCATAGCGAACTTTGATTGAATCGTTGCCCTTTCGTATTATTATATTAGAAATGCTGTCCATCACTTTATCAAATTCATCAATTATCTCCTGAGTTTCGGGTGTTTCTGAAAGTTCTAAATGTCTATAGACTTGTTCTAGATCTGCAATTAACGCTTTTTGGTAAACATTCTTTTTCTTATAATTACTATAATAGCTAAATCCTACAAAAGTAGTAAGTAGTATTACAATTGCACTAATAATTATTAGTTGTGTTGGTTTCTTCATTGTATGGTTTTAAAAATTGCAGATAGTATGTTTCATTTTTGTGCAAAGTTAGATCTTGTCGCATATCGTATATCAATTTAATTCTGATAGTCAACAATTTCGTATTTGATATCTTCTTTATCAAAATAATGTTTTAATGCTTCAAGATCCACCCATAAATATGAAGGACTATTTTGGCATATGTATATACCGTCATTTTCAAAAGTGATACTCATATTAGGCATAACGCCATTGTTGTCAGTTTGCCTAAAGTCCCAAAACATCTTACCTTCAAACTCGTACTTCTTATCAAACATTTTATTTTTTTCAAGTAGACATTGAATTTCTGTTCTGATCTTCTCAGATAAATTTGCTTTAATTTTATATTCAAATCCCATTTTTATACTTGTTAATTGTCTAATATATTAAGAATCATTTCGGTATCAGACACCATACCGTTGGTAAATTTTGAAATAGGAACACTTAGGCCTTTTCCAATAAAGGAAGTTTTTGGATACGTTTCATTTGTCAATTCTTCAAAACTATCTTCTGTAACTGGATTTTTACTTGCCTTCAAAAGAATATTTTTTGTGTCTACATTTTTTATGATATAAACATTATTCATAGTGGCAACCAAATTGGACTACCTAGTAAATTTGGTATAAATTTCTAAGCGACTTTTCTGTTGTTTTT
>JAHDHI010000018.1 GCA_020631395.1 Bizionia sp.
GGTATAAAAACAACTAGAATCAAGCTCAGGTAAGGAGTTGTATAAATAGCTCATTGACCAAAATAGAACTCACCCTTCCGAGTCTGGTGAAGTAGGGATGCTTACTGTTACAGATAGACCTGCTTTGTATACAAGGTCAATATCCATAACATTAACCCTGTGTACAAATATGCTTAAGGACTTTAGTGACTTCCCAAGGAAATAGCATAAAAAAAAAGTCGTTAGATAATTCCATTCTACCAACAAAAGAGGGATTATCACTTAAAAGTGCTTATTTAACAAATCAAATCAGCACTTTTAGTTTTTTACAACCTCTGCATATAAATCAAAATCTGCTGCTTCCGTTATTTTTACAGTTGCAAATTCCCCTGTCTTCAAATAAGTTGTAGATGCATCGATCAATACCTCGTTATCCACATCTGGAGAATCGAATTCCGTACGGCCTACAAAATAATCACCTTCTTTTCTGTCGATTACGACTTTAAACTCCTGTCCTATTTTTTCTTGATTGAGTTCCCACGAAATCTGAGATTGAATTTCCATTATTTCATTGGCCCGTTCTTGTTTTACTTCATCTGGGACATCGTCTTCCAAATTAAATGCATGGGTATTTTCCTCATGAGAATATGTGAAGCATCCCAAACGCTCAAAGCGCATCTCTCTTACCCATTCTTTGAGGATTTGGTAATCTTCTTCCGTCTCTCCAGGATAACCAACGATAAGTGTCGTACGAATGGTCATGTTGGGCACGGACTTTCTAAACTCTTGCAACAATTTCGTCGTTTTCTCTTTTGTGGTTCCACGACGCATGCTTTTTAATATGGAATCGCTAATGTGTTGTAGTGGTATGTCCAAATAATTGCAAATCTTTGGTTCACGATTCATTATATCCAATACGTCCATCGGAAAACCGGTAGGAAATGCATAATGTAAACGAATCCATTCTATCCCTTCCACTTTCACTAAATTCCCCAATAGCTCGGCAAGGTTTCTCTTCTTGTATAGATCCAATCCGTAGTATGTTAAATCTTGTGCAATGAGAATCAATTCTTTCACCCCGTTTGCTGCTAGTTTTTCAGCTTCGATCACCAATTCTTCGATTGGGGTACTTTTATGTTTTCCTCTCATCAAAGGAATCGCACAAAAACTACATGGCCTGTCACAACCTTCGGCAATTTTTAAATAGGCATAGTTTTTTGGAGTTGTCGTAAGACGTTCCCCTATTAGCTCATGCTTGTAATCTGCACCCAAGGCTTTTAACAAACCTGGCAACTCAGTAGTTCCAAAATATTGATCGACATTGGGTATTTCCTTTTCCAAATCCGGTTTGTAGCGTTCACTTAGACACCCTGTGACAAAGACTTTGTCCACTTCCCCTTCTTCTTTCTTTTGCATATACTCAAGGATGGTGTTTACACTCTCTTCCTTTGCATTGTTGATGAAGCCACATGTATTTATCACGACAACGTTCCCTTCTTCTTCATGCACAACGTCCTTCCCACTGGCCTTCAGTTGTCCCATCAACACTTCACTATCGTAAACATTTTTACTACAGCCAAGCGTTATTACATTGATTTTGTTCTTTTTAAGTGACTTTGTACGCATATCTAAATTTTGGACTGCAAAGATACAATGTAAAACACAATCTATTGATAATTTGCTGGAGGAATTCGCTTTTTGGAAACTTGCTCATACTTTATGGCCATTTCCAATAGCATTCTCTCTGACAAAGGCTTGGATATGATTGTCAGCCCTTTTGGTTCTCCATCTTTTGCATAGCCCATAGGTACAGTAATGGCAGGATACTCTGCAACAGCGGCATAGGCAGCATGATAGTTGTTTATGGACAATATACCATCCAATTCATATTTATCCATAGACACATTGAAAAACTGTCTCCCATTCTCTTTAAGGGTCTTTTTTATGGATTCCAACTTTTCTTCTGTACTTTCATCTGCGACGATTCCTTCAAATAGTGCTTGCCCATAGGGCATTGCATTCAAAGAATCCTTCTTGTTGAATACCATTACATCTTTAACATTCTTTACCTGTATTGTATCATTTGCATGATTCTCCAAATAAGCTGGTAAATCTTTTTTCATATCCAGATTTAACAATCTAATGAAGTCCGGAAGATCGACATCCAAATCTTCGATTTCGACTATAACTGCTCCTTCTTCTTTTAAATCTTTGAGAGCATTGAGGTATAAGGTATCTTCTTTTAGACTCTTGAACGCACCCAAGCGTTTACCTTTTAACCCCTTTTCATAACTATTCTTGAAGTAGTATCCATTTATTAGTTTAGTGTCGACGGACTTTTTATCATTCACGTCATATCCGAACAAAGCATCCATTAAGATAATGTTGTCCCTTACATTTTTAGTCATTGGACCAGCCGTATCCAAAGTTTCTGAAATTGGAATGATACCACTTCTACTCAATAGCCCTATTGTGGGTTTCAGCCCCACTACCGAGTTCTGACTTGCTGGTGACAATATGGAACCTGCTGTTTCGCTCCCCACTGCTGCCACACAAAAATTCGCAGCCACGGCGGCCCCACTTCCCGAGCTTGAGCCTCCTGTATCGATGATGCGTCTTCCATAAGGATTTAACGTTTGTCCACCTATAGCACTATAACCACTTGGACATTCCCCACAAAAGAAATAGGCCCATTCGCTTAAATTGGCTTTTCCCAATATCAAGGCTCCATTTACTTTCAATCTTTCAACGATGAAAGCGTCTTTTGTCATATTTTCTCTTAGAGCTACCGCTCCTGCAGTCGTAGCCATGCCTTCTGCATTTATATTGTCCTTTAAAAGTATCGGCATTCCATAAATAGGATGTCGAAGACCTTTGTCTTTCAATCTGATGTCACAAGCTCTTGCATTTGCTACAACTCTAGAATTTATCGATATCACAGAATTCAAGGACATTTCATTCTCCCTGTCGAATTTTCTGATTCTAAAAAGATAGAATTTCACCAATGTTTCGTATGTCAATTTTCCTTCAGCTACATATTTTTGCAACGTTGGTATGTCTTGCTCTAATATTACTGGTTTCAATGCATTGTATTTTGCCTCTGTAAAATCTGAAAGTTCATTTTCTAGATTTCCCCAAATCTCCTTGTTGGTTATGAATTTTGAATCCAACACTTTGAAATCTATAATGTCCTTGCTCTCAATTGCTTTGAAGTCTGAAGTTTGCACTTCTTGCTCCTTAGATTCTTTACAAGACAATGCCATTGTTAAAATCAATAATAGAAATGTATTTCTCATTCGTTCATTTTTTTTTAAATGTACAAAATAGAAGTTTCCCTTTGTAATAAAACAAAAGGCAGGCTGAAAAAAATCAGCCTGCCTTTTTCTTGTCATCTGTTACGACAATTTAGTATTTGATAACTTGTCTAATGGTTTTACGAGACTCATCTTCAATTATCAAGAAATAAGCTCCTACTGACAGTTCCTTTAAATTTATGTTTATTTGATTTGGAGAAATGTGAATAGGTTTAAATCTATCATACAAGAGACGCCCTTGCATATCCACTATTCTCATCTTCACCTCACTTAATGTCGTACTACTCTTAATAGTCAACAAACCACTTGTTGGATTCGGGTACGCCACAAAGTCTTCAAATGTATTTGAATCCACAGACAACGTTGACTTTACGTTTATGGTAAAACTTATCGTCTCTGGGCCAGTTCCATCGCAATCATTGGTAAACGTTGCTTGTACAGTCCAATCGCCATCTACATTCGTATCTCCATCCACAACATTCAAAAAGCTAACTGTTTCCGTAGTATAGGTAGTTCCATTTGGAGCTGTCCACAACCATGTACCATTAAAAGCTGTTGACGGCAATCTCAAATCTATGGATGCGCCTTCATCTACATTCAATGTTGCTCCATCGGAAAAAGCATTGTACCCAGCTGCATCTATGTTTATTTCCGTAGCATTCGTCAAATCCGGATTGGTTGCACTTACAGTCACCGTTACTGGAGTTCTGTTAGATTCACAGCGTCCTCCCGAAGTGGTGATGTTCCAATCGTAAAAGAAATAGTAATAATCTGGTGCATCTGCTGAATTCCCTGTTATGGAAACTTCTCCTGATGGGGATGCTATTGGATAGGTAACCCCATTTCCGGTAGGTGTTCTTCTCATATCCACCAAAGCTCCTGTTATACCTATTTCCAATCCATTTCCTTTTGGAACATCCAAATTCAAATTGACCGTTGACACACCAGATGGGATGTTCACTGTGGTCGTAGCAACTATGTTACCCAATGCATCTGTTACGGAAATCGTTCTATTGCCTGTACTCATCGCATTCATTTGCACGGATTCCAAAGTAAAATCCTGATTTGCATCAAAGTACAACGATTGATTGAAGGAATAATCTGCTGCTGTGCTTATATCTACAGTATTGACTTGTTCTGACACTATCACTGCCGATGTCCCTGCTACGTAATACGTTGTGCTTGCTGTTAAAGCTGGTGTCGTAAATGATGACCCAGTTGCTATTTCCGTTCCTCCAGTTGCTGTTTCATACCATCTATAATCAATACTCCCAGAAGCATTCAAAGTCGTTGAATCATTGGTACAAATTGCATCGTCATTAGATGTTGGTTGAATGGAATCCTCTCCAGTTATGGTGAATGTATATTGGGCATCCCCACATCCCCCAGCCGTGGATATTGTGACTATGTAATCACCGAACTCCGCTCCCGAAATATTATCTATGGTTGCAATTTGTCCTGTATAGGCATATCCGTTGGGTCCAGACCACACATACGTAGGGCTTGCTCCTGTAGTCACCGTGGACCTCAACGCTATGTTTTGTCCCACACATACATCTATGGCTGCTCCTTCTTGGTATCCAGCTGCATCCAAATTAATTTCTTGGTTTGCAGTAGTAGTTATGCAAGTTGGCAATGAAGATCTCCAAACGCCTCTTCCATAAGTAGCTGCCGTCAAGGAATTATCTGCAACGTTCACTTCTAAATCTGTAACTATCGTCGTTGGCAAACCATTGGAAAACAATTCCCAACTGCCACCATCCACAATTCTATATACCCCTATGCTCGTTGCCAAATATACTGGGTTTTGACTGTGTCCATCTTGGTGTACTATGTCGTTGAAAAACAAATAAGAATTCGAAACTGGTAAATTTCCAGTAATGTTGTTGAAAGTAGTCCCTCCGTCAAGAGATTTGAATACACCTCCACTAGTAGTTACCCATATTATGTTTTCATTGGTCGTATGAATTCCTATTCCTTTTATGTTTCCTCCAAAAGTAAAAATGTCAGTAACACTATTTCCTGAATCCGTACTTTTCTTCAAAACTTCATCCACTGCAATAAACATGTGTGTTTCGTTAGAAGGGGCTACCTCTATTAAATCGGCCGAAGCTCCAAGGTTAGCCAAGGTATTCCAACCGTTTTCATTGCTATTCAACCTATAGATCCTATTATAACCTGCAAAGATTTGCCCTGAAGAATTCGCTATCAAGGGAGTTACCCAGTTTCCTGATGCTCCACCTGGTGCATTGACAGATCCAGATCCCGAACTTCCAGAGTTTGAAGATTTGTAAAGCGCACCTCCACTTTGGATGAACCCATAATACTTATTGTCGTTTATAGGGTTTATGCAAGTATCCATTCCATCTGCTCCGTAATAATTCAACCAATTCCCATTGCCATTGTTGTAGGCATGTCCTCCATTGTCTTGTAATCCTCCGACCATTTTATTTACGTTTGTTGGTGATACTGCCACCTTGTAGAATTGACTGGCTTGAATTCCATCTGTCTTGCTTGTAAAGCTACCACCAGCATTTGTTGACGAATAAATTCCTCCATCCGAACATACGTATATGGCTCCGTTGAAAGATCTTATTTGATGAATGTCCGCATGTGTATAGGTTGCACTCGAAGGAGAACTCCAGTTGTTAAGTTTTGAAAAAGAGGATCCTCCGTTACTGGATTTCCATACATTTAGACAACCTACATATACATCATTTGCATTTGTGGTGGAAACCCCCAATGCCAAGTCAAACCACGATTGGGTGGATTCCAACACGTCGGTCGATGTATTCCTTGCTGAAAAGGATGTACCACTATTCGTTGATCTGTATACTCCTTGGAATGTATTACTCGAAGTCGCGCTCAACAAATACACGTAATCCACATCTGCAGGCGTTACATCTATAACAAACCTTGAGCCTCCCGTAGGTACTCCATTGGTTATTTGACTGAATGTATCTCCCGCATTTGTCGATTTGTAAAACTGATTGGGTGTTACAGCATAGACGGTATTGGGGTTTCCTGGTTTCAACTTTATGTCTTTGATGTTTCCTCCCAAAGTCATATTCCAAGTCGCTCCAGAGTCTGTGGATTTATAAACACCTCCATTGGTTGCCACCCACAACATACTTGAATTGGATGGATTGATATAAATATCATTCATGGACGATGGGGTGTTGCTTGGATTCAAACCTGTTTGTACCCAAGTCGTTCCGCCATCCGTAGACTTGAAGACCCCAGCACTGGAAGTATCTCCTCCGTCGTCGTCTCCTGTTGCTATGTAAACAATATTTGAGTTAGAGTAATCTATGGCTATGCCAGAAACTCCTATTTGCGGCAAATCATCTGTTAAAGGTGTCCAAGTGCTCCCTGCATCAGAAGATTTCCACAATCCCCCTGCTGGAGCTCCAACGTACCAAGTGTTCGAATTGTTTGGATCTATGGCTATGACATTTATCCTTGCTTGTCCACTGGACCAAGACCCCGTATTGGAATGGGTATAAGGCCCTATGGGCAACCAATTGCTTTGATCTGTAAATCTTGCCAAAGATGAATTTTGTCTTGTCTGTTTCCACAAATCCCATTTGTCTTTTTCAGTCGGAAGCTCTCCCTCCCCGTTAACTTCTTTTTCCCAAATATACTCAAACCGCTTGAAAGGTTTATATCCAGAGCCTTTAACGGTTTCATCTCTTGTACTCCAGTACACGTTGAAAGCCTGTTGCACTTCCTTGAAAGTTGGGTTGGCACTACTAGAGTTTTGTTTTGCTTGTTGTACCCATGGGGCTGACTCATTAAATTGAGCATTTGCTGTGCCAAAAACGATGAGAAGGCACAAAAGTATTCTAGTCTTCATAATTATTAAATTAAGGGTTTTTTATATAATTAATGAATTGAGGCTTCCGAATTTACAAAAAACTAATTAAAGTTTAACAATTACTTCATCTATAAAAAAATCCCCACTTATAAATCATAGGCTACAAATAGTTTTTTTCCATAGTGCTTTTACGCAGTTTCGAGTTCTTTGTTCAACCTTTTACATTATTTCTTGTCAAAGAATAAACTCAAAGAAATGCCATCAATGCTTAAACGCTCCTTATTTTTATCATTCCTAATTTATCTGACACTTTGTTGCACATCCAATGAGGTTGTCGACTACATTGAACCACTAACGACTTCTGCCTACTTCCCGCCAATAGTTTCCAATGAATGGGAAACCATTTCCACAGAGGATTTAGAATGGACCGTTTCCAATTTACAAGTGTTGCAAGATTTTTTAAATGAAAAGGGGACAAAGGCATTCATTGTCCTAAAAGATGGTAAAATAGTCATCGAATGGTATGGTAACGGAGCTGATGAAAACACCAATTTACCATGGAATTCCTCAGGAAAGACATTGTCTGCCTTCATAATTGGCATTGCACAACAGGACGGTTTTTTGGACATAGACAACCCATCTCGGGATTATTTGGGAAATGGTTGATCCAGTCTTACTGATGATCAAGAATCCAACATTACCGTAAAGCATCATATGGCAATGACTACTGGATTGGATTATACGGCTACGGATCTTAATTGCTACGATAGCGATTGTTTGTACCATTTAAACACTCCTGATAGTTTTTGGTATTATCACAATGTAGCATACACATTGACTCAAAGCATCGTTGAAGGAGCTACAGAGACAAGTTTCGGCACTTATTTCTATGAGAGGTTGAAGTATCGGGTTGGCATGCAAGGGACTTGGATCAATCTTGGTTACAACAGGGTATATTTCAGCAATGCAAGAAGTATGGCTCGTTTTGGTCTCTTGAATTTAATCAAGGGCATATGGGGCGACAATCTTATTTTAAATGATTTGAATTATTTTTCTGAAATGACCAATGCTTCTCAAGATATAAACAAGGCCTATGGCTATCTATGGTGGTTAAATGGAAAAGAGAGTTTCAGAGGGTCTGGAAGTGCATTCGAGTTTTCTGGAAAATTAATACCTAACGCCCCAGATGATTTATTTGCCGGTCTTGGCAAAAACGACCAAAAGTTTTATGTCGTTCCTAGTAAAAATTTGGTGGTTGTACGGTTGGGCAACAATGCTGGAGAAACCGTGTTGGGTCCCAGTAGATTTGACAATGAGCTATGGGAACATATTAATTTGGTTGCAAACTAATTACGTTCCTCAAAAGGAATTACAGTCCCTTTTTCCAAATAGTCTTTCAACCCCTTTAAAAGCATTGCCCAACAAAACGAACTGTGCCTATAGTGATGATTGTTTTCTTGCCAATTCTTATGCTCAAATTCCATGAGCGTTCCTTTTTCGACTTCTTTTAAACGAAAACCGAAAATAGTGGCATCCCAATCCGCATCGGATTGTGTCATCTTCAAATAAAAAGACTCATTGCCTTTTACTTCTGAGACCTTGCAATACCAATTGTATGCATTGGTAAAGTTCAAATTATATTCTGCATTCAACTTTGGCTCTCCAGAAGATTTCAAAGTCCACCAATTGTCTAGGTGCTTGGGTAGAGTCACTGCTTCGAAAACAGCTTGTTTAGATGCCTCTATCGTAAAACTATGGTGTATGTGATATGCCATAAGGGTTAAAGGTGTTTATAAATTCATGAATTTCACCATAAAACAGGTAATGGAGCATTAAAATACTAAAAATTGCGATTACTTCATACACTTTGTACTTCCCAAGCTTTATATTTAGATAACTCAAAATAGCCAACACCAAGAATATTGGCGCCAATATGAATATGGAAAACCGAAGATAATCGATTAGGTGTCTTGGAATCAATGGACTGGACGCATCGATGTCCAATGTAAAGTATGAAACAGCCAGAAAGGTAAATTGAATGCTGGAAATCGCAAAGGACAAGGCATTAATCACTCTTAAAGTGCTTTGCTTCATTTGTGCCACATTGATTTTAAACGATTTTCGAAGAGGACCTAGGGAGTTCTATTTGAAAAATGAATCCACGAACTCATATTTGTTAAAGACTTGCAAATCTTCTATGCCTTCTCCTACTCCTATGTATTTTACTGGAATTTGAAATTGATCGCTTATTCCTATAACAACTCCTCCTTTTGCAGTCCCATCGAGTTTTGTCACTGCCAACGAGGTTACTTCCGTTGCTGCTGTGAACTGTTTGGCTTGCTCGAAGGCATTCTGCCCAGTTGAGCCATCCAATACCAACAAAACGTCGTGTGGCGCATCACCTATGACTTTTTGCATCACGCGCTTTACCTTTGTCAACTCGTTCATCAAATTGATTTTGTTGTGCAAACGACCTGCCGTATCTATTATTATGACATCTGCGTCTTGGGACACTCCAGACTCCAAGGCATCGAAAGCCACACTCGCTGGATCACTTCCCATTTCTTGACGTATCATCGGGACGTCCACCCTATCTGCCCAAACTTGCAATTGATCTATTGCCGCCGCTCTAAACGTATCTGCTGCTCCCAAAACCACTTTTAGGCCTTGTTTTTTGAATTGATGTGCCAATTTTCCGATTGTAGTCGTCTTACCAACTCCATTGACGCCTACCACCATCAATACGTATGGCGTCTTTGTTCCATCGGCTTGTTTTGGCAATTGTGGCACTACATAGTCGGTTTCTTCTCCCGAGTTGGTCTCGGATAGCAAACCTGCTATTTCTTCTCGAAGTATCTTGTTTAGTTCATCTGTTCCCAAATATTTGTCTTTGGCAACGCGTGCTTCTATTCTTTCTATGACCTTTAGTGTCGTATTCACCCCTACATCGCTGGAAACCAAAACTTCCTCGAGGTTGTCCAAGACATCGTCATCTACTTTGGATTTCCCTGCAACAGCCTTGCTTAATTTCCCTAAGAAGCTAGTACTTGTTTTTTCCAACCCCTTGTCCAAGGTTTCTTTTTTCTCTGATGAAAATATCTTTTTAAAAAAGCTCATTTGTCTTTTATCGTTTTTTTTGCCGATGTCCCATTCTCTAGAACAATACATCCAATTACTAAATGCGCGTTATGAATCGAACAACTTGCTTGCTATTTTTTAATTGTCCATTGTCTTTCATTGCCTACAATCGTCAAAAAAAGTTTTCAATTAAAAAACGAGTTATCAAAGTCTATTCTTTCAAGGTAACGCCCAATTCAACAACAACAATAGTCAAGCCTAAATGGGAAAACTGAAAAATTGTCATATTGGGGTATAAAGAAAGAGAAAAAATTTAAAATAAACTTTACCCTCATGTAAAAAGATTTACACTTCCCATTAAAAACGCAATTTAGGATTAGCATAAAAACAAAAAGCCGCTTTTTAAATAAAAGCAGCTTTGTAATATTTTATAGTAGTACTAACCTATTTCTTATTCAAGAAATCGTTTACTAAGTCTGGAGACATAATTGATTCAACAAACATGTAGGCTCCTGTCTTTGGAGATTTCACCATTTTTATCGCTTTAGATAAACGTTTTGATCCTGTTTGTAACGATGCTACTGATTTCTTTGCCATAATTCTATATATTTGATATTTTCAAAAAAGTGAAAATCTCTAATTATTTAATTTCTTTGTGAACAGTCATTTTCTTTAAGATTGGATTAAATTTCTTTATTTCCATTCTGTCCGGAGTATTCTTTTTGTTTTTTGTCGTAATATAACGAGAAGTTCCTGGTTTACCAGTTGCTTTGTGCTCTGTACACTCCAATATTACTTGTATTCTATTTCCTTTCTTTGCCATTTCTTTATTTCTTTAAGCTTTTTGGCTATTATTTTAAAAATCCTTTAGACTTAGCATCCTTAAGTGCTGCAGCGATTCCAATCTTGTTGATTGTTTTAAGAGCAGATGTAGACACTTTTAAAGTTATCCATTTGTCTTCTTCAGCAATAAAGAAACGTTTTTTTATTAAGTTCACGTTGAATTTACGCTTCGTTCTATTCTTTGCGTGAGATACGTTGTTTCCAACCATTGCTACTTTCCCTGTAAGTTCACAAACTCTTGACATTAGTTCTACTTTAAAATGTTATTAAAAATCGAGGTGCAAATATATAAAATCTTTAAGTTATGACAATCAATTTTTTATCAATTTTTAAAAATTTCTTTTTGAAGCGCTTCCAAAACCTTGTTTACAGCCTTATTCACAACCTTAACCCTATGATTTCCAAGACTCAACTCATATGAGACAACTTCGTTTTTTGTTGCTATGGCTATAAAAACGGTTCCTACTTCTGCCTTCGAATCTCCTTTTTCTGGACCAGCATTTCCAGTGGTGGCTACTCCGAAGTCTGATTTATATAGCATTCTTACGTTTTTTGCCATTGCTTCCACGACTTCTGCACTTACTACCGAATGCTTTTCTATCAACCTTTTCGATACTCCCAAAACATCTATTTTCGATTGTGTGGCATAGACCACCAATCCACCATTGAAAAATGCCGATGCTCCAGGCTTGGCCGTGAATGTTTCAGCCAATTTGCCTCCTGTGCAACTTTCGGCCGTTGCCAAGGTTTGCTTTCGTTTGGTCAATTCTGCTCCTATTATGGTTTCCAAGGATGCTTCTTCATCTTCATATCCCACAAAGACATCTTGTATCAATGGAAGTACGTTTTCTATTTGGCGTGCCACTTCTGCCCTTATTTCCTCTTCATCTAATCCTTTGGCAGACAATCTCAATCTTACTTTCCCCAAATTAGGTAGATATGCCAGTTTTATGAAATCCGGTAAATTGTCTTCCCAATCGCCAATCCTTTCAGCCAAGATGCTCTCTCCCATGCCATAGGTCAAAAGGGTCTTATGCAATATGAATGGTCTCTCGTATTTCTCCTTCAAACGAGGAAGCACTTGGTCTTCCATGAGTTTTTTCATTTCGAAGGGCACTCCCGGCATGGACACAAATACTTTTTCATCTTTTTCCATCCATATGCCTGGCGCACTTCCTACCGTATTCATCAATGCTTTCGCCTTGCTGGGTATTAGTGCCTGATCTTTATTTACTTGTTGCAATGGCTTCTTTATGTAGGTTTCCCAAAGCCATTCTATGTTTTTCAAGACGGCTTCATCTCTAACCAATGTATCATTGAAATACTCTGCAATGGTATGTTTTGTTATATCGTCCTTGGTTGGGCCCAATCCTCCTGTCACAAGAATGATGTCCGCATTCGCTTCGGCTTCGACCAAAGCTTTTAGAATATGCTCCCTTTCATCTTGTATTGACGTTATTTGATATACGGAAATACCAATGGCATTGAGCGCCTTTCCAATAAAGGCGGAATTCGTATCTACTATTTGACCGATGAGAATCTCATCTCCAATAGTAATTATTTCTGCTTGCATTGTTATAGATTGAAATCAGACTTTATTTCTTTCGAAGCTTGTTCTATTGCAGTGAGTACCTTTTCCAATTGAATTGACACGTCCTCTCCCTTCTTTTCGAACTTTCCCCAATCTTGAACTTCGATCAACAAATCCAAAACCCCCAATTCGAACACGTCGACTGTTGGTTTCATCTTATGGGCTGTCTGGTAGGTTTGCAGGTAGTTGGTATCCTCTACCGCTTGTTTCAATGTTATGGCATCTGCCGGCACTTCTTCCAAAAAGGTTTCTGCCAAAGCCAAGATAAAGTCCTTGTCGTTGTCAGCCAATTCTTTTAATCTGTGTAGTTTATAGTGTTGTTCCATTATTTTACCGTAATCGAAAACAATGCTTTGTCTTCGATGAATCCTTTTAATTTATCGTTAGCAACTACCTTGCCAACTCCGGCAGGTGTCCCCGTAAATATAACATCTCCAATCTTTAAAGTAAAATATTTTGACACATATTCTATTATTTCATCTATTTTCCAGAGCATGTGACTTGTATTTCCTTGTTGTACGATCACATCGTTTTTATGTATGGAAAAATCAATGTTGTCTACATCTTCAAAGTTGTCTTTTGCCAACCACTCTCCAATTACGGCAGATCCATCAAAGGCTTTTGCCTTTTCCCAAGGCAACCCCTTTTCCTTTAGTTCCCTTTGCAAATCTCTTGCAGTAAAGTCTATTCCCAGTCCTATTTCATTGTAGTACTTATCTGCAAATTTGCGATCTATGTACTTTCCCACTCTATTGATTTTTACCAATAGTTCTACCTCATGATGGACATCGTTAGAGAATTCCGGTATGAAAAAAGGTTGTTTTTTCAACAAGATGGCTGTGTCTGGCTTTAAAAATATAACTGGATCCGTTGGTTTTTCATTTTCCAACTCTTCTATGTGCTCCGTGTAATTTCTTCCTATGCAAATTAACTTCATACTTAGCCTATTGCTTTTGAATTGATTAGTATTGGGATGTAAATGGTCTGTGACTGTCTGGGGTGTTCAAATCTATTCTTTTGTTCATGCAATTCTTTCTCAATGTCCGTATTTTCGATTTTCCTTTTGGCAACTCACCGAGATCCTTGATCATTGCATCCAGATGTTCCGGCTTCAAATAATAGTTCCAAAGTACATTGTTCCCATACGCATCGATGCCAACCACATCCTTGTTTTGCATTGCCTTTTCAAACTTTTTCCAGTCGGAATCATATACCATCTTGTCTTTCTTTTTACTCTTGTAGACATAATAGTAATAACCGAATGCAAAAAGAATGGCAAACAGGAAAGTGCAAAGGATTATGTTTATGTTGCTCATTGTGGCATCATTATATCTTGTTATTGAAGGCTCTTAGCTTTATGGCCGTCAAAACCTTTTTGGTGTACAAAGGGAAATCGGCATTTAATAGCCACCCAAAATAACCTGGTTCCTTTTCCAAAACGTCCACGACACGTTTCCCCTTATGTTTTCCAAAAGAGAAGCATTCTTCCTCTTCCTTGTTGTAATTTATGAAGCCTGCAAAATCTGCAAACTTTTTATGTGAGCTGAATTCTGCCAAAAACTTCGTGTTGTTTTCCACCTCGTCATAACGTTCTATTTGTGCCTTCAACACCTCATAGGTAGCATTTGTGTCTGCTTCTGCCGAGTGTGCATTTTCCAAATCCTTGTCACAATAGAACTTGTATGCTGCTCCCAACGTTCTTTTCTCCATTTTATGAAAAATGGTTTGTACATCTATGGCGACTCTATTTTTCATGTCAAAATCCATATCTGCACGCAACATTTCCTCTGCCAGCAACGGTATGTCGAAACGATTGGAATTAAATCCTGCCAAATCCGAATCCTTTATCAATGCATTGATCTCCCTTGCCAATTCTTTAAACGTCGGCTCGTTGGCCACCTTCTCGTCTGTTACGCCATGAATTAATGATACTTCTGGAGGTATTGGCATTTCTGGATTTACCAACCATGTCTTACTTTCTTTGTTCCCATTGGGATACACCTTTAAAATGGATATTTCTACGACTCTGTCTTTGGAGATATTGACACCCGTGGTTTCTAAATCGAAGAAGCAAACTGGTTTTTTTAGGTTTAATTCCATATAAATTGTTGATTGTGGTATGAGTTATGCAAATATAATTTTATTATGTTATTTTTACTTTTAAATGGTACATTTAAAAAAATCACAATGATCATATAAACTTTTTCAAATGAAATCGGCATCCTTATTAATACTTGCATTGTTGCTAACCACAAGCGTCTTTTCCCAAAACGAACATGAATATGTAAAATTGAAAGAAGAAAAAAAAGGAAAGCGTCTAAGCTTGTATGCAGAGAACACCGATACCATTTCCTATGACATCTTCTTGAAAGTGGAAACCAAGGATTATAGACGTAGCAGCAATCGCCCCATTCTTAGGACTGTAGCTCCGAAATCCAAGATAAAATTAATGACGTTGATTCAATTGGCCAATACGCAAGGTAAATACAATTCCGTATTCATTGTCAACGAAGTGGCCTATGCATTGGAAATAGACAAGGATTTCGAAGCTTTGAACGTTAAACTGGACAAAGCCATAAAAGACAAGAAGGTGACATTGTACACCAAAGACGATTGTTTGATTTGCCCAGATGCAAAACAGATCTTGACCAACAACAAAATTGCCTATACTGAATATAACATCGACAAGGATAGCATCAATTATTTGAAAATCGTCAAGGAATTTCAAAAAAACAAAAGCAATGGGAACAAAAATAGAATCCCCTTGTTAAAGATTGAAAACAAGATCTACAACAACATTGAAACGGTTGACGACTTCATCGTTGCCCTACAAGAGGCCTTCAAATAATTCAAACTCAACATAGTCCATACTCATAGAAAATACAATATGATCTCATTGGGGAAATATTCTGAATCAATGAAAGCTGTAGAAACAGATAAGGTAAGGGCTTAAACAAACACTCTGTGCCCAAAGCATTTGAAGCACAATTCATGTCACAGGTGATAAAACACAGTCTTGAAGTTGCTCTTAAACATGTTCAAAACCCCTATTTGTGCTTGACAAAGCAAAATAAATACCCGAACTTCGTTAAATCGTTTAAAAACCTCATTAACCCAAAATTCATGAACACAAGATCCTTACTATTCCTTTTCGTCTTAGTTTTCATCTACGCATGTGGAACTGGTGAAAAAAAACAAACTGAAGAACAAGTGGAAGCTAGCACGACAGTTTCTTCCGAATTGAGCCTTGAAGATAAAATAACAGAGATAAGAACTCACTTCAAAGACATCGAATCCAATCTCGCCTCCTATGAAAAAAGAAGTGCTTTTGTAGATGAAGGCCAATGGTCTCCAAAGGAAATAGCAGGTTTTTATCATGGAAAATTCCCTGTAAAAGTCTCTACTACCGATTTATTTGGACATGGTTCCACAAACACCTCTTATTACCTTAAAGGCGAAAAACTCTTTTTCGTCTTCGAGACCAGCACACTGGAAGCTTCGGTCAACGGTCCATTTACCAATACGGAGACAAGGACGTACATAAGAGATGGAAAACTGATAAAAGCCTTAAAAAAAGAGAAAACCTTCAAAGACATCGAAGACAATGACATGTCCGCCATAAAAAACGTCGACATCACCAAGACATTGGACAACCCTCAAAAAATAGTTGACGCTTACACTACTCTATACAAAAAAAGCATTGACCAGTTGAAAGAGACCTATGGCCGCTTCAAGGATGGGCGTTGGATTAGCGAGGAAGATCCAAATTCAATAATTGAAATAGAAGGCAACAAATGGATAATGTCATACAAAGGGCAGGAAACGACGTCAAACAGCATCTATGATTTCACCGTTGGAAAAAAAACTCACTCGGATAGGGATCTTTTGACTTTGACGAACGAATCGGACACATTGGAATACTCCATCTTAGGATATGATGGAAAAACATTGAGTCTATCATACTTGCCCAGAGGCAATACACTTGTCTATAAAAAAGAAGACGGACAGCCTTGATGACTTTTCATAAAAGGAACTTTGACACTGTTGTTTTAAAGCTCATAAGGATTTCATTTAGCTGAACATTTGATTTTAAAGAACAAATAGTCGAACTTCGTTTAACTGCTGGTATAAACATTAAAACGATTTCATATCATCTTTAACGTTGTGGTGCATATAACCGAGACGTAGAAAAAAATCAACAAAATAAATGGAATTAACCATAAGAAAAGAAAAATCAGAAGATTATAAAACAGTCTTTAACCTAATAGAAAAAGCATTCGAAAACGAACAAATGAGTGACCACAAGGAACAGTTTTTAGTAGAGAGATTGAGAAAATCAAATTCTTTTGTTCCCGAACTATCAATGATTGCAGAAATTGACAAAAAAATTGTTGGACATATTCTGTTGACAAAACTTAAGATTAAAAACAAATCGAACGAATTTGATTCATTGGCTTTGGCACCTGTCTCTGTCTTACCTGAATTTCAAGGAAAAGGAATTGGCGGAAAATTGATAGTCGAATCCCATAAAAAAGCTAAAGAATTAGGACATAAATCAATCGTTCTACTTGGACACGAAAATTACTATCCAAGATTCGGTTATGAACAAGCGGATAAATATGGAATAGAATTGCCGTTTGAAGTTCCGAAAGAGAATTGTATGGTAATTCAATTGATTGAAAACGGACTGAATGGAGTAAATGGAATGGTTGAATACCCGAAAGAATTTAATGAATAATAAATACGACACCACAACAAAGACGTGTATAATTTATTGTTAGTTCTAGCCTACTTACGAAAATCCTCGCGGACTTTCTATTCGGTTTGTATTTGCTAACTTTAGTGCTTAAACCACGCAACAAACCATATAAACACGTTAAACGAACCTTCTATAAAAACAAAAAAGCACAGTCTAAAAACTGTGCTTTCCATATTATCGAGAGCCCTGCCTCCGCTGGAATTCGTTATATCTCCCTATTGCTATCCCAAGCTTCCAAGTAATCCTTTACAGCCTTTACGAATTGTCCTCCAAGTGCTCCGTTTACAACTCTATGGTCATAAGAATGGGACATGAACATCTTGTAACGGATGCCTATGAAATCGCCTTCTGGAGTCTCTATCACAGCTGGCACCTTGCGTATTGCTCCCAATGCCAAGATTCCCACTTGTGGTTGGTTTATTATAGGTGTTCCCATAATGCTACCAAAAGTACCGACATTGGTTACCGTATAGGTTCCGCCTTGGATGTCGTCCGGCTTCAATTTGTTTTGGCGTGCTCTACCTGCCAAGTCGTTGACTTGTTTTGTCATCCCGACCAAATTCAATTGATCGGCATTCTTTATGACTGGTACTATTAGGTTGCCATCTGGCAAGGCTGCAGCCATACCTAAATTTATGTTTTTCTTTTTAATGATCGTATTTCCTTGCAAGGAGATGTTCATCATTGGGAAATCGCGCAATGCCTTTGCCACTGCCTCCATGAATATTGGTGTAAACGTCAGGTTTTCGCCTTCTCGCTTTGCAAAACCGTCTTTCACCTTCTTTCTCCAGTTCCAAATCTTGGTAACGTCCGCTTCTATGAAGCTCTGTACGTGAGCACTTGTCTGTACGGATTCCACCATGTGGTGTGCAATCAACTTGCCCATTCTGGTCATCTCGATGATTTCATCCTCACCGCTGGCCACTACTGGCGCAGTTTCTACTTTTGCTGGTGCTGAACTTGCTGGCTTTGAAGCTGCAACAGGAGCTTTCGAAGCCGCTGCTGGTTGACTACCTCTATTTTTAAGATACGACAACATGTCCGCCTTGGTAACCCTCCCATCTTTTCCTGTTCCTGGAACCGTATCCAATTCCGCTTGGGCTATTCCTTCCTGCTTCGCCATGTTTTTGACCAATGGCGAATAAAAACGATCTCCGTTGGAACTTATTGGAGCTACGGTTTCTTGCGCCACCGTCACAGCCTTGGCTACTTCTGCAACCGCTGCTACTGGTGCAGCTTCGGCTTTTGGCGCTTCAGCAGAGGCACTTCCTTCTCCTTCCGTCTCTATGATCGCTATTGTCTGTCCGACTTGCACGACATCGTCCACATCGAAGAGTTTTTCAACCAAAACACCGTCTACTTCACTTGGTACTTCACTATCCACTTTGTCTGTTGCAATCTCCAAGACTGCCTCATCCGCTTCAATTGTTTCTCCAACTTCTTTTAGCCAAGAGGTAATCGTTGCTTCTGCAACACTCTCTCCCATTTTCGGTAATTTTAGTTCAAATTTTGCCATATTAATAATCTAAAGCTGTTTTTTATATTTCAGATTGCAAAATTAACAAAAAATAGCTTATTTTATTAACTATTCTATATGATTTTAAATCTGTATGTTTTAATAAAATGATTCTTAAAAGGTTATCACTTCTCCCCTGCTTTTGGAAGAATGACTTCCAATGATAAAATTAGTGTTTTTTGGAAGTATTTTAAATGTGATTCCCTTATTTTTTTCCATGCTTGACGCTTTGTCGATAATTGCCTTGAAACTAACCACATTGGCATCGAAGACAACTTGGGTATTTGCTTGTATATCTTCTTCTACCGAAATCAATTGCATTGGCTTTGACAATTTCAATGTCAGCACCTTGTTTTCCTCATTGGAGACAAACGCATAGTTTTCTACGTTCAATGCCGTTTCATATGATGTTTTTTTGAGAAATCTCGCCGATTGTATCCCCAACCAAACCAAACAATCAAAAAGGTAATTGCCTTTAAAATGCTTTTTATAGAAAATTTGCATTGCTCCATAAAAGCGCTTAGCGTATGTTTTGTCCTTTAATGTACTTTCTCCCTTATAGTGAATTACTTCTGCTTCTCCATAATAATAGCTATCATAACCAGCTTTTACGATCTTGTATGACAAATCTATGTCTTCTCCATACATGAAGTAATCTTCATCCAATCCTCCTACTTCATTGTATACTTTTTTTTTCACCAACATGAATGCTCCTACGAAAATGTCTGCTTTTCCTATTTGGTCCTCCTCAATGTGGTTGGCATAATAGTGTTGCGAACGTCCCAACATTTTTTTCATGGCTATTTTTGGAGTTGGTATGTTCCGTTTGCTTTCTGGCAAATACTCACCATTTCCGTCAATGAGCTTGCAACCTACAATACCTATCTTGTCTTGATTTTTGGCAAATTCCAATACTTTTTCAAAGGTGTCTTCTGCTACTACCGTATCGGGATTCAATATGCATAGATATTCTCCTTTGGCTTCTTTCACGCCTATGTTGTTTCCTTTTGAAAAGCCAGAGTTTTCCTTGTTTTCGATGAGTTTGACGTTAGGAAACTCTTGTTTCACCATCTTACAACTTCCATCTTTGGAATTGTTGTCCACAACGATGACTTCTGCGTCCAAATTCTCAATGGCAGCTTCAACGCTCTGCAAGCACAACTCCAAGAAGTAGCGCACATTGTAATTTAATATGATGACTGAAAGTTTCAAATATTGAACATTTGTAGGTTATGATTTCAATGAAGCCTCAAAGGGAATACGGTTTAAAATGCTTCTTCCAAGCGTTATTTCGTCTGCATATTCCAATTCGTCTCCAACTGAGATGCCTCTTGCTATCGTGGAAGTCTCCACATCCAAACCTTGTATTTGCTTGTAGATGTAAAAGTTCGTCGTATCCCCTTCCATCGTCGGACTCAATGCGAAGATGAGTTCTTTCACTTGTCCTTCCTTCACCTTTTCCACGAGGCTGGATATGTTTAAATCGTGAGGCCCAATGCCATCTATTGGTGATATCTTACCGCCCAAAACATGATACAGGCCTTTGTGCGATGCCGTATTTTCTATGGCCATCACATCCCTGACATCTTCAACCACGCATATAACGTCATCTTGTCTCATGGGATTGGAGCAAATCTCACATAATTCCACATCACTGAGATTGTAACAAGACTTGCAGAATTTCAAATCGCTACGCATGCTTTGCAATGCTTGGGACAAGGCTTCTGTTTGTTCTTTTGGTTGTCTCAACAAGTGCAATACCAATCGTAACGCCGTACGTTTACCTATCCCTGGCAGTTGCGAGACCTCATTCACTGCATTTGCAAGAAGTTTTGATGAAAATTCCATAGCTGCGAAATTACAATATTTTACTCACTATCGGTATTAAAAAAGCCCAATAACTAGATAGCATTGGGCTTAATTTATCAAATTTTCAAAGACTAATTACTCAATCATCAACTTTTTGGTAATTAACCCGTTTACAGTATTAACGTTAACAAAATACAGCCCAGATGCATAATTGGACGTATTGATCTTAAAGGTGTTTGTCAAATCTTGACCTTTGGTGAAATATACGAGTTTCCCCAAGGCGTTGTATATTCTGATGGAAACATCCTCATTTTTATCCCATGATAGGCTTACGGTGTCTGTCGCTGGATTTGGGAACAATGTCATCGTATTAAATGCCGCATGCTCATCTACGCTCAACCCTATTTCATAAAGATCCGATTTCCACAATCCACGGCCATATGTCCCTGCATATATCTTGTTGTTGGCAGTGTTTATTTCCAACTCGCTGACTTGCACATTTGGCAAGTTGTTGCTAAATGGCAACCAGTTTGCTTGAGCATCAACCGTATCCACATAATATACACCATAGTTCATCCCCACATATAAACCTTCTTGCAAATGGTTCGTCCAAACCAAAGCCAAAGCATTGAAATCCGGAAGGTTTTTCAAATAACTTGTCCAATTAGATCCTCCATCTGTACTTACATAGACTTTTTGATCTCCTGTAGTTGCAATTGCCACCTTGTTGGCATCCGTCGGGTGAATGGCTATGGAGTTTATACTTCCTGAAAACCCATTCAATGCTACCCAATTCGTAGCTCCTCCGTTGGCTGTCTTGTACAAATTGGAACCTCTAGCCGCAAACATGACGTTGTTGTTTGAAGGTGCTATCTTAAGGTGATTTAAATTCCCTGAAAAGTTTTGGGATATCGAAGTCCATGAATTACCTCCATTGATGGATTTGTATACCTCATCGTACCCACTGTATATGGTATTCTGTACTATTGGATCCTGTTCGAAAGGAGTGATCCAGTTTCCTTCCTTGTTTTCTGGGCTAGCCAAACCAAAAGAACCCAAACCTTGATTCGTGGACTTGTACAACGATCCGAATTGAACCGTTCCATATATGATGTCGTTGTTGTTTTTATCCACAAAGGTCTCCATACCATCTGCTCCCAACCAATCATTCCAATTGCCTGAGTCATTATAAACGGATGTTCCGTTATCTTGCGAACCTCCAGAAACTACTTCTGGATCAGTTTGGCTCACTCCAATCTTATAGAATTGTCTAATTCCTAGACCAGCCGTTATGTCCGTGTAGTAGTTGCTGTTGACGACAAGTGGATTTTCGGCAACAAAGATACCTCCGTCACTTCCCACGTATATTTTTCCGTTCACATATTCCATTATGTCTATGTCTGCATGACAATATCCAATGTTTTGGCTTGCTGCATTTGAAGGAACCCATTGTGAGGTGATGTTGAAACTTGTTCCTCCATTTGTGGATCTCCATGACAAGATTCCTGCAATGTGCACATCATTGGCATCGTTGGGGTTCACCACAATGTCCATATCCCTTGGAGCTTGTCCTCTATCATCACTGGCAGTGGAGCTGTATCCAAAATAATTGTTTGTCCCATGATCCAACTTCACGAATGTGTCTCCACTATCCGTAGATTTGTAAAATGCTCCAAATATTCCATTGGACGCTTCCAAGATATAGACCACATCGGAATTGTCGGCAGATACTCC
This sequence comes from Bizionia sp., assembly GCA_020631395.1. GTDB lineage: Bacteria > Bacteroidota > Bacteroidia > Flavobacteriales > Flavobacteriaceae > JAHDHI01. The sequence goes on from JAHDHI010000018.1 coordinate 22,441, forward strand.
CATCATTTTTGGTCCACTCGACAAAGCGGAATCCGATTCGAAACCGTTTTCAAAAAGCGTGCCCAATGTGGCATCTTCCACACTTACATCATCAAGCGTCACTCCTCTTCCGTAGTTGGACTTCCCTTCCAAAGCAACATAGTATTCTGCAGATGCATTTGGCAAGTTTATCGTAATGTCTTGCCAAGAGGTTGTTGCCGTCGTATAATTGGCCAATTCCGTCCAAGCTCCAGCTGCAGATGTCTTGTAAACCACCTTCAACTCATCTATGTCCCCACCCCATGCTGCATTTGTATAGGAAAATTTAAGTTGAGGGTTCGAAGCTCCAGTCAAATTCATTGCAGGCAAAACCAATCGAGTTTCAGGGTGACTGTAGTTATTTATGTAATACAAGCCCAATCCTGTTCCTGTCTTTGGTGTTACCGAATTGTTTTGGTTAGAACCAGCCGAAGTCCAGTTCGTGTTTCCTGAAATATATTCTTGAGTATAGACATCCAATGCGTCCTCTGTTGCAAATGTTGCACCTCCATCCGTAGATTTGAAGAAATTGTTACCCGTGGCGTAAATGGTATTTGTATTTCCTGGTTTGAATTCCACATCATAACCATTGGTAGCCAAAGGATGAATCAATGCCCAATTTACACCTGCATTCGTGGATTTGTATATCCCTCCTCCTTGTACGCTGCAATACATTTTATTGGCATTTGTCGGGTCTATCAAGATTTTATTGACATTTCCGTCTCCCGTATCGGACAGCAAGGTCCATGTATTGCCAGAATCCGTAGAACTAAAAATATTCCCTTGAGAGGATCCCCAAAAATAATTGGTGTTATCCAACGGGTTTATGGTTAGGGAAGCCACTATCAAATTGGACATATTATCTGTCAATACGGTCCAATCCGCTCCTCCGTTCGTTGTTTTCCATACACCTCCAGAAGCTCCCCCTACGATGATGTGATTCGTATTTGCGGCTTCGATGCCTATGGATGTTATTCTACCAACTCCAGGATTCCAACCACTAGTTGCATTCCATGAAGTAGGGCCCATTTCTTCCCATGTCCCTTCTGTGGTCCTTGCCAAGACATTGGTGCTCTCATTTCTGGCCTTGTTGTACTTCTCCAATTCGTTGTAATAGAAATCGGCAGACTTCAAATAACCGTTTTCATCCATATTTCTCAAGGCATTGTATTCCCATCTCTTGTATGGCTTGTATCCTTTTCCTCGTTCTGTCCCTACTTTGGAGAAGTGGGCTTCTGCCTTGGCTTGTATTTCTTGAACCGTGTAGGTTCCTTTAATCATCATCTCCTTGTATTCTTGAGACCACGAAGTCATCACGAAGGAGATCGCTAAAAGTAAACTGATATAATATTTCATATTTTAATTGGGTGTAAGGGGTTAAAGGGTTAAAGGGTTAAAGGGTTAAAGGGTTAAAGGGTTAAAGGGTTAAAGGGTAATTTAATCTAATTCTTTTGTATTCAATAATTATCTTCTACTTATTAATTATTAAGTAGATAAAAACAGTTTAGAATGAATTCACCCTACTTTTTATTTTAAATTATATTCAAAAACCCACATTTAGACAGAAATACACCCTTATGATGTGTTTCATTATAAAAAAAGAGGGTTAAAATTGCAAAAGTACTATTTTAGCATTGAAAAATAAAACATTAGATGAATTCCACATATATAATACTTTTAATAGCTTCTTATTTTGCCGTACTTGTTCTAATTTCCTTTTTAACAGGCAAAAAGGCAGGAAACGATGCTTTTTTCAAAGGTAACAAGCAATCCCCATGGTATGTGGTTGCCTTTGGTATGGTTGGAGCATCACTTTCTGGTGTGACCTTCATTTCTGTTCCTGGTTGGATCGAAGCTTCACAATTCAGCTACATGCAAGTGGTCTTTGGTTACATCATTGGCTATTTGGTTATAGGCACGGTATTGTTACCACTGTACTATAAATTGAATTTAACATCCATATACACATACTTGGAGGATCGCTTTGGCAATTACGCCTATAAGACCGGTGCCTCTTTCTTCCTGATATCAAGAGTTGTAGGAGCCAGTTTCAGGTTGTATCTGGTAGCAAATGTGCTGCAGCTTATTTTATTTGACGACCTAGGAATTTCCTTTTGGCAAACTGTTACCATAACCGTGTTGCTTATTTGGCTTTACACCTTTAAATCAGGTATAAAGACCATTGTTTGGACAGATACGCTGCAAACTTTGTTCATGCTTATTGCCGTAGGGGTAGCCATTTACTTCGTAAGTGATGAGTTGAACCTTTCTGGTGGTAACATCTTGGGCTACGTGCTTGATAGCGATCTATCCAAGACGTTCTTTTTCGACGATTTCAAATCTGGGAATTATTTCTGGAAACAATTTATCTCTGGTGCTTTCATAGCCATCGTAATGACTGGTTTGGATCAAGACATGATGCAAAAGAACCTTACATGCAAGACATTGAAAGATGCACAAAAAAACATGTTTTGGTTTACAATCGTATTGACCGTAGTCAATTTCATTTTTTTGAGTTTGGGATTGCTTTTAACCGTCTATGCACAACAAAATGGGATAGATGCACATAAAGACGACTTATTCCCCATAATAGCAAAAAACAATTTGGGAATTGGCGTATTCGTCGTTTTCTTGTTAGGTTTAATCGCTGCTGCATACAGTAGTGCCGACAGTGCTTTGACATCCTTGACGACCTCTTTTAGCATTGACATTCTGGATATTGAGAAAAAACACGACAAAGAGAAGCAGATAGCCATCAGGAAACAGATTCACATTCTAATTTCCCTGGTTTTGATTCTAGTGATCGTTGCCTTCAAATACATCATAAAAGATGAAAGTGTGATTAAGAAGCTTTTTGTATTTGCAGGATATACCTATGGCCCTTTGTTAGGTTTGTATGCATTTGGGTTATTCACAAAATGGAATGTAAGAGACAAATTTGTACCCATTGTAGCCATCCTATCTCCTATTCTATCCTATGTAATTAGTTTGAATAGCTTAAAATGGTTTGGTTTCGAATTTGGCTTTTTTATCTTAATCTTGAATGGCCTTCTAACCTTCTTGGGGCTAATATTGATTCGCAGACAACAAAACTAAGGTACAAGCAACTTCTATCTCAATGCCGTTTTCCTCCAAGATTGCATAGAACTCAGGGTTTTCCGTACCTGGATTGAAAATGACACGCTTAGGTTTCAATGAAACGATATGATCGTAATAATCTTCTTGCCGCTTCGGGTTTAAATATAGAGTTACCGTATCTATGTTCTCATACGCCTTCAAATCCGTATCGACAACGACAGATGCTTCCTCTCCTTCAACCAAACCATAGGCAACGGTCTCTTGATTGCAATCAACCAATTTCCGCAATGCTCTGTTAGAGTAACGATTAGGTTTTAAAGAAGCTCCAAACACAAGGGTTTTCTTGCTCATAATTGTTAAAATATGTTAAGTATTGTTAAAACGAGTAACGTAATTCAAAAATAAACGTCTTTACTGTATTACCAAATTATAAATCAATCAAATCATTCAAAATCAATCAAAATCCAATTCAAGCAAATGAAAAAACTAATTACACTATACTTACTTATGCTAACGTTTGCTCTACAAGCTCAAACTTCAGTAAGAAAAGAGATTCTAAAACCAGGTACCGTCACAGGTAGGGTTTTAGACGCAACATTGAACGAACCCTTACCATATGTAAGCATAGTCATAAAAAATGCCAAAGGAGAAATTCTAACTGGCGGTATTACAGACGACAACGGAAAATTTAAAATTGAATCCATTCCAGAAGGGAACAATGAAGTAAGCATCCAATATGTAGGATATAAAACCGTTACCAGATCCATAACCATTGACAAAAACAATTACAAGATAGATCTAGGCATCATTAAAATTGAAGAAGAAGCCACTGGATTGGATGAAGTTACCGTGGTAGCCGAAACTTCGACCATACAACAAAAAGTAGACAGAAAGGTAATTACCATAGGGAAAGACCTTGCAGCGAGTGGTACGGCTTCAGAACTCATGGTGGGGATTCCATCCGTGAGCATAGACCAACAAACTGGGGACATTAGTCTCCGTGGCAATCAAAACGTTCGCGTCATGGTAGATGGTAAACTATCCAACATCCCTACGGCACAACTATTGAAACAGATTCCTTCTACTGCGATCAAATCCATCGAATTGATCACCAATCCTTCTGCCAAGTACAATCCAGAAGGTATGAGCGGAATAATTAACATCGTTTTGCATAAAAACACATTGATAGGTTTCAATGGTAACCTGAGCGTAGGATTGAGCCATGAAAAAGAAGCCAAGTTCAACAGTGCTTTGGGTTTGAACTATCGCAATGGAAAATTCAACCTATATGGCAATTACAGCAACAACATTTCAAAAAATCAAAACAGAGGAAACATCTTGAGGCCTGAAAACAATTCTGAACAATTTTTCAAATTCTTGGATGGTAGAAAATCTCACCTGTACAAAGTTGGGTTGGATTTTTATTTGAATGATAAAAACACTATTTCGTTTTTTACCAATCAAAACGTATCGGACAATAAAAACAACGGTTCCACCAAAGCCATCTTTTACGATGACAGTTCGTTCAACCAAAGTCAAACATTCATCTCCAAAGATGACAACAATTCTTCGCAATACAATTTCGACTACAAGTTGGATTTTGCCAAGGAAGGTCACAACATAGAGTTGGAAGCGGATTACAACACATACGAAAGTGATAATCCTTTGGATTATGCGTTTCAATTGGGAAACAACAATGATTTTATAGACATCAACAAAACAGAAAGGGAAAGTACCACCATAAACTTGGATTACGTCAACCCACTGTCTGAAACCACCAAGTTGGAAGTGGGTCTACAAGCTAGGCTATTCAATACGGACATCGCTTATTCTTCCACTGGAGAATCTTTAGATGCCAATGGCAACCTAAGGCAAACTCCTAGTACGGATTTCGATTACACGAGAGATATTTATTCCGCTTATGCCAGTTTCAGTAAAAAATTCGAAAAATGGACATACCAAATCGGAGCCAGATTGGAAAGTGTGAATGTCGATGCCAACGCATTCCAAACAGAGGTGGCAACAAGTGAAACTTCTCTAATCGCTTTTGACAACGATTATCTTGAAATATACCCATCTGCCTTCTTCACCTATACGGCATCAGAAAAGAACTCTTACCAGTTGAGCTATAGCCGTAGAGTGGACAGACCAGGCATTGGTCAGGTAAACCCCATCAGAGAATGGAGTACTCCATTGATTTCTTCTTTTGGAAACATCAACCTCGAGCCACAATTCACAAACTCCCTGGAAGTCAATTACACAAGACAATTGAAAAAAGGTAGTGTTACCGCTGGCGTATTCTACCGTTTGATATCCAACGAGATCAACAGAGCTCTTTTCATAGATAGGACAGATGTGAATTCTGGACGAATAATTTTAACTCATGACAACTTCGATGACACTTCTGCCTATGGTTTTGAATTGTCGAGCAACTACAGACCTACGAGTTGGTGGAGCATCAACGGAAGTTTCGATTTATACACGCAAACGCAAAAAGGTATTTCGGAAAGATTGACTGCACCTATTGAAACAGCTACCATCAACGACATACAAACCGATGTTAGCGAAGTGGACAATGTTGCTTGGAACTTTAGAATGTTCAACAACTTCAAAGCTACCAAAACTCTTAGTTTTACTGCATTTGGTTTTTACAGAGGGAAAAACAAGACATTGCAATTTGACATCGAACCCATGTATTTCATAAACTTGGGAGCTCGCGTGAGTTTTGCCCAAGGCAAAGGTTCTTTCAGCCTAAATTACAATGACATACTGGATTCCATGGAATTTGCCTTTAATGGTAGAAGACCTTTTGTACAGGTGGGAGGATTCAACTGGGAAAGCAATACGATACAAGGTAGTCTAACTTATCGCTTTGGAGGCGGAAAGTACAGAGCAAAATCTCGTAAAGACAGAGACAAGAATGAAAAATCGGGAGGAGGCTTCCTATAACAGTCCATAAAACCATATTTAATGACCTGCGTAATAGTTGATGGTTAGTGTTAATGTCAGGTTGTTAAATAAGAAAGCCCAAGGTAGATATGCTTTGGGCTTTTACTTTAAACGAAATTTAACACTCTATAACATTAGACCATTTCAACTGTTAATAATTTGCTAATTATCGACAATCAATGCAACAAAACATAAAAAGCATCGTCTTATCTATAACACACGACTACACGGTACGATATATTTTATTTGAATTAGTCTTCCTAAAAAAGCATTCGTAAACATTAGTATAGTTTATTGGTTAGTAACAAAAAAGTCCGAAACTCGAGTTTCGGACTTTTTTAATTCCTTTATATTTCACATCACCATTTCATAATGACACTGCCCCAAGTAAATCCACTGCCAAAAGCAGCCAATATCACAGTGTCCCCGGATTTGATTTTCCCTTCTTCCCAAGCTTCTGTTAAAGCAATGGGAATGGACGCAGCGGTCGTATTGCCATATTTTTGAATGTTGTTGAATACCTGATGGTCTTCCAATTTAAACTTTCGTTGTATGAATTGAGATATACGCAAGTTAGCTTGATGAGGAATGAGCATGTCTATGTCCGTGACTTCCAAACTATTTTTATGAAGCCCTTCCATGATAACTTCACTGAAACGTACCACTGCATTTTTAAAAACGAATTGTCCGTTCATATGAGGAAAGTAACTTTCATCGTCTGCATTGCCTTCCTCAATGATATCTGTAACCCAGCGGGTTCCCATTCCCGGTGCTTCCACGACCAACTCTTTGGCATGCTCCCCTTGCGAATGCAAATGCGTAGACAAAATACCTTTGGATCCATCTTCCTCTCGAGTTAAAACGGCTGCTCCTGCCCCGTCCCCAAAAATTACGGAAACGCCTCTTCCACGTGTGGTCTTGTCCAATCCGTGTGAGTGCAACTCGGAACCAATGACCAAAACATTTTTGTACATTCCCGTCTTTATGAATTGGTCTGCCACGGAAATGGCATATACGAAACCAGAACATTGGTTGCGCACATCCAATGCACCTACCGTTTTAATGTCCAAAGCCTCTTGCACTTGTACTCCTGGCCCAGGAAAATACATATCTGGACTTAAAGTGGCAAAGATGATGAAATCGATCTCATCCTTGTCTATTCCAGAACGTTCAATTGCAACTTTGGCAGCCTTTACCCCCATAGTTGCAGTCGTATCCCCCGAATCTTTTACCCAGCGTCTTTCTTTTATTCCAGTACGCTCTTGAATCCATTCATCGTTTGTATCCATCATAGTGGATAGCTCGTCATTTGTAACTATGTGTTCTGGCACAAAATGCCCCAGTCCTATTATTTTTGAATTGTACATTGGAAAAAATATTTTTAATTTCTACACTGGCAGAAATCATATTGTCATTAATCATTCTGTTTCGTTTCTTCTAATAGAGATGAAACAGTGATGCAATTTAAGTATTTCAGTCATAATCGTTTCAAGAATAGGTAGTATTTTTTATATGGTTACAAAAAGTTGCTTTCTATTTATAATGTCAGTTTGTCATATTTCATCAATTGGCATTTTTGTTGTCCTTAATCTTAAAGTAAATTTTAACAAACAACAAACTGATTCCCGATTAGACGGGAATGACAAATAAATTATTGAAAATTATGGCAAAAGGTAGTATTAACGTATCCGTTGAAAACATTTTCCCACTAATCAAAAAGTTTCTGTATAGTGATCACGAAATCTTTTTACGTGAGTTGATAAGCAATGCGACAGATGCAACTTTAAAATTGAAACACCTTACCAACATAGGTGAATCCAATGTAGAGTATGGCAATCCACAAATCGAGATTAAAATAGACAAGGAAGGCAAAAAACTTCACATCATCGATCAAGGTTTAGGTATGACTTCGGAAGAGGTTGAAAAATACATCAACCAAGTAGCATTCTCTGGAGCTGAAGAGTTTTTGGACAAATACAAGGATTCTGCTAAGGATTCAGGAATCATTGGTCATTTTGGATTAGGTTTCTATTCGGCATTCATGGTTGCTGAAAAAGTAGAGATCATCACAAAATCGCATAAAGATGAGCCTGCTGCACATTGGACGTGTGATGGATCTCCTGAATTTACATTGGAACCACATGACAAAACGAATAGAGGTTCCGAAATTATTTTACACATCGCAGAAGATTCGACTGAATTTCTTGAAGAATCAAGAATCAATGCATTATTGACAAAATACAACAAGTTCATGCCTGTACCGATTAAATTCGGAACAAAGGAAATTAACGATCCCGAGCATACACCGGAAACCACCAAAGATGCAGACGGAAAGGAAACGACTGAACCTCAACGCAAAATTACAGTAGACTCCATTGTCAACAACCCGAACCCTGCTTGGACGAAACAACCAACTGAATTGGAGGATGAAGACTACAAGGGGTTCTATCGTGAGTTGTACCCATCTCAATTCGAAGATCCGTTATTTCACATACATTTAAATGTAGATTATCCTTTTAATCTTACGGGAATTCTATATTTCCCTAAAATGTCTCAGGATATGAGCATGCAGAAGGATAAGATTCAATTATATCAAAACCAAGTTTTCGTAACGGACAATGTGGAAGGTATCGTACCAGAATTCCTCACCATGCTTCGTGGTGTTATCGATTCTCCAGACATTCCTTTGAACGTATCTCGTTCTTATTTGCAAGCAGACGGTGCGGTAAAAAAGATTTCGTCTTACATTACTCGTAAAGTTGCCGATAAGCTGAAATCTTTGTTCAACAACAATCGTGAAGATTTTGAAGCGAAATGGAATGACATCAAAATTGTCATTGAATACGGAATGCTTTCCGAGGAGAAGTTCTTTGAAAAAGCAGATGCTTTTGCCTTGTACCCAACGGTAGAAGACAAATATTATACATATGAAGAGCTTTTCAATAAAATTAAGGCAAATCAAACAGACAAGGATGACAAACTCGTAATCCTTTACGCTTCAAACAAAGATGAACAACATAGTTACATTGAAGCTGCAAAGGCTAAAGATTACGAAGTCTTGTTGTTGGATTCTCCAATAGTATCCCATTTGATCCAAAAATTGGAAAGCACAAAAGAAAACATCACATTCGTACGGGTGGATTCTGATCATGTCGACAACTTGATCAAGAAAGACGACACGACCATTTCCAAATTGAACGAAGAGCAAACCAAAGCTTTAGATGAGTTGTTGAAAGAGGTTATCCCTTCTGAAAAATTCTCCGTACAACTGGAAGCCATGGATAGCAGTGCTTCTCCATTCATGATTACACAACCAGAATTCATGAGACGTATGAAAGAGATGCAAGCTACTGGTGGTGGCGGAATGAACATGTTTGGCAATATGCCGGAAATGTACAACTTGGTTGTCAACACAAACTCTGAGTTGGTTAGTGAAATCATAAATACTAAGACAAAAAAGAAACAAGAACGTTTAATTACCCAAAGTTTGGACTTGGCTCGTTTGTCCCAAGGTCTATTGAAAGGAGAGGAATTAACAAACTTCATTAAACGCAGCTACGAGATGATAAAGTAAAAGTCACCCCACGCAAATGGGAATCTCATAAAATAGAAGTTCTAAACTTCATAAGCACTAAACCACTTTGCGAAAGCAAGGTGGTTTTTGCATTAAATAAATTTAACTCATCAAAATGTAACAAACCTTAAACAAAAGCTACCAATCTGGTATCATGAAAAAGATACAAGCCATAATTTTAGTGTTTTCTACTATAATAGCAATCATTACCATTATAGATTTCAGCTTTACTGGGCAAACCATTACCGAACCTGCTTTAAGCTCTAAAGCAAAACTTGAACGTTATCATAACGCCAGTGGAAATTCGCATACATCACATAGCATACATACTAAAAATTATGATTTTTACGCTTCAGAAGAGTTTCAACATGAAATTAAAGACAATGATGCCTTACAATTAAAAACCTCACTTGTATTTAACGAAGTAAATAGTACCACGATTATTAAATCTAATATTAAAGAAACGTATTCGCTTCGAATATACTCAGGTCTAATCTTACCTCTAATTTTATTAATAGTTATTGGATTTCGCTATCAATTTGAAGATAGATATGCTATTTTCACCTATGTTCTAATACTATTAAACGTCGCTAATTTTATTTACCTATGTAATTAATACAGTATAGAGCCTTGATTTTACTCTTAAAATCCACTTTATAAAAACTAAATTATATTTTATCATCTATATAAAATAGACTCCAAAACTCATTTTATATAAAATCACTTTATGTATATATTTTTTTATAAAACTTAAGAAAAAATATCCGAACTTCGTTTATGCACAATTGCAATTGCAAATTTGTTTAAACAAATAGTTTATTAAATAATGAAAAAGCATATTGAGATTATTGAACCCGATAATTTTGAACCAGAGAATCATTTTTACCCTAAAGCATTGAATTCTCAATTACACTCAATGATAAGTCATTTTTTCAATCTAGGTCAAGAGCGTATCATAGAACGCTACTCACATTTAAATCCACAAGTAGATAAAGACGTTTTAAAATTGGTTTTAAACTATCAATGCAAGCATTTTCATTGGGGAGGGTCTGACCTATTTTATGTGACTACGGAAAAAGGAAATAGAAAAATGGTGATTTTAGAAACCAATTCTTGCCCATCTGGACAGAAGTCCATGCCTCCACGATCTGATTCTGATGAATATAGAGGATACAAATTCCTTATAGAGAATTCTTTTCTACCTGCATTGAAACGTAGACGATTGCCAAAAGGGGCTTTAGCTGTTATTTACGATAAAAATTATTTGGAAACTTCCGGGTACGCAGCTACGATAGCCGATTTAACAGGTGAAAAAGTCTATTTAATCCCACATTTCAACGAGGAGGAAAGACATACAACTTTTGAAAATGGGGTAATGACAATTGAATTGACAGACAAAACAAAGGTTCCTATTCGTGCAGCTTTTAGATACGTTACACAAAAACCTTGGAATCGCATCCCTCCTACAAGTAAGACATTTATCTACAACTCTACTTTAGTGTGCTTGGCAGGCGGTAGAAATAAGCTATTGGCCAATAAAGCCTATGAACTTTACAATTCAGAATTAGCAGAGTCTGGGTTGAAAATCAATGTCCCAGAAACCATAAAAGATGTTAATAAGAATGAAATCCCCCTATGGATTAAAAAATTTGGAGGCAAAGCAGTCATTAAGAATCCATACTCCAATGCAGGTCAAGGTGTTTTCACCATTACAACGGAAAAAGAACTAGATGCTTTTATGGCTGGCAGCTACGATTACGACCAGTTTATCGTGCAAAGCTTAATTGGTCACTATAATTGGAGTTCTATGAGCGAACATGGTAAATTCTTTCATATTGGAACTGTTCCCAATAGAAAAGGAAATATTTTTATTGCAGATTTAAGAGTTATGGTATATTCTTCACCTAAAGGTTTTTCCCCTTGTGCCATCTATGCGAGGCGTGCAAGAAAACCTTTGGAAACTGAAACACCTGAAGATAGCTGGACAGTGTTGGGCACCAATTTATCCATAAAAACGGCGGAAAACCAATGGGATTCTGACACCTCCAGATTGATGTTAATGGATAGAAAGGATTTCAACATGCTTGGATTAGGCTTAGATGATCTAATCGAAGCCTATATTCAAACCATTTTAACCATTGTGGCCATAGATAAAATGGCTCAAAATCTAATGAATCAAAAAGGTCAATTTAGAATGAAGCTTTTTGAATCTCTAGATAACGACAAGGCATTGTTAAATGAAATAATGAAGTAGATATCATGAATAAAGTTTTAATTATTAAATCTAAGGAAAAATTAAACATTTCATCTTTGAAGCGTGGAGTAATACACAAACTATTCATTCAAATTTCAGAAAATTCACTCGGTATTCCTTGGCGTGTTCCTTTAATTATAATTAGAGGTCAAGAGAAAGGCCCAACAATTGGATTGACAGCAGCTTTGCACGGTGATGAGTTAAATGGGATCTCCACCATTTTTAAACTAATGGAAGACATTGCCCCTTCTGAATTAAAAGGTAATATTGTACTTGTCCCAATAAGCAACACCCCCGGGTATTTAGCCAATCAACGGTACTTTTTGGATAATGTTGATTTAAATAGGATTATGCCTGGAAAAACAGAAGGTGCTTCCAGCCATATTTACGCACATCATTTCGTGAATAAGATAATTAAAAAATTTGACTACCTGTTAGACCTACATACTGCAAGCCATGGGAGAATAAATAGTCTCTATGTTCGTTCGGATATGGACAATGAACAAACCAGAGAATTAGCGTATCTCCAAAAAACACAGATTATCGTTAATAAATATGATGAACAAGGCACACTGAGAGCTTGGGCAAACTCAAACGGCATTCCATCCATAACCATCGAAATAGGGAACCCCAATGTTTTTCAACACTCATTGATAGACACTACTCTAAAAGGCATTATAAACACATTGGTACATCTTGAAATGATAGAAGGCAAAGTAAAGGATTTAATCACTAAAAATGTTACAGTCTGTAATAGTTCCTACTGGATTTACTCTAAGAGCGGAGGTATCGTGGATGTATTGCCAAAACTTACCGACCGTATTGAAAAAGGGCAAATCATCGCAAAAATATATAATGTTTTTGGAGAAGTAAGAGATGTAATTATTGCTGAAAAAGAAGGTATCGTCATTGGTAAAAACATTAGGCCAAACTGTGAGGCTGGCACTCGAATATTACATTTGGGGGTCGATATAAAAAAACCCTTACCTGAAACAATTCCGGGTCATAAAGATTTTACCCCCATATAAAAAGTCACACCATATTATCTTGTATGTTAATATAGACAAGCATTACACCCTTTAAGCCATTCTTTTTCAGCGAGGTACTTTCCCATTTGAAATTTAATCAAAAAAACTACCAAAACACATAGTCCAAAAAAGCAAATTTCACGTATAATTGACAATGTTTCATTTAGACATAGAAGAATGACAAAACATCCTTCAAATTTCATATTTTTAACCCCTTATACAAAACCCCTTAAAAGTTAACATTTTATGATTCTTAAAAAATCAAAACGCAAGAAAACCTTGATGTTTCTCTTATTATGCATTGCAGTCAATCAATTTTCCAACTCTCAAATAGATGATCGTGTCGTTTTAGGCTACTTCCCTTCATGGTCGGAAAGTTGGACATCTGCAAACCAAAACTCCAAGTTGAGAGAAATCCCCGACTTTGTCAATTACGTATTCCTTTCGTTTGCAAAGCCAAACCTGTCCTATACTGCTGGCACATACGACATTTCCCAAACTGGGATCCAAACCCCTTACGACGGTTGCACCTTGAAAGAAAGTGTAGCCGCATTGAAAAACAAAGGCATCAACGTAATCCTATCCATAGGAGGAGAAACCTATTGGGGAACAAGTGATGCCTACAACATAAACTACCAACAGATAAAGGACTTGGTAGATGACATGGGCTTTGTTGGCATAGATTGGGACTTCGAGCCCAATGGCTCCTTTACCAACATAGGAAGTCCAGAAAATGTTCAACACTTCATAGATTTCTTCAACAATTCCAGAGCTTTGATGCCTAAAAGCGAAGGGTACATCTTGGCTTGCGCACCAAGTGGCGTAGGCGCTCTTGGAGGGTCTACAAATGATGACCCTGCTTCCCCATTTGCCTATGCAAACAGGAACACCCTAACTGGAGAAGACGACACCAACCTCTACAATGCGACAGTACCGACCAACGGCATCAATCTGTTTGGCTTTTCTGCTACGGGGCATATGATTCCCGTTTTGAACAACGTCGGTTCAAAAATCGATTTAATCGCCTTTCAAGGCTACAATGCGGGAGCCAGCACCAACCGCTCGATAATGTATGATGCCTTTGCGTATTATGCAGAACAATACGACATAAGCATTGCTGCTGGAGTACACTTCCCTAACGAACCTTGGGGTCCTTATTACGAGTACACACATGAAAATGTGGCTTCCTTGTCCAATCACATAGAAGAACATGCCTACAGAAACGACGACAATGATGGCATAATGATATGGCAGGTATTGATGGAAGGCACTGACAGCTCAGCCTACTCCTACCTAAATGTAGCTAGCGCCGTATTGAACGGGGTTTCCGAAGTTACAGCGATACAGAACGCAAACAACTTTTCCATGTCTCCCTATTCAGGAGGGGTTACGGAAGGATGCAACCCTACGGGAGGAGGCGAGCTCTATTGTGGTGTTGGAGAATACGATGCAGCAAGTTCCTACCCTACAGCCAACACCCAAGTGTATCATGAATGCAAGATTTGGAAAAACCAATGGCATGCCAATCCAAATGAAATTCCAGGAGACAACAGCGTTTGGACATTTGTTTCGGATTGCAATGAAGGTGATGGTTGCACATTGTCCGTAACGGAAAGTACCTTGGACAAGATCATCTTGTACCCCAACCCATCGAGCGACTACATCGAAATCTCAAACCTTGATGAAGCAAGAGAGTATAAGATATACAATCTATCTGGCCAATATGTTTCCGGCGGAACCATTGAAAGAGGTCAAAAGATAGATGTTCGTGGATTAAACGAAGGTGTCTATTTCATTCAACTGGAAAACAATACTGCTAAGTTCATAAAAGACTAAAGTAGGCACAACCTCAAAGAGACTGTTTCTTATGAACAGTCTCTTTTTCTTATTATAAAACGACAAAACATTCAATAATACACAAAAACCTTCTTTAAAGCAATTTAACACAGAAAACCATAAAACAACTCAAATTAAACCAAACATATTATCGATTAAAAACAACATTTTAACGTAAAAGTTATTTTTCACTCGGAAGATTTTATAATTTAATCTAAATTAGAAACTAATTATAAACCCCTTTAAAATTAAACTTTTATGATGCCCTCAAAAAAACCGAAAAACAAAAAAAATGTCTTATCCATTTTTCTTATCATTGTTTTTATCCAAATCTACTATCCACTTGCAAACAAGCCAGCATTTACAGAACTAACCCCTTTCTGGTCAGCCAATTGCACTCCTTCGGATGAAGTTCCCTTTTTCATGACAAATGGAATGTTAGAAGCCACTGCAATGCAAAAAACAATTGATTATTATCCATTTCCACATTCTAAGGAAATCAAAGACGATTCCCCTTACATAGGTAACGAAGCCACTCTATATTGCAATGTAGAAGAATATGTTTCGACCAATTCCTACCCCAATGCCAATACAGAGGTCTATTATGATTGTAAGATCTGGAAAAATCAATGGTACGCAAACCCCAATGAGGTTCCTGGAGACAACAATGTCTGGGCAATGGTCTCGGATTGTACCGAAGGTCCAGGATGCACTTCTTCCTTTTGCGACATAAGCGAATACGAAGCCGCATATTCCTACCCCAACTCGAATACAAAAGTATACTATGAATGCATGATCTGGAAAAATCAATGGTATGCCAACCCGAATGAGATTCCTGGGGAAAACAATGTTTGGTTATATGTATCGGACTGCGATGAAGGTAATGGGTGTTTGTTGTCCGTGCCAGAAAATGAAACGAATACAATGTCGGTTTATCCCAATCCATCTAGTGATTTCATTGAAATTTCCAAAATCGAAGTTAAAAAAGATTACGAAATATATGGCTTAAATGGACAATTCATATTTGACGGCATAATAGGACGCAATGAAAAAATAGACATCAGAAACCTAAACAGCGGGGTCTACTTCATCCATTTCAAAGACTTCTCCATAAAGTTCATAAAGGAATAAGTTTTCAAATACCACCAATACTACTACTTAAAGTCACATTGTCTTCAATGTGGCTTTTTTTATATTCAAAAAAAATATAAACATTTTACTTGTATGCATTTTAATAAAATGTATATTTGCCCTATGTATAGTAAAGAATTAACAAAAGGTACGCTACAACCCATCATTTTAAAGCTATTGAGCGACAATGGTAAAATGTATGGTTATGAAATAACGCAAAAGGTAAAGGAGTTGACCAAAGGAAAAATAGATATTTCAGAAGGAGCACTCTATCCCATATTGCACAAGTTGGAGCATCAGAATGTATTGGAGACAGAAAAAACCTATATAGGCAAGCGTGTTAGGAAATATTACACGGTAACAAGATCCGGGAAAAAAATCATTACGAAAAAAACGGATGAGATAATAGACTTCATTGAAACGCTTTCCATAATATTCAACCCAAAATCTTTAGCAAAATGAGTTTGACAGAACAACAAATCGATTTTATTTCAAACAGCTTAACCCATAACGGGATAAACTCCAAAGAATTGAAGGAAGACATCTTGGATCATATTTGTACAGCCATTGAAACTGAACGTTCAGAAGATTTTGAGTCTACCTATAAAAAGGTCATACAACAATTTGGTGGCTATCAAAATATGAAACAAATACAAAGAGACACCAACTATACCATACATTGTAAAAAAATGTTAAAAGCAAGAAGAGCGCTTTACGTATCCCTCTATGCAATGGCAAGCATCTTGATAATAGGCACTCTTTTCAAGATAATGCATTGGCCATTTGCAAGCTACATATTGAGAACTGGCATTATTGCCTTGGCACTGCTCTGCCTACCTCTTTTCATCTATGAAAAATACATGAAGTCTATTTTAAAACATCACTCGTAATTTCTAACACCTAATACCAAAACAATGAAAAATGCAGTTTACCCATTAGGCTTTTTAGCCTTTTTCACGTTGAGCACAGGTACTTTGTTCGAATTCTTCCATTGGCCATATTCGGGCAAGTTATTAATCCTTGGATTTCTCCTTTTAAACTTTGGTTTCCTACCATCATTTTTTTACAAATTATACAAAAGTCAAAAAACATAGTTGGGAACTTCTTCAAATAGAAATATAACCACATTGCCCTCAATGTGGTTTTTTGCTTACTTGGGAAATGATCAAGACTTGAATACTATTCAAAACCAATTCAAAAAAAACAAATACTATTTTTCACCCCTGACATGTTACGACACAATCCCACCTAATTTTGCATTACGTTTAACAATAAAAATCAATTATAATGACAAATGCAGTAAACTGGTTTGAAATTCCAGTAAAAAACTATGACAGGGCAAAAAAGTTCTATACTACCGTATTGGCCTCTGAAATCACAGATCACCCAATGCCTGAAGAAAACATTAAATATGGTGTTTTTCCGCATGACATCGAAAAAAATGGAATCGGAGGTGCCATCGTTGAAGGTGAAGGACAAAACCCTACCAAGGATGGTTGCATCATCTATCTAAATGGCGGGGATGATCTAAGTGAGCCTCTTGACAAGGTGGAATATTCTGGTGGTAAGGTAACAATGCCCAAGACCAGCATTGGGGATTGGGGCTTCATCGCCCAGTTCATAGATACGGAAGGCAACAGGATCGCATTGCACTCCATGTCTTGAATCCAATCCAAGAAAGGTAGTGAGTTCCACGGGGTTCACTATCTTTGTTGCTCATGTCTCAACTATCAAGGCTCATATCCATTTTAACGCTGTTGAAATCCAAACGTATATTGACAGCAACAGAACTTTCAAAAAAGTTCAATGTGAGCGTGCGCACCATATACAGAGACATCAGGAAACTGGAAGAAGCTGGCGTTCCCGTTGTCACCATCGAAGGAAGAGGATATTCCCTAATGGAAGGCTACACGGTAGCACCTGTCCAATTCACGGAAAAAGAAGCCAATGCCTTGATTACGGCACAAAATCTTGTTAACCAAACCAACGACATTTCCTTTTCCAAAGACTTCAATGATGCGTTCACCAAGATCAAATCCGTATTTAGGACATCCATACAGGAAAAGAGTGAAAGACTGAACAACCAAATCCACGTTTTCAATTCCGATTACGAAAACATAACTAGCAATGCCCTTTCGGAAATACAACTTGCCATAACCAATTTCAACTACACGGAAATCAAATATCAAAAGGTGAATGACACGAACGTCACTTTCAGAAAAATTGAGCCTTATGCCTTGTATGCCACCAAGAACAAATGGATTTTGATTGCGTGGTGTTATCTTAGAAATGAATACCGTGCCTTCAGAATAGACAGAATTCAGCATTTTAAGATCCTCCAAGAAAAATTCGAGGATAGGAAATTCAACCTTCAAACCTATTTTCAGTCCTGTCCATACGATGACAAATAGATGTTAACACTTTCTTAAAGCCCACCATAATATTGACTGTATAACAAAAAACCATTAACTTTCGTAGCAATTAACATAGAATACGACAGCTTATGATAACATACTTAAAATCAGCAATTGGAACAGTATTCCTAGCTGCATTGATTACAACGGTTTCTGCACAAGAAAAAACAAAGACCGTTCCTGTTTTTGAAAACGGAGAAGCCCAAATAGTCGAAGCCTTTGACAAATCCAGTGATTGGATTAGACATGATCTTTGGGTTGAAACGACATTCGACTCGGATGACGATGGAAAACCAGACAGAATGCACGTTGCCGTAACAAGGCCAGCACAAACAGATACCGAAGGATTGAAACTCCCGGTTGTTTACGTATCAAGTCCTTATTTCGCAGGAGTAGCTCCAGATGTACCGGGCTCGATGTGGGATGTAAAACAAGAACTAGGCGGTACGGCCAAAGAGCGAGTACACCCAGAAGTAAAACGTTTGGGAAAAAGACCGATCATATCCAATTCACATATCAGAACCTGGGTGCCAAGAGGTTACATCGTAGTACACTCTTCTTCACCAGGAACAGGTTTGTCGGACGGAGCACCAACCATTGGTGGACAGAATGAATCCTTGGCTCCAAAGGCAGTGATAGATTGGCTATGCGGTAGAGCCAAAGGTTATACCGAGCGTGATGGAAACGAACCTGTGACGGCATTTTGGTCTACTGGAAAAGTAGGGATGACAGGAACGTCATACAATGGCACCCTGCCATTGGCGGCAGCCACGACTGGAGTAGAAGGATTGGAAGCGATTATCCCCATTGCTCCCAACACGTCATACTATCACTATTACAGATCCAACGGATTGGTACGTTCTCCTGGAGGTTATCTAGGTGAGGACATCGACGTATTGTATGATTTCGTACATAGTGGTGACGAATCGAAACGTGCGAACAACAACAAGAGAATCCGTGATACCGAAATGAAAAATGGCATGGACAGACAAACTGGAGATCTCAACGACTTCTGGGCCAAACGTGATTATTTGAATCAAATGGCACCTATGAAAGCAGCCTTGTTGATGTCCCATGGCTTTAACGACTGGAATGTCATGCCAGAACACAGCAACCGCATCTACCAACAAGCCAAAAAGCAAGGAATCCCTTCTCAAATATACTACCACCAACATGGACACGGAGGCCCACCTCCAATGACAATGATGAATCGTTGGTTTACTCGCTATTTGCATGGCGTGGAAAACAATGTGGAATCGGATGCTCGCGCATGGATAGTAAGGGAGAATGACAATTTCAAAGAGCCAACGTCCTATAAGGATTATCCAAACCCAGATGCCAGCGACGTTACTTTGTACTTAAAGGCTAGCGGATTGAAATCGGGAACTTTGAGCAGTGGTAAGACAAAAAAACAAGGCAAGGAAACATTGGTGGACGACTATGCTTTTTCCGGAAAGGATTTGGCTAAGGCTGAAACGTCAAAACATAGATTGCTGTACACGACACCGACATTGACCAAGGATTTGTACTTATCTGGAACTACTCGAGTATCCATAACATTGGCAAGTAGCAAACCCGCTGCAAACCTATCGGTTTGGATGGTCTCTTTACCTTGGGAAGGTGAGAAAATAAACGACAACATCATAACTCGTGGTTGGGCAGATCCACAAAATCACAAGTCCTTGACGGAAAGTGAACCTTTGAAGCCTGGCAAATTCTACACCGTGAATTTTGATTTGATGCCAGACGACCAAATAATTCCCAAAGGCCAGAAAATTGGATTTATGGTATTTTCCAGCGACCAAGACTTTACATTGCACCCAAAGGCAGGTACGGAATTAACTTTGGATTTAGACAAAACGACCATTGCCCTACCAGTTGTAGGAGGAAAAGAAGCTTATGAGGCAGCTACGAAACAATAGATTGCCATTCTTGGGACAAACACAAAACCACTTCTTTGCCAAAGTGGTTTTTTTGTGCGATATTTTCGATAAGACCTATAGGCGCCACTCAACTCCATAAAACACCTTCCAAATGGAATTGCACCACATCTTGATCTGAACTTCTCTGCAACCCCGATTGGTTGAAAGGTCCAAACGTAGGAATCATTGAAATATCATTCACATTGCCAATCCCACTTAGCTTAAAAATACCCGTTAACAGGTATTGAAATGAGATTGGTCAAAGATTACTTTTGGAATAGTATTAATCATTAAAACTTTATATTATGCCAGACGTAACAAAAGAAAAGATCAAAAGAGTATTAGCCAAGCACGGAATCAACAACCTTGAAGACTTGGTAACATCCTTGGCAAACGATTCAGAAGAGTCGCCAATTGGAACATTGGCTAAACCTGATGAGGGACAAAACGGAAAGAGCTGGGTCATAAAACTCATTCGAATAGACAAGACCCTTGACAAGTTGAATGCTCAAGACTTACCAGAAGCTTTGGGGGAATAGATGAAACCTGTCAACTGGATATTCGATTTCATCTCCAAAGACATTTTAGCGAGTAAATCCATAAGCAAGGATTTACTCGCTAAAGCTTCTGGGGAATTCTCTTTGCTTTGTTTCATATTGAACGAGGAAAGTCGACTTCCTAAAAAATATTTAAAACTGTTGAAAATAATAGACAATAAAAACATCTTGCCGGAATACCATGGTATTTTCACCAAATATTGCCTTGAAAACACCATAGATTTTCAAAGCATAAGGAAATCCGACGCCAAAGGACTGGAAATAGACTACATCAAATCCATCTTTTACAATGAAAATCACAATTGGTTCGGCAAATTCTTATTTTATTTAAAGGACATTGAATCCAAGGGCATAGGTACTGCAAACACCTATTACCTCACACACATCATTTTTTACAGCACTCATTTCGGATCCAATGACTATTGGAATGAACAGTTGAAAATGAAAACACTCTGCCTGGAAGTACTATCGTTATGCATCGACAAATACAATGTGCAGAAAAATTGGGATCTTTTACGAGAATTGTATCTATGCCAACTTTATATGGACAACAACCTTATCGACCATGTCAAGCAAGTCTTTGATCGAGAAAACAGATCCATAAAATCGAAACAGGGATGGTATCTTTCCGACGGTAACCGCTTGAATCATTACGAAACTCATTATTCCAGTTTGACATCCGAAGAAAAATACAGCTTGTACCATACCACGATCATTTCATTGATTCTAGAAATCACCATTGAGAAAATGATAGACGACAACATGCTTGCCCATATTCCTTGCTCTTTTTCCCTTAAGAGCCACTATAAGTGACGAAATCACCCCCTTTCCATTGCTAGGATTAGATTGAATGCCAAAACATGAAAGCATGGCCCAAAAAAACAGCTATGGTTTATGTATATTTACCTTTAACTTCATTTTCATAAAATGGAACCTCGCTAACTATAAGATATATGGCATTATGAAAAAATGTTTTTTTTTAACTCCGTTGTTGCTGCTGTTATTCAATTGTCAATCCAATAAAAAAGAAAAGGAAACTCCTCCCAACATCATTTATTTCCTAGCAGACGACTTGGGGTATGGAGAAGTTGGTGCTTACGGACAACAAAAAATTCTCACCCCGAACATAGATGCCTTGGCAAAAAACGGAATGCAATTTACACAGCACTATTCCGGCGCACCCGTATGTGCTCCAGCCCGTTATGTGTTTTTGACAGGACAACACACTGGTCACGCCTACATTAGAGGAAATGACGAATGGAGGGAACGTGGGGATGTATGGAATTATCAAAAAGCATCACAAGACCCATCTTTGGAAGGCCAACGCCCCATACCAGACAGCACCGTAACCTTAGGAGAACAACTACAAAAAGGAGGCTACAAGACGGGGATCTTTGGCAAATGGGGATTGGGTGCTCCAGAAAGCGAAGGCACTCCAAATCTTCAAGGGTTCGATTATTTCTATGGCTACAATTGCCAAAGACAGGCACACAACCTCTACCCTTCGCACCTTTGGGAAAACACGACAAAGGACACGCTTAACAATGCCTTGATAGCTCCAAGTACAAAACTGGACTCGTTGGCAGACATATATGATGAAGCCAGTTATGCAAAGTTCACACAACGAGATTATGCTCCGAAAAAGATACACGACAAGGCCTTGACCTTCATCAAAGACAACAAGGACAATCCATTTTTCATGTATTATGCTTCTCCTCTACCTCATTTGCCATTGCAGGCTCCAAAAGAGTATGTGGACAAGTACCGCAAGATTCTAGGAGATGAAGAACCCTACGTTGGAGACCATGCCTATTTTCCAAACAGATACCCAAGAGCAACTTACGCTGCAATGATAAGCTACTTGGACGATCAATTGGGTGAGTTGGTGTCTACCTTGAAAGATTTGGGAATCTATGAAAACACCGTTATCATATTTTCTAGCGACAATGGTCCAACCTATTTGGGAGGTGTCGATTTCGACTACTTTGAAAGCTCCAAGCCTTTTCAAAATGGATATGGAAAAACCAAGGGATTCGTATATGAAGGAGGCATAAGGGTACCGCTCATTGTCAGTTGGCCAAACCACATCAAGCCAGGAACCACAAACAAACATATTTCGGCATTTTACGATATGATGCCAACAATATGCGAACTATCGGGAGTAGAAGCTCCCAAAGGCATAGACGGCATTAGTTTCAAGCCTACTTTGCTAGATCAAAAACAAAGGCAGCACGACTATCTATATTGGGAGTTTCCCAGTTACAAAGGACAACAAGCCATAAGAATGGGCAAATGGAAAGGCATAAGGAAAAACATCTTCGAGGGCAATCTAAAATTGGAACTATACGATTTGGAAAACGATGTTTCGGAAAGCAACGACATAGCTCATCTACACCCAGACATCATAGAAAAAATGGAGGCCATCATGATAAAGGAACATCAGTCCTCATCAAACGACAATTTCAAATTCAAACAATTGGGAGATGAATGACCTGTAAATGACCTGTAGTTGTTTTAGCATCAATAGATATTTAGATGAGCTTTGCTACCGTTTAAATAGATCTACTAGCAAAGTGAACATCTTCAACAATCTTATTGTAAGAATGGTGCATTCTGATAAAATTTATCAAAACAAAATTATATGCTCGTAACTAATGACCTCTAATTATTAAAATCCCACTAATAAACAGCATTAATAATATTTATGTCTTTTGTTGTCATATAACTACGATTGGGAATTATAGTACTTCCGTCTACTCTCCTCATAGATCTCCAACCGTTATCTTTAGCTTCTTGAGTTCTAAAGAAGTTTGAACCGTACATCATTATAGAATTAGTATCGAGTACATCTGAAATCTCATAACCATCAGCATCTGACACCTTGAAATAATTGGACTTTTTATTCGTCAATATATTATTAAATAATACATCAACATAGGCATCTCTATTCCAATGGTTTTGTTCGTGAATAATTCCAGCCACGTGCAAAAATTCGTGAATCGCCGTACCTTGAGAACAGTTCAAAGATATGTTCATTTTTTGTCCAGGGAATTTTTTGTTTTTATATCCTACTTCCGCCGAGCAGCCTTTTGATTCACTATAACCTACCCATACATACCCTTCATTATCATTATTCCATTTACGTACATTTAAATCGGTATTATTAGTAATGTAATTAGCAGCGTTATCTACCTTGTTCTTGGTAGCCTGTGGCATATTATTAGAATATCTATATAGGATGGTTTTATTGGGCCATTTAATCTTTCGTCTATCCCATACTCCTTTACCTGCTAATTCCGATTCAAAATTCTCTTTAGACAAGATCATATCACCCAAGGCGTAATTTCCGTCACCAAAATCTACAACTTCAACCCGAGTACCATACAAGGTTTTAAATACTCTGGGAAATCCTTGATACGTTGCTTGTTCAGCCTCTAAAGTCAATCTTAATTCATCACTGATAGCCGCTTCCTTTTCAGCTTCAGGTGCAGATTCTTCCAATTCACAAGAGGCTACGAATACCAATAAAGGAATAACCATTAGAAGTCTTTTAAATTTTAAACTAATTTTTAATGTTTTCATACTAAAAAATTTAATATTAAGTTGTTGAATTTAACAAAAAAATCACATTATCCCTATTAACTTCAAGTATTAAATACAATATCAAGCATTTAGGCGAGTACGGAGAAAAGCGACAAAGAAAAACGAGATTAAACCTCAATACACAGAACAGCCTTAATCCTCTCTTTTGTTCCTTCTAATTTATATACCCATTTTTATTCCCATACAACACCAACAATTAAACTCTAGTTTATAACATATTAAATAGCGCAATGTGTTTACATCAATCCCTTCAACATCCCTTACTCTTTCTCATCAAAAGGACTATAAGGTCGCTCTGTGATGACAGGCCTTTTGCCAAAGTTAAAACTTAGCATGCCATCACCGTTGCCTTTCCAGCTCATATGACAACTTATGCAGCCTTGTTGGTTGAAACTAGCAGAATCTATAGGGCCATAAGGAGGCGTCTTTTGCCAAAACCAACGCACCGTACCGTCTTTGTCTTTAGCCTTGTACATAATGGTTAATTCTACCAGGTCGCTAAAACGAGGGACATTGGGAGGCGTCGTTCGGTAATTTTCCTTTAGGACAATACTTCCTACTGGCAAAGAGGAAATCGTTGTTGGGTTGTTTTCATAAGCCTCCAAAGCAATGTCGTTAACGTAAATTTTAATGGTCTTTCCATGTGGGTTCTCACCAGGAGTCGCTTTGCTGAAGACATTCCATTTGTCGTCTGGCCAAGTACCCCATTTTTTATAGGGATTGGCACGCATCACATATTTCAATACGTCTGGCCCATTGGGTTCCGGCAATTTGGCAACTGGATTGGTTGCTCTACCCATTACCCAACTAAAATCGGAGTAAATGGTAGGATTGGAAGAGCGTGCAAAGGCATGACAACCAATGCAACTACTCGCCGTTTGATTGAAGGTCTCCATGCTGCTATTCGCCAAATTTTGCAATATCGGGCTTCCTACCCTGGTTTTGTCCGTTGGCCATTGCACACCAATAAGCTTGTAATGTTCCCAAACGGATTTTTGCTCGTGCAAATCCTCTTGGTACTCTTTATTTGCCATTTTTACCCAATCTGGAATGAGGTTTTGCCGTGTTACCTGTGTCATAGTTTGCTCTGGGCAATCACATTGTCTACTGTTGTTTTCACAATAGCCTATGGCTTTGTCTGAATCGTAAAAAGAAGGCACGATACCTGCTTTCTTTGTCGCTTCTGTTTCCACATTGTCATTTTGCTCGAAAGTCATCCAAACGAAATTGGGGTTGGAAGGTGTCTTATACACAATGTGAAGACCTACCAATCCAACCAATTGTTCCGAACAGTCTTCTATCTTGCTTTTTACCACATCAGGAATGCAGCCGTCATTTTTAATGTCCTTGCCATCTGGAATGTACACGATGGCTTTGGAGGTGTAATAACGTCCAATGTCATCTCTTTCTGGATCCAAGATTCGCCAAGAGGCTTTTAATTCCATGCTTCCGACAGGGAAATCGATTTGGCTTCCCGCTTGCTTTACGGCATTGTAAAACTGATTTTCCAAGACATACTGAAACATTGGTTTGTTCATATACACTTCGTAATGCACCAGATTGGAATTTTTATCAATGAGCACACCACCAACAGCCTGGTCTGTTTCGGTAATCATCGGGCTTATCTTGGAAGTGATTCTTAAAATCTTATTGCTACCGGAAATGGTATCGCAAACTGTCAGATTAGCCGGAGTTGGTTCTCCCCAAGCAGTAGGACTTTCTGCATTGGGTAAAAAGATGTCATAGGCTTCTTTGTAGTTTTCCCAATGTGTACCTGCCCCATCGTCTACAAGCGCATTGATGGCCAAAAAGGTATCCCAAGCAAACTTGGCTGCCTCTTTGGGAGTCGCACCAGAACGCAAATCTTCTGGAAGACCTCCGTCTTTTACGACATCTTCAAGCTCGGACTTACCATCACAACTGGTCATTAAACAAAATAATACGAATAGGCAAAAGGAAGCTTTCATGGCGATTATTGTTTTATTGGTACAAGGTAGCATAAGTAAAAACAATGCATACCCGTAATTACACCTGTATTTTTTTGAAGAAAAACTATGTATTGCACCGTTTTTTTATTGCTGAAACACAGTACAATTAAACTATATTTGCAGCATTATAAATCAATTTATGTCGTTTACACTGCTGTCTTCACCATTGCAAGGCTTTACCGATTTTCGTTTTCGCAATGCGTTTCACAAATATTTTGGAGGCATAGACACATTTTATTCTCCATACATAAGACTCAATGGGAAGTTGATCGTAAAAGGGTCTTACGAACGAGACATACTACCGGAAAACAACACGACATTGGAGGTTATCCCGCAAGTGATAACCAACGATGTGGAAGAATTCTTGTTTGTCGCAAAGTACGTACGACAGTTTGGCTACAGAGAACTCAATTGGAACCTTGGTTGTCCCTATCCAATGGTTACCAAACGTGGTATGGGCTCAGGTTTGATTGCAGATCCTGCAAAAATTGACCACGTATTGAAACGTGCTCACACGGAAACTGACATCATCGTGTCCATGAAAATGCGAATGGGCTATGAAAACAGTGCTGAGATTTTAGATGCTTTGCCCGTTTTGGATCAATACCCTTTGAAGAACATAGCCATTCATGCTCGCATAGGGAAACAACTCTATAAAGGTGGTGTGGATTTAGACGCATTTCAACGTTGCGTGGATAACACCAAACACAAGTTGTATTACAATGGGGACATTAAAACGGTAACGCAATTCAAAGCCATTCAAGAACGTTTTCCAAGCATAGACCATTTTATGATAGGTCGCGGTTTGATAGCTGATCCTTTTTTACCAAGTATGATAAAAAGTGATACGTTGGACTACCCAAAAGACAGATTCGAAACATTTGCTGCATTTCATGAGGAAATATATCAACAATATGATGCTGCCCTATCTGGGCCCACACCAATAAAGATGAAAATGTTGGGTTTTTGGGAGTATTTTTCGCAATCGTTTACGAACCCTCAAAAGACCTACAAGAAAATCAAAAAGGCGACAAACTCGCAAAAGTACCAACAAGCAGTAGCCGAGATATTGAAGGGAGAACAATAGTTTTTTGTCATTCCTGCATGTGTTGGAATGACGGTCGAACTTTTCAACTATCTTTGCATCAAAATCATTACGTCAGCATTGAAAGATCTTTTACTCATTACGCCTCCATTCACTCAATTGAATACGCCTTACCCTGCAACTGCATACATTAAAGGCTTTTTGAATACGAAAGGCATTTCTGCATTTCAAATGGATTTGGGCATAGAGGTCATTTTGGAGCTTTTCAGCAAAAAGACATTTGAGAAGCTATTCGACTTGGCCATTGAAAACGATTCCATAGTTTCAGAAAATTGTCAACGCATCTATGTCTTAAAGGATGATTACTTGCAACCTTTGGATGCAGTTATTCGTTTTCTACAAGGTAAAAATCAAACTTTGGCCAGACAAATCTGTACAGACAATTTTCTCCCAAAAGCATCCAGATTCGAACAATTGGATGATATGAATTGGGCCTTTGGTGAAATGGGAATGCAAGACAAGGCCAAACATTTTGCAACCTTGTATCTCGAAGATCTATCGGATTTCATCATCGAATGCATCGATCCAAATTTCGGTTTTAGCCGCTATGCAGAACGCTTGGGGCAAAGTGCCAACTCATTCGACGAATTGTATGATAGCTTACAAGAAAACACCACGTTCATTGACGACATAACCCTACGAATTCTTGAGGATCGCTTAAAGACAGTACAACCAAAATTGGTTTGCATCTCCGTTCCTTTTCCTGGCAATCTATATTCTGCCTTTCGATGTGCACAACATATAAAGGCAAACCATCCAACCATTTCGATATCCATGGGTGGTGGGTTTCCAAATACGGAATTGAGATCGGTCACAGATACCCGCGTTTTTGAGTTTTTCGATTACATTACTTTGGATGATGGCGAATTGCCCATCGAACTACTTTGCAAAGCCGTTTGCGATGCTGACGCAGACCAAAGCAAACGGACTTACAAGCGTACCTTTCTATTGGAAAACGAAACGGTAACCTACAAGAACGACACAACAAAACCCGATTACAAGCAACACGCGGTAGGAACTCCCGATTATTCCGATTTGTTGTTGGAAGATTACATTTCGGTCATAGAAATTGCCAATCCCATGCATAGTCTGTGGAGCGATGGCCGTTGGAACAAATTGACAATGGCACACGGTTGCTATTGGGGGAAGTGCACCTTTTGCGACATCTCCTTGGATTACATAAAAACATACGAGCCCATCGCCGCCAAACTATTGGTGGACAGAATGGAGGAACTGGTAGAACAAACCAACGAAACAGGATTCCATTTCGTAGACGAGGCAGCCCCACCGGCATTGATGAAAGCGCTGGCCTTGGAAATTTTAAAGCGAAGATTGACCGTTACATGGTGGACCAACATCAGGTTCGAAAAAAACTTTACAAAGGACCTTTGCTTGTTATTGAAAGCATCCGGATGTATTGCCGTTTCAGGCGGTTTGGAAGTGGCCTCGGATCGTTTGTTGAAGTTAATAGACAAAGGCGTTACCGTAGAACAAGTAGCACGGGTAACCCGAAACTTTACCGAAGCCAACATCATGGTACATTCCTACTTGATGTATGGCTACCCAACACAAACAATACAAGAAACCGTGGACAGCTTGGAAATGGTAAGGCAACTGTTTGAAGTTGGCATCCTACAATCCGGTTTTTGGCACCAATTCGCATTGACGACGCATAGTCCAGTAGGACAAAATCCATCGGACTATGGTGTTCTGCCAAATTACAAGACCATCACATTTGCCAACAACGATGTTGATTTCACTGACAGTACGGGAATAGATCATGGCAAATTCAGTTTCGGTTTGAAAAAATCCTTGTTCAATTTCATGCATGGCATTGGGTTCGACCTACCTTTGGATGAATGGTTCGACTTTAAAATCCCCCAAACGACGATACACCCCAATTTCATATACGACAGTTTGGAAACCGAAATCAATTTCAACATAAAACCCACTGCAAAAATAACATGGTTGGGTCGCTTGCCTCTAGTCGCTGAATTTTCAAAAACAAAAAGAGGTGAAACCAAGAACTTTCTGGAAATGACATTTCACGATAAAATTGAAACGTTTCAAATTATCACCGAAAAAGAAAAGGGAGAATGGTTTTTGGACACTCTGGAATTGCTTTCTCCCAATAACGAAAAACAACTTTCCTTTTCCCAATTAAAAGTAGATTTCGAAACGCATTTCGAAGATTTTGAACTATTTTGGTTTTCGAAACCCATTTTTACGCTTCGCGATTACGGATTGTTGGTTTTGTAATTTCATCTATGAAAAAAGAATATGTCTAACACCATCGACACTCCCGAATCCGATTACTTGTATATCGAGATTTCCCAATTACCCAATGCAGGTAACGGTTTGTTTACAGCCATAGACATTTACAGAAGTGAAATAATTTCTCTGTTCAAAGGTGAAGTTCTATCGGATGCAGTAGCCAAGACAAGGGCAGAAAAAGGAGAAGATCAATACTTCATCAATTTGTTGAATGGCAGCATCATGGATTCCAAGCACGTTGACTGTTTTGCAAAATATGCCAATGACACCAACGGTTTTAACAACTCTCCATTTAAAAACAATGCTCAAATAACTTTAAACGAAGATGACGAAGTATGCATTGTTGCCACTCGCAAAATAAAAGCTGGGTCAGAATTTTTTTGTGGTTATGGCAAACGCTATTGGAAGAAACATCGTTAAACTCAACGACTCTTCTTGGTAAACAGATACATCCAAATCATTCTGGAATATCTTAAATTCACAAACCCCATCAACAGAATTACCATCGCGACAATCAAAACCAGCAGAATGGAAGACTTCACAAAGTTGAATGCAATTAAAAATACGACAATGGCTTCTGCAACTGCCATTGCATAACTTACAAACATAGCTCCAAAGAAGAAACCAGTCTCCATCTCGAATTTATGTTGACAGCTTGGACAATTTTCATTCATGATCGGCATCCGTCCCAAAAGGACAAAACCCTTGGAACTAAACACCTTTCCTTTTTCACATTTTGGACATTTACAGTTCAACAAGCTAATTATACGTGCCATTTCTTATTTCTTATATTTCATACAAATTTACCCCAAAGCAAATGAATATGTATTATCCAATAATTGCATAAATTTGTACAATTAGGACATTTTCAAATTTCCAACGATGAAAAAACTTCCAATTTTAAATTTAGATCAATTTCAACCAGCGCATAAGACAGAATCGTTTTATGCCAATACATTTTCTGAACATTTAAAAAAGAATCATCACTCGATTACAATACCTCACAAGCATAATTTCTATGTTACAGTCCTATTCACAAAAGGGAAAGGGTTTCATGTGATAGATTTCACCACATACGCCATCAAGCCAAACAGCATCTTTTTACTTAAGCCTGGACAGACACATCATTGGGAATTTACCGAAGCTCCAGAAGGATATGTGTTTTTCCATAGTCAATCGTTTTATGAAACAACCTATACCAATCGAACTTTAAACCATTTTCCTTTTTTCTATTCCAGTCAAAACTCACCTTGTTATTACTTGGAAGTCAAAGCTGGTCTCTTTTTCGAAAACTTGTTTAAAACCATTTTCAATGATTTTTCTTCCAACAAGCTCATGAAACAACAAAAACTGTGCAGTTTGATAGACTTGATTTACATTGAACTCACTCAATTGACTACGGAACAAAACAAGAACACGATGGTAAAATCTAAAAACTATGCCATCAAGATTCACGAATTGGAACAACTGATCGAGGAAAACTACATCACCGAAAAATCACCAAAAGCCTATGCAAAAATGATGAACATGTCTCCAAAGCACCTTAATCGCATCTGCAAGGAAACATTGGATAAAACAACCTCTTCCTTGATTGCCGAGCGTCTGGTTCTTGAAGCTAAACGTCTATTGATCTATTCCAAAAGCAATTTCTCAGAAATAGCTTGGGCTCTGGGTTATAAGGACTACGCCTATTTTTCGAGAGTATTCAAAAACAATTGTGGCTACACTCCATCTACGTTTCAAAAAATGCAATTGAAAGCATAGATAAACATGCTTTGAACAATTCCCAATGTACAATCCTGCATTGGGAAACAAAAGGCAATGCATTTTCAGCTATCTTTGCCACAAATCAGAAACATATGTCATTTAAAGATTTAAAACTAAACAGACCTATTTTAAGAGCCATCGCAGAAAAAGGATATGACTCCCCTACTTTGGTGCAAGAAAAAACGATTCCGTTGGTTTTAAACAAGAAAGATGTTATCGTTTCCGCACAGACAGGAACAGGAAAGACGGCTGCTTTCGCATTGCCGATCCTACAATCGCTGTACGACAAGCAAGAAGCCCCAAAAAAAGGCAAAAAAATTCGTGCATTGATAGTAAGTCCGACACGGGAGTTGGCCATACAAATAGAGAACAACTTTCAAAGCTACAGCACGCATACGAAATTGATAACTGCCGTTATATTTGGAGGAGCTTCCATCGAACCTCAAAAAGAGGCTTTGAAGAATGGGGTTGACATCATGATAGCCACACCTGGACGTTTGCTCGATTTGCACAAACAAGATGTCGTTAACTTGGATTATGTGGAAACACTGGTTCTCGATGAAGCCGACCTGATGTTGGACATGGGGTTCATAGACGACGTTAAAAAAATAGAGCGCTTGTGCCCAAAGGAGAAACAAACCTTGTTGTTTTCCGCAACGATACCGTACAAGGTCGAACAATTGGCGAATACCATCTTGAAATCACCTCAACGGATTGAAGTCGCTCAAAATTCTTCGACCTCAAAGAACGTGAACCAACTGTTGTACTTCGTACCCAAACCGCAAAAAATAGAATTGTGCTTGCATTTGCTACGTAATACCGTCAATGGACACATCATCATCTTTAGACGCACAAAGTATGGTGTGGACAAATTGGAAAAGTCATTGCTTAAAAATGGATACAAGGTAGGAAGCATACATGGGGACAAAAGCCAAACCGACAGGCAATTGGCATTGAACAGCTTCAAGAAAAAAGAAATCAACATCCTAGTTGCCACGGATGTGGCTGCAAGAGGGATTGACATAGACAGTTTGGATGCCGTGATAAATTTCGACTTACCAAGTGCGCCAGAAACCTACGTGCATAGAATTGGAAGAACTGCAAGAGCAGGAAATACAGGCTCTGCATATTCCTTGTGTTCTGCTGACGAAAGAGATTATGTTTCCAACATCCAAAAATTGATTCACTTGCAACTGGATGTTATCGAAGATCATCCATACCCATTGGACCCAAAAGCAAAAAAAGAAGTGCATACTTCCAAGAAAAAGGGAAGCAAACATAAGAAAGGACGCAAAAGCGAGGCTTCCAAAAAGAAAAAGAAACGCTGGTATTAATCTATTGCAGCGAATTAAGAAAATAACCTAAACACCTATATTTCAAAAAGTTTAACGAGTAAACAACCTCCGTTAAAAACGGAGGCTTTGATTTTCAGATTAGCCCCAAAGGGGCATTAGGCTCATTCATGATGTTCTTGATATTTCACATATCGTTTTATCATATCCTCATTTAAACCTATGGTACTTACAAAGTAACCTCTAGACCAAAAGTGATTGCCCCAATACGGTTTCTGCCTTAAACTGGAATACGTCTTGAATAGTTTGATTGCCATCTTTCCCTTTAGAATGCCGATGAATTCTGATACAGAAACCTTCGGAGGGATTGAACAAACCAAATGGATGTGATCTTTTTGTACATTCATTTCTTGAATAATGACATCCTTCCAAGTACTGATGACCTGAAGGTTATGCTCGACCAAAGTCTTTACCATACCCTCTAGAACACGGAAACGACATTTGGGAGTGAAAACAATGTGATAGTCACATTGGTAGTACACATGCGTTAATTTTCTATATTTACTCATCTTAAAAAGTTTTAGATGGTAAACCTAAAAAATGGCAGAGCCTTTAAAACATGACCACCGTCAAAGACGGTGGTTTTTTAGACTTAAATAAAAATCAAACAGGACTTCATTTTCATTTTAAATAATATCCCTATTTTTGAAATAAAAGATGAAAAAGCTACTACTGGGTTTTTTACATGTAATCACATTTCCCTCAATTGTCTTTAACAGTTTCGGACAAACTCCAACCGTAGGCTTACGTTTTCACGATGATTTGGTTACTGAGGGTTACACACTTTTCACTCCAGAAAAAAACACAAATGTTTATTTGATAAATGATTGTGGTGAAAAGGTCAATGAATGGAACTTTACGGATCGGCCGAGTTTGACGGCATACATTTTGGAAAATGGCAATATTTTACGTGCAGGAAAATCTGTGGTAGAGATTAGGGATTGGGATGACAATGTCATTTGGTCGTACGCAGTGGTAGATCAACACCATGACACCGAACCTCTTCCCAACGGCAACATACTTTGCCTACTTTGGGATAGGTATTCGGATGCTGAAATGATAGCAATGGGCAGAAACCCTGCCACAGTAGGGGAGGAAATGCTTTTGGACAAAATCATAGAGATACAACCAGTAGGAACCAATGACGCCAATGTTGTCTGGGAGTGGAAATTCTCGGATCACTTCATTCAAGATTTCGACAACACGAAACTCAATTTTGGAATTGTAGCAGATCACCCAGAACTCTTGGATCTCAATTTTGTAGATGCCAATGTTCCAAACCAAGATATAGATTACACGCATGCCAATGGTTTAGATTACAATGCGGCATTGGACCAAATTATAATATCCGTAAGGCATTTGAATGAGATTTACATCATAGATCATAGTACCACAACTGCCGAAGCAGTAGGTCACTCGGGAGGAGATTCCAATTTAAGTGGCGATTTCTTGTGGCGTTGGGGCAATCCACAAGTGTATGGACAAGGCAATGGTACCAATTAAAAGTTGTTTTTGCAACACGATTCCAAATGGATAGAATCCGGATATTTGGATGGAGACAAGATTTCTGTTTTCAACAACGGTGGTGTCGATGGTACATTTACCTCCAGCTCTGCCCACATAATAACACTAGAAATAATAAATGGGGCGTATACCAAAGAAAACAACATGTTCAAACTGTAGATTATGAATGGACTTGGGATGGTTCCATATTGGGCACAACAATGTTTGAATGGAAAAAATCCGGGGAGCACGGGCTTCCCAACGGAAATTTCATAATTGCCGAAAATCACTTTGGCCAAGTCTCGGAAGTAAGCAAAAACAGTACCGTTCTATGGACTTATAAAAATCCTACAGGTACCGGGGCTCTACAGTTTATGATCAGTTTGAAACCGCAGGAACGGACAATTCCTTTTTCAGAGCAGAAAAATACCCCAGCAATTTTATTGGTTTTACGGGAAAAGATTTAACTTCTCAAGGTATTATTGAAAATGAAAATGCCGTTTCCGATGTATGCATCATGAATGCTTTGAGTGTCGAATCGTTTGATTTTTCAAATTTGATCATTACAAACTCTGTAAAGGAAGGTCTCATAACATTTAATGGAAATCCTGAATTGGATGCCATTAGAATATTGGACATCAATGGAAAAATACTCTTTGAGCAAAACAACTTCTCTGAAAAATCTCTGCAATTTAATTTAAAGCCAGCTGTGTATTTTTTCATTCTAGAAAGAGAAAATTTAAAGGAATGCAGAAAGATTGTAGTAAAATAAACTTTAACTAAGACTTTACATTTCCAATCGTTTGTTAAAATAATGCTTGAGTAGCGGTATCTGAACAAGCATTACGAACCCCAAGAGTACAATCGTGTAAACAACCGTTTTCGGGATTACGATGCTAGACAACCCATCTACAATCCTATTGCTGGATATAACGTCAAGGTTTACTTTATTGAGCCAGCTCGTAGTTTCCGCAGTACCGCCAAATATTGAAAAACCAACAAGTCCAACGACAGCCAATAGAATGACAATCCAAAATCTCCTCGATATCAATGGCTTGTATTTTGTGACTTCATTGGAAGAAATCGCATCTAGCTGTGACATTACCTGAGAAGTAAAGTCAAAAGAAGGAGATTCCAAAGCAACGTCTTTCATCATTTTCTTCGTTAATTCTTCTATGTTTTTATCTACATTCTCTTTCATCGGTTCCTAATTTACTTTTCATATTTCTAAAATACGATTATTTTTCATGACTCATTTCATAACTTTCAATCACTTCCGGATCCAATCGAGTTCTTAAAATGGTCGTTAACTTTTTTCTACTTCTAAACAATTTCACCTTTACATTGTTTGGTTTTAAATTGACCACTTTTGCAATCTCTTCCAAAGACTGTTCTTCAAAATAATACAAAGTCAATAAAAAACCATCTTCACTAGGCAACAAACTTATGCAATCTCGTATGGTTTCTTTTCTTTCTGCTGTTTCCAAAGCTTCCAATGCATTGTCAAAAGTTTTTACTTGATGCGCTGTGTATTCATCTATTGCAACCGTATTTTGAGTTCTTTTCAATTTCTTCAGCTTATCTAAACACGTATTGTAAGTTACTTTATATATCCAAGTAGAAAACTTGGAGTCTCCTTTGAATTTGGACAACTTCTTATACACCTTTATAAAGGTGTCTTGAGAAACCTCTTCTGCTTCTTCTCTATTTTTAATCATTCTCAAAGCCAAGGTAAAGATCAAGTCTTTGTAACGATCCACTAAAACAGCAAATGCGTTGGTGTCTCCTTCTAATACTTTGGTGATATAATATTGGTCGTTTTTGATGGTCATTTGCTCTTTTGACGACACTAACGATCCTTTGGTTACAACTCTACTAAAAAAATATTTTGAAAAAGGTGTAACCATAATTTAAAAGTAATCGTCTTAAGCTAAGAACACATTAAAAATAATCAATTAAAACGAACAATTATGGGATCAGAATTAATTATCATACCAATAATCTTTGGTGCAATCTTCGGAGTATTTTATCTATACTTCTCAACTAGGAACAAAGAACGCTTGGCACTCATAGAAAAAGGTGCCGATGCCAGCATTTTCATTAAAGGCAAAACACACACTGCACCGATATGGAAAGTACTCATTCTAAACCTTGCTTTGTTGTTGATGGGAATAGGTATCGGAATATTCATAGCTTCCATTTTACATTATAACCTAGGAGTTGAAGAGGAAGTCGCCTTCCCTGGAACCATATTCCTAATGGCTGGTGTTGGTCTATTTGCCGGTTTCACCATGACAAAGAAGTTGGATCAGTAAAAACTCATAGCACATAGCACTTAAAAAAGACACTTTATATAAAGTGTCTTTTTTTTTTTGCAGTAAACTGATCATAAACGGCGCAACCACTTATTGATTGTTCAATAGTTATCAGAAAAACATACAACTAATACAATATATTCCATCTTACATTGAATATTATCCATATCTTAGCCGTCATTTTTAACAAAACCCTTAACTAATAAATTCAAAACTGTATAATGAAAAAAAAATGTACCCTTTACCTTTTGCTACTGTTAGCAATGGTATGTCTGCCATCTAACACACATGGTCAAGATATAAATCGTGGCCCCTATCTACAACAAGGTGGCCCAAATAGCATTATTGTTAAATGGAGAACTTCAGATCTAGAAAACTCTAGTGTAGCTTATGGATTAACAACAGAAAATCTTTCTCTAACAGCTAACGATGACTATGTAACACGAAATCACGAAGTACAAATCTCAGGATTGGATGCAAATACCAAATATTATTATCGTGTTGGTTCTCAAACATTTCTATACGAACCAAAAAACAATCAAGAAAGTCAGTTTTTCAACACTGCTCCAAATTTCGGAGAAGATAAAGCCTTTAGGACTTGGATCTTGGGAGACCCCGGTACTCAAGACTTTAGACAAAGACAAGTACGAGATGGATTTCTAAATTTCTCGAACTCAACTTCTCCAGATTTAATGTTATTGCTTGGTGACAATGCCTACTCCTATGGTACGGACGAAGAGTACCAGGCCGCTTTGTTTGAAAACATGTACGAAGACATTCTAATTAATACCCATCTTTGGTCCAGTACAGGAAACCATGACATCCTATACGGAAATGAAGACATTTTCTATGGCATTTTCTCACAGCCCACCAATGGCGAATTGGGAGGTACGCCATCTAACACTGAGGGGTACTACTCCTTCAACTATTCCAATGTTCATTTTGTGACCATTGAAACTTCCGATGAAGATATGAGTGCGAATGGGAATATGGCCAATTGGCTTGCAGATGATTTGTCCAACAACACCCAAGATTGGATCATCGTCTACTTCCACCACCCAATGTACAGTGGAGGACATGATTCTGACGAAGAAAACGACCTGATTGAGCTTCGTGAAAACTTTGCTCCAATACTTGAACAGTATGGAGCGGATTTGGTATTGTACGGTCATAGTCACCGATATGAGAGAACTGGGTTGATAAAAGGTCATTTTGGGCTTTCAAATACTTGGGATCCGTCCACTATGGCCATCGATGATGGATTGGGACAAGAAGACAATGGTGGTGTTTATGACAAAACCTTATCCCCATACGGCACAGTATATGTAACAACCGGGAATGCAGGAAAAGGATTGGGAGACGATGGAGCAAAGCCAGTTCACAAGGTTACGTATGGAGAAATAGGATCCGGCGTATTGGACATTGATGGAGAAAGGTTGGATTACAAACAACTGGATGGAGATGGCAATGTCATAGATTATTTCACAATTATTGGAGGAGCTACAATTACTGACCCAGACCCAGATCCAACGACTACCATAAGCGTCTCCATCAATGACAGCGACGACGATGTTGAGGAAAGTGATAACGGAAGCATCAATTACAATAGCAGTGATTTGGAGTTAGCTTACGATTATTACAACTTACAAGTGATAGGATTGCGATTCAAAACAATAGAACTACCACAAAATGCAATCATAAACAGTGCTTACATACAATTCACTGCAAATGAAAGCAACAATGTTGACTCTGAATTGGAAATAGCACTTCACGACAGTTCCAACTCACCTGCTTTTTCTTCCTCGAACAATGTTTCCGATAGAATTACGTTTGCATACAAGGAAACTTGGAATCCATCGGAATGGTCAAGTGATCAAAATACCGATGCACAGAAAACACCGGACTTGAAGAATATGGTACAAAGTTTAGTTAACAAAAGCGATTGGGCATCGGGTAACGACGTTAGTTTCATTATTAGGGGAACTGGCATAAGCAGTACCGACAATGATGCAAAAAGGGTTGCTCATTCCTATGATGGAAATCCTAATAAAGCAGCAAAACTGATTATTGATTATACCGAACAAACTTTATCTACGGAACCTATTGACAACAACAATGGCTTTGCCATAAAAATTAATCCAAATCCGACAAGATCTAATACTGGCATCAAGGTATCCGTCACAAATGGCAATGCAAAAAACCTCACATACGACATAATGGACATGAAAGGTAGCATCGTAAAAAAGGGCAAATTGAGAGACAATGCCCTTATAAGGTTGAAAGGCTTGCAAAGCGGAGTTTACCTCATCAATGTTAAAAACAGGGAATCAGAATCAATAACCAAACGATTCATTATAGAATAGCACCAAAAACATTTTACATAGCAAACTCAAAAACGCCTCTAAAGACTAGAGGCGTTTTTTATTTCTTAACTTTGTACTGAAAAAGAAATAGTTTCGTTTTTATAATTGCCATCAAAGATTTCCAACAATGATTAAAAGACAAATATTATTTTCATTACTTACGGCATTGACTTTCTTTGCCAAAGCCCAAACAAGCATTTTGGATGCAGAGACCAACAATCCCGTATCGTATGCCACAATCTCATTTGGAAATGGCAATGGCATCTTTGCAGACGATGACGGCAAGTTTACCTTTACGAAGAAACTATACAACGACATAGATACGTTGTACATATCCTCATTGGGATTCAAGGACTTGAAAATAGCGACAAACAACCTAACCAACACCATCCATTTGGAATCTGAGATAGATATGTTGCAAGAGGTAATCGTAAAGACGAAACCTAAAGGTAAATTTAAAATTAAACAGATAAAACCGACCATTCATGAAGATTATTACAAGTGCTGGTTGCCAACCATAGAATCTGAAATTGCCGTATTCTTCCCAAATGAAAGCCCAAAGACCAAAAGATTGACAACCGTATACCTTCCGATAAAGGTCGAAGTCAAAGCGTGGCGAAAACGCAAACAGGAAAAAGCCGAAAAGAGACCATTCTCCACATTGTTCAGAGTCAATTTCTATGAAAACAAAGATGGTTTCCCAGGGGATGTATTAACTTACGAAAAGGTTGTTTTCTTGGCTACGGAAGCCAATGAAAAAGTTTATGAATTGGACATTTCCAAATACGACATCTACATTCCTAAATCAGGCATATTCGTATCCCTACAAGTATTGGGGTATGCAGACAAGAAAGGTAAATTGCTACCCAACAAGAAATACCAAGAAGTAAAAACAAAACGAGGTATCGTAAAGGTATCGACCACCTTTAGGCCTCTACTTCCTTTTACAGATCAAATTACAGCGAAGAGGACCTATGTTAAACGCATATTCCTCAATGGCAACAAATGGGTACTATACGACAAGGGAAACATACAGAAATCCAACCTTCTCAAAGCAGGCTTGAACAACTACGGAATAGGCTTGAAAATGGAAGTCTACAAAAACGACGAGTAATCCATGACCTTACAATGTGTCTTAGATAAACTACACAAGTTGGCCGAACCGGAAAAAGCACGCTTCAAACGAGAAAAGTTTGGAGTCATGGCAAACAATGCATTGGGCATCTATCACAAAGACCTTAAAATACTTGCCAAGGAAGTTGGCAGGGACAATGATTTGGCCATAGCCTTGTTTGAGACCAACATCTATGAAGGAAGACTGTTGTGCAGTAAAGTCTACGCCCCCAAAGCGCTTACAGACGAACTGCTTGAAAAGTGGGTTTCCACCTTCGAGAATTGGGAAATAACAGATTCCTTTTCCATGGGATTGGTCGCCAAAAGTGATTTTGCCATTCCAAAAATTTCAGATTGGACAAAGAGAGACCCCGAATTCGAAAAAAGAGCAGGTTTTGCAACAATGGCAGCATATTGCATGGCTAATAAATTTGCAGACAACTCGGTATATGAAAATTTCATCCCCATCATCGAAGCCAATGCAAATGATGATAGGATCTACGTAAAAAAAGCAGTGAATTGGGCATTGCGTAGCATTGGCAAACGCAATGTGGATTTGAACACAATAGCCATAGCTTCGGCAAAACGCATCGCCACATACGAAAGCAAAGCTGCAAGATGGATTGCCAAAGATGCCTTGAAAGAGTTACAAAGTGAGAAAATAAACATATTAGACTACCCTAGAGCCACATACAGACCATAGACATTCCAGTCAAGATCAGTTATCTTTACTCAAAACAAAAACGCTTCGAGAAAGGCATTTTCATTGTGTTAAAAAAATGCAATCTTTGCTTTAAATAAAAAGTACATTACTATTTGCGAGTTAAAAATTTTACACTATTTTTAATACTATGACCGAAGTTGAAATTGAAAATGAAAACGCAGCCATAGCCAAAGCCTACAAACAGCTTTTGAAGGTAAGTTACACGACACTTACCAAAGAAGACAAAAAACTGATACGAAAGGCTTTCGACGTTGCCGTGGATGCACATAAGGAACAACGCAGAAAAAGTGGTGAGGCATACATTTTTCACCCTATTGCAGTTGCAACCATCGTTGCTTCGGAAATAGGGTTGGATGCCACGTCCATCGCAGCAGCTTTGCTACATGATGTCGTAGAGGACAACGAGGATTACTCTATTAGGGACATCGAACGCCTTTTTGGAGAAACCGTTGCCCGAATCGTAGATGGTTTGACAAAGATATCCTCCTTGAAAAAAGATACGGATGTCTCATTGCAAGCAGAGAATTTTCGTAAGATGTTACTAACGTTGAATGACGATGTTCGCGTTATCATCATCAAAATTGCCGATCGCCTTCATAACATGCAGACAATGGATTCCATGCGGTCGGACAAGCAAGTGAAAATTGCTAGTGAAACCCTTTACATCTACGCCCCTCTGGCTCATAGAATAGGGCTTTACAACATAAAGACCGAACTCGAGGATTTAAGCCTAAAATACACAGAACCGGAGATATATAAGGACATCTTGTTCAAGATGAAGGAAAGTAAGCAAGAACAGGATGCTTACATCAGGGAATTCAACAATGTCATAAAAAACTCCTTGGACAAGGAAAATCTGGACTACGAAATAAAAGGGAGGCCAAAATCCATTTTTTCGATCAAACGAAAAATGGCCAAACAAGGTGTCACTTTCGATGAGGTCTATGACAAGTTCGCCGTCAGGATCATTTACAAGACAGATACCGAAAATGAAAAATTCTTGGCATGGAAGATATATTCGGTGGTAACAGATCACTTTAGGCCGAACCCCATTCGCTTGCGCGATTGGATATCTTCTCCCAAATCCACAGGATACGAGGCCTTGCACATTACCGTGATGGGGCCGAAAGGAAGATGGGTGGAAGTTCAAATACGTAGTGATAGAATGAACGAAATTGCAGAAAAGGGTTATGCCGCTCACTACAAATACAAAAACGACGACAAGGAGGACAATCTGGATGTTTGGATAAACCGTTTGCAAGAAGCATTGGAAAATTCTGAAACCAATGCAGTGGATTTCGTAGAACAATTCAAACTCAACCTCTATTCCAAAGAAATATTCGTCTTTACACCAAAAGGAGACTTGAAATCATTGCCAAAGGGAGCAACACCCTTGGATTTTGCCTTCAACATACATACCCAGGTGGGTATGAACACAAGAGGTGCCAAAGTAAATGGCAAACTCGTCCCTTTGAGTCATGAGCTCAAAAGTGGTGATCAAGTGGATATCTTAACCTCCGAAAATGCAAAACCCAACCCAAATTGGCTGGATTATGCAACGACATCCAGAGCAAGAAGCAAAATTAAATCGCTACTTAGGGAAGAAAAGAAACAAATAGCAGAAGATGGCAAAGAAATATTACGCAGAAAGCTGAAACAGCTCAAGATAACGCTGAATGAGAAATCGATCAATGAAATGGTGAATCATTTCAAATTGAAGACGAGTCTCGATTTGTTTTATCGCATTGGCATAGGAACCATAAGCAATCCCATGTTAAAGGAATATGCAGCTTCACGTAGCAATGCCTTGGTTAGTTTCATAAAAAACAAAATAAACAGAAAAGCCAGCATTCCCAAGGAAGACCTCGACAAGGATGAAATCACCAACAAATACGATTTGCTCGTCTTTGGCAAGGAAGAAGAAAAATTGGATTACAAGTTGGCAACTTGCTGTAACCCCATCTCCGGAGACAACGTCTTTGGTTTCTTGACCATAAACGAAGGTATAAAAGTTCATAAAAAGAACTGCCCAAATGCATTGAGCATGCAATCCAACTATGCCTATCGCATAATGCAGGCCAAATGGATAGATTCCTCTCAACAGGAGTTTGCCGCACAAATAATGTTATCTGGAATAGACAACCTAGGATTGGTAAACGACATCACAAAGGTGATATCCTCAAACATGCACGTAAACATGAGCAGCATAAGCTTTCAAAGTGACGATGGCATATTTTCAGGAAAGATCAACGTTATCGTAAAAAACAAAGCCTTGTTGAAAAAGTTGATAGACAACCTAAAAAAGATCAATGGGATAGACAAGGTACACCGTACATAACAGGCAAGTTTGTTAATAAAATATGATAACACTTTGTTGAAACTAAGAAATTTATAGGGACTACCTCGAAAAAATATGTAAATTTGCGGTGAAATTATGAGCGCAAACATAAACACAAAGAATCAAGAGATTGTAAAAAACGTCTTCACTAGCTTCTTGGAAGACAATGGTCATAGAAAAACACCAGAGCGTTATGCTATACTTCAAGAAATCTATAACAACGTAGAGCACTTCGACATAGAGTCCTTGTACCTCAACATGAAGAACAAGAAGTATCGCGTTAGTCGAGCCACTCTTTACAATACCATAGAATTGCTTTTGGACTGTGGTTTGGTCAGAAAGCATCAGTTTGGGCAAAATCA
The DNA here is from genome assembly GCA_020631395.1 of Bizionia sp. Classification (GTDB taxonomy): domain Bacteria; phylum Bacteroidota; class Bacteroidia; order Flavobacteriales; family Flavobacteriaceae; genus JAHDHI01. The sequence goes on from JAHDHI010000018.1 coordinate 66,009, forward strand.
AGCACATTACGAGAAATCGTACTTCAACAAACAGCATGATCATATTATTCTTGGAGATACCGGGGAAGTCATCGAATTTTGCGACCCTAGGATTCAATCTATAAAAAAAACAATAGAAGAGGTTTTTGATATTGAAATCAGCAACCACTCACTCTACTTTTACGGAAACCGAAAAACAACAAAAAAATAACTCACTACAATGGCGGTAGATTTACTACTAGGTTTACAATGGGGAGACGAAGGCAAAGGGAAAATTGTCGATGTACTAACCTCCAAATACAATATTATTGCACGATTTCAAGGAGGCCCAAATGCTGGACACACCCTTAAATTCGACGGCATAAAACACGTTTTAAGAACAATCCCTTCAGGTATCTTTCACAAGGATTCCATGAACATAATAGGAAACGGAGTGGTTGTGGATCCTGTCGTTTTCATTAAGGAATTAGAAGGTCTGGATCAATTCGACATCGATTACAAATCGAAATTGATATTGTCTAGAAAAGCGCACTTGATCCTACCCACACATCGTTTGTTGGATGCAGCCAGCGAAGCCTCCAAAGGGAAAGCCAAAATTGGTTCGACACTAAAAGGCATTGGCCCGACATACATGGACAAGACGGGAAGAAACGGCATTCGTGTCGGAGATTTGGAATTGTCAGATTGGAAAGAAAAATACAGAGCTTTGGCCAACAAGCACGAAGCCATGATTTCTTTCTACAATGTAAACGTCCAATATGATTTGGATGAAATGGAAGTTGAATTCTTCGAATCCGTAGAAAAACTAAAGGAATTGCAATTCATAGATAGTGAAGCTTATTTGCACCAATCTTTGAAAGACGGTAAGACCATATTGGCAGAAGGTGCCCAAGGATCGCTTTTGGACATCGATTTTGGAACCTATCCTTTCGTTACGTCATCCAACACGACAGCTGCTGGTGCTTGTACAGGCCTGGGTATTGCACCCAACAAGATAAAGGATGTCTTTGGCATCTTCAAAGCCTACACTACACGTGTTGGTTCTGGCCCATTCCCAACCGAATTGTTCGATGAGGTCGGTGAGGAAATGGCAAAAGTAGGTCAAGAATTCGGTGCAGTGACAGGAAGAGCTAGACGTTGTGGCTGGTTGGACTTGGTTGCCCTTAAATACACTTGCCAGGTAAATGGCGTGACACAACTAATGATGATGAAGAGCGATGTCCTTTCCGGTTTCGAAACCATAAAGGTGGCTACTGCATACAAATACAAAGGCGAGACGATTACACATCTTCCTTACAACATAGAACCGGAAAACGTAGAACCTATTTACACGGAGTTCAAAGGTTGGAACGAAGATTTGACGGGTATGAGTGAAGCATCACAATTACCTGCCTCTCTGAACGAATACATTGCCTTTTTGGAAAAGGAATTGGAAATTCCAATCACCATAGTTTCTGTGGGTCCAGATAGAAAGCAAACTATTTTTAGATAGAAAACAAACTAATTTCATACCAAACCTATCAGTGAACTCTGGTGGGTTTTTTTATATCTTAGCTTTTATAAATCGCTTTTGCATCCTTATGAATTTTGAAAATTTGAATTTCAACCTCTATAACATTATCATTGTTGCAGGAATTATACCAATTATATTTTAAATTAAGCTTAATTATATGTATATTTCCCTTATGGGAATGACATCAAAA
>JAHDHI010000097.1 GCA_020631395.1 Bizionia sp.
ACGTAGTCAGCAGATTTACAGTCTGCCCTCGTTGGCCGCTTGAGTATCTCCCCTATTTTAAACTTTTCACTCTTTTAAAGAACTTCCAAACTTTATTCCCATTCCTAGGATTTTCGTTTGTTTTTTGAGCCGATGGAGGGACTCGAACCCACGACCTGCTGATTACAAATCAGCTGCTCTAGCCAGCTGAGCTACATCGGCTTTTTTTTGGCGATTTTTATCATAAAAAAAGCCCGCTATTTCTAACGGACTGCAAATGTATATATTTATTCTTTTATTCAAAACATTTTTTTAAAATATTTCTCATATTTTTTTTCATAAATGGGTTCTTAGCTTTTCTTTTCTCTTTTTCAGCTGTCTTTCCAATGACGCCACAGCAATATCTGCACCTTCCTCAAAAGATTTGCACTGCTTTTTAACTACGAAACTATCTCCAGGTACACTTACTCTGGCTTCAAATATTTTATTTTCTTTATCTCTAGTGTTTTCTACTTTCAAAAACACATCCGATTTAATGACCTTGTCATAAAACAATTCTAATTTGTCCATTCTCTTTTGGATGAAATCCAATAGTTTTTGATCTGCATTAAAGTTTACTGATTGTGTGTTCACCTTCATATTCTTCATTTTTATTGGTTAAACAATGATTACTGCCTTACTTTTTACTTCTAGGATGTGCTTTAGAGTATACTTTTTTCAATTCTGCAATGCTATTATGCGTATAAACTTGTGTGGCTGCCAAACTAGAATGTCCTAAAAGCTCTTTCACAGCATTTAAATCCGCTCCTTGATTTAGTAAATGAGTTGCAAATGAGTGCCTTAATATATGCGGACTCTTTTTTACCTTTGTGGAGGTCTTACTAAAATACTCATTTATTATTCTATAGACAAGTGTTTCGTAAATTTTAACCCCTTTTTTTGTTAAAAAAAGATATTCCTCATCTTCTATCACATCCAATAATTCTCTTTGTTGTCTATATGCTTTTATAGAACTTACAACAGAGTCCAACAACGGCACATATCGCTCCTTGTTTCTCTTCCCCAATACCTTTAACGTTTTATTCATCAAATCTAAATTGAACCACTTTATCTCTACCAATTCCACCCTCCGTATCCCTGTCGAATAGAACAGTTCTATTATCAACTTGTTGCGACAACCTTCAAAATCCTTATCATGGTTGAGTTCATCTATAACCTCATTGATCTCTGCTTCAGAAAAAGGAACTTGTATCTTCTTACTTGTCTTCAACGCCTTGTGCTTTGCCAGTGGATTAACTTCCAAATCGCCAACCTTGAGCAAGAATTTATAATAGGAATTCAATGCAGAGATCTTCCTGTTGATGCTTCGGTTGGTTATTTCACCTTCAACCAAACTAACGATCCAACTTCTTATTTGCGAATAGTTTACATTTACCAATACAGAATCTTCATATTCCAAATGCAAAAAATCTTGAAAGGCTTCTATGTCCTTTTGATAGGCATTTACAGTTAACTTGGAATATTTTTTTTCCAACAACAAATATTCTGTGAATGACTTTATGGACATATTGATCTATTAGGCTATCGATTGATAGTAAATATAACAACTTTTACAAATCGATTGAGTTCTTACAAATAAAAAAATCCCTCTTTAATTAAAAAGTGAGATTTTATTATTCTCAAAATGCATCCATAGAACCTCAACCAACTCGTCATTCTTCAAACAACGATGCTCTCCTTGTCAAGTCTTGAATGAGTTTTTGATCTTCATCACTTTCAAGCAAGATGTTATAGGTGTCCCAAAACTCTTTGTTGTAAGGTTTTGGAGAAAAAATGTCATCATCCCACTTTCCTTGAAGTTCTGTTTTAATTTCCTCCTTGTCCAAGATGATTTCCGAAAACAAAATTTCTTGAACAGTATAATAGTAGCGCTCTTCCCTATTGTACCTCGCTTCTTCTTCTTCATCCAATCTTCCTTTTGCTCGATATGCTACATTTACTAGTTTTGGCGTTTCGTAATATATGTAGTTGGGATACATCTTGTCTTGATACTCCTTGTAGGCTATAACCAACTTGTGATTAACTTGTGTGTCAAATAGGCGCTTGCTTCTAACTTTCTGCTGCTTAGAAGCTGCCACAAGCTCGTATTCTATTTTTTTAATGGCATAGTTGTCCCAGTAGATATAAACCCATCCATTGGCCTCAAATCCCTCGTTATAGATTCCTTTTGTTCCCAAACCTACGAACTCACTACTTTTTGTGATCTTTATTTTATAGATCTTACGCTCGTTGTCCACTAAAATGGTATCCAGTTCGAATTGATGCGTCTCTAGAATGTTATCTCCAAACAAGGCTTTTGCATTATTGGCATTTCGGAGCATGTTCATTTTTCCTTGGAAGATATTTTGCAATCCATTCACCCTTTTGTCATTCCATTTGATGGCCTTGACCAATGACGCGGTCTTAATTGTATCTCTTTTCAAGTTCCTTGATTTCAATTTTCTATATGAATTTTGATTAAGATATGAACGGTAGGTAAACAAACTATCGATATCCCTAAGATCATAACTCTTTCTTACTTGATCTACATTTATCTTCAAATGATCTTTTGAGGCCGAGGTAAAACCAGAATCGTAAACTGTGATGGCACTTTCTATGAGCCATTTGAATTCTATCTTGTTCCTCTCCTTGTGTCGTAAGAATCCTTTTTGCACATATGAGGAATCTGGAAGGTTTCTAGGCAATCTCTTCAATGCCTTGACCATAATTTCATTTCCAGTTGTGGGCCTAGGCTCACCTACTATCAATACCTCTTCCAGTGAAGCCACTTCCTCGTCAAGATATATTTCCAAACTCCCATCATATTCTTCCAATGGTGTTTTTTGGGTTGAATACCCTATTGACGATACTACAAGCGTGTCCTTCATATTTTCCTTTGGAACCTGAAGCACAAACTTCCCATCTGAATTGGTTATGGTACCTATTGTTGTGTTTTTTATGTAAACGCTGGCACTTTCTATGGGAATCCCTTTACTGAAATCCGTTACTTTGTTTTTCAATACCATTTGAGCAAATGCCATTGAAGTGCAAAAGCATAAAAGGATTAACGCTAGATGTTTTTTGTAATGAACTTGTAACATTTTATATCGTGGAGTTAATTTGTTCGTTATCATTAAAGAATTATATGTCTTAACTTTTTCAATTCTTACTTTATCAACAATCAATTTCATAAATTATTGTATTGCATTAAACAAAACAACAATCGAACCAATTTTTAATTGCTTGGCATATTACTTGCAAATCAGCCATTGCTTTGAGAATGGCGACTGTACTTTTTCCAAAGAAAGACGACACCACACCTAATACTTTATTGCTACTTTGTACTCCTTATTTATCAATTATCATTTTGGCGATAATCATTTGTGATTTTCGCCAAAACCACAATCCCTTCAATGCTTCACTGCTGGTTTGTACTCCTTTTTATCAATTATCATTTTGGCGATAATCTCTCTCAAGATTTCAGAAGTACCTCCACCTATAGGACCTAAACGACTATCTCTAAGCAATCGCGCCATCGGATAGTCTTCCATATAACCATAGCCACCTAACATTTGAAGACATTGATAAATAACTTCATCTGCCATTTTGGTTGACTTCAATTTGGATATGGTAGCTTCTTTTACCACATACTCTCCCTTGTCCAATCTTCCAGTTACTGAATAATTAAACTCCTTGCAAACTTCCATGTCTGCATACAACTCTGCCATAGTATGTCTCAAGGCTTGGAACTTGTCTATGGTTTTGCCAAAAGCTTGGCGCTCCGACATGTATTGTATGGCATATTCCAAAGCATGTTCTGCTCTTGCATGCGCATTTATCCCCATTATCAAACGCTCCAAGGCAAAATGTTGCATTATGTACGCAAACCCCTTGTTCTCTTCTCCCATCAAGTTGCTTGCTGGGATGACAACATCATCAAAGGCTATTTCTCCAGTATCCGATGCTCTCCACCCAAGTTTATCCAATTTAGTAGCAGAAACTCCTGGTGTGTCTCTGTCTACTATGAATATGCTAATGCCTTTGTTTCCCAATTCAGGGTTGGTTTTGGCTGCAACTACTATATAGTCGCTATACACTCCATTCGTAATAAATGTCTTTGATCCATTGAGCACATAGGTATCCCCCTTCTTAACCGCAGTAGCGCGCATACCTGCTACGTCACTTCCTCCAAAAGGTTCTGTTACGGCCATTGCGCCAATCATTTCTCCCGTGATGCTTTTGGTCAAATACTTTTCTTTTATGGCGTCTCCTCCTTCAGCATTAACGTGCGTCATTGCCAAATAGGCATGTGCCCACATTGCTGCTGCAAAGCCTCCCGAATTTATTTTTTGCAATTCCTCCAAGAATATGGCAGTGTAGAACAGATCTAGCCCCAATCCTCCATATGCCTCAGGGTAAGCGATTCCAAAAAAGCCCATCTCCCCAAACTTTTCCCATATGAAACGTTCTATGACACCTGTGCTTTCCCATTTATCTATGTGAGGAACAACTTCTTTTTTTAAAAAATCGCGTAAACTTTCCCTAAATAATTGATGTTCTTCCGTGAAGTATCTGCTATCCATTTATGATGTAATTCGTTAGACTATAATTATAGGGTCAAATATAATCTAATTATCTCGATTTTTTTTATGGGGAAGTCCTTTACTTTTTTTAATTCTTCCAAGGATTCATATCCTTCTCGCAGCGTCCTTTGCTCAATTACATTGTGAGCTATTTCGTAGTCTATGTGCTTTATGGTTACCAATTCTTCAATGGTAGCATCGTTTAAATTAATTTTTTCAACTATTCTAGGAGCTACAACTTTGAATTTTTTCCCAACATTTGCAATGACTTCAGGACTTAATCCATATACATCCGATAATTCCACAAGGCTTATCAAACCTTTGTGCTTATCTCTGTAATTTACTATTCGCTGTGACAGTTTTTCCCCTACCCCATATACTTTTTGAAGTTGTGCCACCGTAGCAACATTTAAATCTATTTTCTGTTCTTCGGTTTTTGGAATGTTTTCATGGGCGTATTTCGAATTCAATTTGGGTTTGGTTTGTGTTACCCATTCAGGGAACTTGAAATATGGCGAAATCATTTCAAGTAGAGAATCAGACACTTTGGTGACTTGTTGAAACTCCTTGGCAGAATTAACCCATCTATCTTGCTCTCGATAGATATGCAACCTATCAATTTCTGCTGGCTTCATTCCGAGAGTGTACCCTTTGTAATCTGTAATGAAATTAGGATTGAATGGGTAGATTTTCGGTTTTCGGTTTTCAAATTCGATTGTTTTTAACGAATCGATTTCTACCATATATCTCTTCAATTCTTTCTGATTGATTCTTGGTTCTTCTGAAGAAAAATCTACAAAGGCATATAGACATTGCAATGCAAGTATGAGCAGCAGCAATAAAAAAATCCCTTTTCGTTGTTGCCTCGTATAGACGAAAAGGGATTTAAAATTCATATGCTTTATTTGTTACTCTTTTATTGTCTTGATGGCATCAAGATATCTTTTCAATTGCTTTTGAACAACTGGGAACAAGAAGAACAATCCTATCATATTAGGAAACACCATTGCAAAGATCATGGCATCCGAGAATGCCCATATGGATCCCATGCTTGCTGCTGCTCCTACTATAACGAATGTTAAAAATAAAAACTTGTATGTTAAATCTGCTACCTTTCCTCTTCCAAATAAGAATTTCCAAGATTGCAATCCATAGTATGACCAAGAGATCATTGTAGATACTGCAAACAACACTACAGCGATTGTCAAGAACACGTCAGAATAAGGAATATACTGCGCAAAAGCCTTGGATGTTATTCCTGCTCCTTCATAAGCTACACCATCTATCATTACAGATCCTTCACCTCCATATTCGAATGCACCTCCAAAGTTGAAAATGATAATTACCAAAGCTGTCATCGTACAAATTACAACGGTATCAATAAACGGCTCCAACAAAGCAACCAAACCTTCAGATGCAGAATACTTTGTCTTTACTGCAGAGTGTGCTATGGAAGCAGAACCAGCTCCAGCCTCGTTTGAGAATGCTGCTCTTTTGAATCCTACCAACAATACACCTATGACACTACCAACTCCAATTGCTGTTGGATTGAATGCTTCTTTGAATATCAAACCTATTGCATCGTCTATTAGAGAGAAATTGCTCAATATGATGTATAGACAAGCAATCAAATACATTATCGCCATAAAAGGCACCACTTTCTCTGTTACGGAGGCGATTCTTTTAATACCCCCTATAATGATAATTCCTACTAGGACAGCCAATACTACTCCAATCCAAAATCCAGCTCCAGCATTTGTAAGTCCCATCAAATCCTTCAATACGATAGTTGCTTGGTTTGATTGAGCTGCATTACCTCCTCCAAAGGATCCTCCAATACAAAAGATTGCAAAGAAAACCGCGGCTATCTTTCCTAACATGGCAAAGCCTTTTTCCTTGAGACCTTTGCTAATGTAATACATTGGCCCGCCATATACTGTTCCATCTTCTCCTACATCTCTATACTGAACACCCAACGTACACTCTACGAACTTTGAAGACATCCCCAATAATCCACATACGATCATCCAAAACGTTGCTCCAGGCCCTCCAAGTGCAATCGCCAATGCTACACCTGCTATGTTACCATTACCTACAGTACCAGAGACAGCCGTCGCCAATGCCTGGAAATGGGTCACCTCTCCTTCTTCACTCTCATCTCTAATCGTGTCCGGTATATCTCCGTCCACTGGCAATTCTGTCTTTTCAACACCATGGTCATCTATGGAATCGTATTTGCCTCTAACTACGTTTATTGCTGTTGGAAATCGTCTAATGTTTATGAAACCAAAATAAATAGTAAAAAACAATGCACTACCCACAAGCAATATTAGAACGAATGGAATTCCTCCGATCTCAAAGAAAACAATATTGGAAACAGTATCGGAAATTGGTTTGAAACCTTCATCTATTCGCTGATCGAGCCCTTTTTCGGCAACTTCTTGTGCGAATGTTAAGAATGGTAGTATTAAAGTAAAAATTGAAAGAAGATATTTCTTCATAATCTGTTATCGTTAGTTAATTATTTTTTATAGGACAGCAAGATGCAAAAAAATGGTGACTTTTTAAAAGTATACTATCAAATTAACTATATTTTTAATTATTCGTCAATCTGGTTTACCCTATCCAAACGGGGAAATTCAATCTAGATTATACAGGGTGTTCAATTTCTGTATTTGTTCTGGGCGACCTAAAACAATCACTTTGGAACCTGGCACCAATTTCAACTCAGCTTCTGGGTTTACTATGTATTCCCCTCCACTACCTTTAAACCCAATGACCGTACAGCCGGTCTTGTTTCTTAAATCCAGATCTTTTATGGTACGTATGTTGGACGTGTTGTACAACCTGTCTACGTTTACCTCTTCTATGTTTATATTGTCTTCCCCTACTATGGAAAGATTGTCTATGAATTCTATCAAATCCGGAACTACCACCAAAGAAGCCATATGATCTCCTCCAATTCTATCTGGCAGGATCACATTGTTGGCACCAGCAAGCTTCAGTTTCTTATAGGAGGTTTCTTGCGAAGCTCTACTTATTATTCTCATCGCCTTGTTTATTTGTCTTGCAGAAAGGACTATGAACAAATTGTCTGCATCGTTTGGCAATGCCGAAATCAATGTATCTGCTCTATCCACTCCTGCTTCCAACAACACTTCATCTTCATTTGCATTGCCATAGACAAAAGAGATATCTTCACTTTGAAATTTCTCTATGACTTCTTTATTCTTTTCAATGATAACAAATGGATTTTTATGCGCCAACAACTTCTTCGCAGCTTGCTTTCCGTTGCGTCCATAGCCACAAATGATGATATGGTTGGAAAGATTGTCTATTTTCTTTTTCATCTTCTTTTGTTTTAATTCTTCAATGTTGTTGCTACTCAAAATGTATTCTGTGATTACCGTCAATGCATAACCTACTATGAACACACTTGCCAGTATTAAAAATATCGTAAAGATCTTGGCATTGTCATCCAAAGGCGCCACTTCTCCAAAACCAACCGTGGTAATGGTTATTACGGTCATATACAAGGCATCCACCAGAGAATACCCAGACAACAATTTAAACCCCATCACACCTACAAACAACAATACTACCAATAGCATTATTGCCTTGTAGATTCTAGTCCTGAAAAGTTGAATTAAACGATTGCTCATAAATCGAAAACTGATGATCTCTTGGTGTACAACATATCTTTGATACGCATCCAAAAAGCTAAAAACAAATACAATGCAAAACCAAAGCCTACCGTAACGAAGGTTAAATACATGAAAGAAGTCCTCACTACTTTTGCCCTAATGCCCAAACGGTCTGCAATACGCTGGCAGACATGGTACCCATGCTTTTGAAAATACAATAATGGTTTGTAGATAATTTCCATAGTCGCAAGTTAAATAAAAAAAATGTGCTTTTAAATCTCCTGATTGCTTTCTAGTTGAAATTATGATATTTTCATCGCATATGAAAACACTCAATCTCTACGCATTAGAATTTCGCTCCCAATGGCACATTGCAAGCACTTGTTCTTGTCACAATATTCCGTCTTGAGCTGTATCAAAGCTTGAGATTGCAATGCTGTATTTGAAATTGGTTTCAAAACATTGAAAGCATCCACAATGCCATTCTTTTCCGATGTCATTTGTTGCATCAAGCCAACGACATCATCCTCTGCCGATTGTCCTTGGCATTTGGCATAGCTGAATTTCAAAGGAACTATCGTATTAATTATCAATAAATCGACAAACGTCTTTGCCATTCGTTTCTTTGATGTTTTCGATTGTTTGTTGAAGGTGTAATGATTCTCCCAAAACTCTGAGGTTCCAACTGAAAAGACATCATAGATTTCTTCCTTTGTCTTTGCCTCGATTATTTTTGAAAACACATTTTGATGCAAATGATACAGGTTGGCCAATTGAGACAATCGTATCGTGGGGAAATTGACTGGTCTCAATCTGAAAAATTGCAATGGCACCACTCCATTGTTGGTTAAACCGAACTTTTGCCTTAAAAACTCATATTCCCTTTGAAGTTCCAAATAGTAAGGTTCCTGCATGTCTTGATTCAAAACATTGGCCTGTCCAAAAAACAAGGCTTCCAAACTCGATAATCTGGACTGCTGCTTTCTAACTATCGAAAAATCAAATGAGTTGGCAATGCTAAAGAAGGCATCTCCGTTTACCTTGAGTCCAAAGTTTTTAGCCAACAGCTTGAACAGGACTGCTTCCCAATTGTTTTTAGATTGCTTTAAAATGTCATTTATCGCTTTGGATTTTCGTTCCAATCTTTCAAAATACAAGCGATCCAACCAATTGTTCATGGTAAAATGTCCTATCGTTTCAAAGTCGTTTGCACAATTGATCCATTTTTTCGTTTTATCAAATAGCTTTTGATAATTGCCCAGAGCCTCCTTGTTTACGAATTCGTTAAGTTCCAAAGTAGGAATTACGCTATTGTCTTTCCTATGCACCTCTGCATCATGTTCCCAAACCACATGCAAGATGACATTGTCATAATTGTTGTCGGTTTCATGATTGTGCACAAACCAATCACTGGATTTCATGTGGATTTCGACATTTCCAGCCCAATCCTGCCCTCCGATTTTCAATCGTGCGTTAAAAAAATCTGGGCCTCCATTGTGATTGTGTTCTCCTGCATTGATCAGTTCGACTTTCTCTTGCTCTACCGTCTTTAAATTGAGTATTTCTATTTTTTTATGTTTCCAGAGATAATGGAGAAAATCCTCTTGCATAGACAATGAAATTATAATTTTATTTACAATAGCTTAAAAATAGGGCAAAATTATCTTTTGAGGGATATGAAAACACGTAATTCTACGCATTCAATCGGTGAAAAAGTGCTTTAACTTTGTTTTACTCCTAACTATCAACCACCTAGAGCCTAAAAACACATACATAGTTCCATAGGATCGTTGACAGTTTTCAAACTCAAAACGTTAAAGCATTCAATAATTATGAAATACCTCGGCACTCCAAAGAAAAGCATATACTACAATTATTGCATGATTTGACACCTCGTTAACAAACTTACATTAACATTCGTTAACACACATTAACTGTATGATAACCATTTATTTGAAGTCAATATGTCATTTTTGCATAAACATATAAAACATATTAAAGATGATACGTTTGATTTACATTTTACTGATAGCATTGTTTTGCTCCATTCAATTTGGATATTCCCAAAATTACGAGGTTGATGAAAATACAGTCATAAAAGATAAAAATGGCAAGAGGATAGATGTGGAGTCTCTTAAGAATCTAATGGATTCCGGGGATTGGACGGTTGACCCTAAAAAGGATGACAATGGCAACCAATACATGCAATTGAGAAAAGTATTTCCTTGTGAAAAAGGAGAAGTTAAGGAGCCAAAAAAGACCGTCACAAAAGAAATCACAGTTGACGAAAACACAGTCATAAAAGATAAAAATGGCAAGAGGATAGATGTGGAGTCTTATAATAATCTAATGGATTCAGGAAATTGGACGTTTGACCGTAAAAAGGATGACAATGGCAACCAATACATGCAATTGAGAAAAGTATTCCCCCATGAAACAGTAGAAGTTAAGGAGCAAAAAAAGACCATCATAAAAAAATTCAAAGTTGACGAAAACATAATCGTAAAAGACAAAAACGGCAAGAGGGTAGATGTGGAGTCTCTTAAGAATCTAATGGATTCAGGAAATTGGACGCTTGACCGTAAAAAGGATGACAATGGCAACCAATACATGCTACTGAGAAAAGCATCAGACGAAGAAAAGGCAATGGTAAAAGAAATGGTGAAAGAAATGGTGAAGAAACATAAGGAGGAGAAGAATCGTAAAAACTCATTGTGATCAAGGCACCTACACATTTGAAATGAAGGGCATTGACGGAAACATCATCTCTTCCGAGAGCAGAAAAGGAAAAATCGTTGTATTGAATTTTTGAGATACAAGTTTCGCTCCTTGCATTATGCAGATTTTAGAGTTAAGTTAAATCTACAACAAATACAAGGACAATAAAGATATCTTCTTTGCTTCTATTACACTCAACGATGATAATGGAGTTAATAAGTTTATAAAAAGTCCCCTGTTAAACACCACCCTGTGGTGACCAATTCCAGACAAGTAATGATCCGTTTTGGAATTAAGCCTCCTCCCGACAAACATAGTCATAGATGAAAACGGAAACTATTCGGACATGACCAGTGGTGGTTTCCCTCAAATAGGTGAACATATAGAAAATTCCATTGCTAGTGCATTGAAGAAATAGAAACTAAAAAAGAAAAGAAAAAAGCCTCAAGGTAATCCAACCTTGGGGCTTCTTTGTTTTACCTCTTTTTGACTTATCAAAGACAGTCTCTAAACAAGAAGAAGCCGTACACAACAAATACTTATTCATTTTCTTAATCCCACTCCCATATTACCCCATTACATCTTCTTTTTTATAATACAGTTATCACTACTCTTAATCATATCTCTCCGCAAGCCTTTGCGAAGCAGAATCAATTAACCCTTTGTTATTCAAAGTTCATCCATCTAATTACATAGTTCATCAAAATTGACAAGGTTGGTAAAACCTCCTCAATATACCTTTGCTTTTTATTTAAATCAAACACCTAATTATGTTTTTAAGAATTGTATTATTTTTAACGATATTGATCCTCAATATTTCCCTATCTTTAGCTCAAGAACTCACTCAAACAATTTCTGGAAAAATTGTAGATGGCATATCTAAACAGCCACTTATGGGAGCAACTATAACCATACAAAACTCTAATCCTTTGAGAGGAACTACAGCTGACTCAGTAGGGAAATTTGAAATTACAGACATTCCCATAGGAAGAAAGGACATAGAGGTTTCATTTATGGGATATCAACCTATAGTCATTAAAGGCATCCTCATTACATCAGCAAAAGAGTATTCGACAATTATAGAAATGGAAGAATCTTTAGAGAGTCTTGATGAAATATTCATAACCCCTATTAATCAAAAGCGACCTTTAAACAAGGCAGCCAAAGTTAGTGCTAGATCTTTCTCCATAGAAGAAGCAACTCGTTTTGCTGGTGGTCTAGGTGACCCTGCACGTGTAGCTTATAGTTTTGCTGGAGCTACTTTTGGTTCAGCTCAAGACAATGGTGTAGTAATACGTGGTAATTCCCCCACAAAAACTTTATGGAGAATTGAAGGTATAGAAGTCTCCAGAGCTTCGCATTTTGGTGGTGGCAATCTAGCTGGAGCTGGCCTCATAACTATTTTCAGTCCTAATGTATTAGGATCTTCGGATTTTATAACAGGTGCTTTTCCTGCTGTTTACGGTAATGTTACTTCTGGAGTATTCGATATTAACTTTAGAAATGGGAATAAAAACGACACTAAATATACAGGGCAATTAGGTGTTTTAGGGGCTGACTTTGCTGTAGAGGGACCTTTCAAAAAAGAGTCAAATTCTACCTATCTCATAAATTATCGTCATGGCTTCATTGGTTATTACGGAAGGCTTGCAGGTGGCGTATCTCCAGGCTATCAAGATCTTTCATTTAAATTAGATATCCCTACAAAAGAGAACGGACATTTTTCAATGTGGGGCATTGCTGGATTAAGTTCTATATTCACTCCTTGGAATGTCTAGTTTTGTTGGTAGGAATTATTAAGTGAATTTTCATAACTTTCG
>JAHDHI010000019.1 GCA_020631395.1 Bizionia sp.
TAAGCGACGTGGATTACGTGTTTCAATACAAGGACCACTTGGGGAACATACGACTGTCCTATACGGATGCCGATGGCAACGGGGACATCGATGCCGCGACCGAGATCATCGAGGAGAACAACTACTATCCTTTCGGCCTCAAGCACAAGGGGTACAATGACGTGGTCTCGGCAAATGTGAACTCGGTGGCGAGCAAGTATAAGTACCAAGGACAAGAACTTGAAGAAGGTTTAGGTTACAATATGTACGAATTTCAATTGAGGCATTACGATGCTACAATTGGAAGGTTTGTTACCACTGATCCATATGAGCAATTTATGTCTCCGTACCTTGCGATGGGAAATAACCCTGTTGTTTCTTTTGACCCAGATGGAGGATATTGTACCGATGCAAACGGTAATACAATAGCTTGTCCCGAAGGAGAAGATTTTGATTTTTATAGAGATAATGACAAGGACAGTATTAGTATTCAAGATGAAGTTGTTGTAACTGCCGATTTAAGCGATATTAAAGATGAAAAAGATAATGAAGATTATTGGGCTGAAATTAATAGTTCTGCTGAAATTTTAGATAGAATTGAAACGTTGAATACAGGGAAAACTTCAGAAGGTAGGGGAGCGGAAAGATTAGCAAAAGCAAGAGGAGAAGAACTTTTGGCAAGTGTACAAATTTTCAATGACGTAGAACTTTTAGGGTCTAGTACTAGTAGTCCACTGGATTTTATTGGAGGCAAAGCTGCAGGTAGCTTGATTCTTAAGTTTAAGCCTGAGCAATTAATGAAATGGTGGTCAGGAATAGGTAAAGCAAAAAATGCGATGTCTGCTACTAAAACAGTTTCTAAAATTAAAGGTGATCTTCTTAAATATTATAAACGTGGAGAAAAAGTAGGTACAGCAGCAGGACGTAGTAGTGGTCATGGAACTCCACATATGAGAACTGGAGCTGAATTAATTAGACTCTCTAATCAAAAAGGATTGGCCAAAGAATATGCGGCTGCATTAAGAAAAGAAGGAAATAGACTTTTAAAACGAGGAAATGGCATAAATCATTAAATCATGAATAAAAAACTTGATAATTTAATTACGGATATATCTCTAATAGAAGATGATAATTTAAAAACTAAAGAAATTCAAAAGGTTTTAAAAGCTTTAGACTCTTATGAAATGGATGACTATCAATTGTTTTATTTGAAAGGTTGTTTATGGAATTCTCTTCCTAAAGAAAGTGTTAAAAGAGATATTAATGTTGTAGATAATTTGAAAAAGTCAATTCAATTAAATGAAAATTATATTTTTTCTAAAACTGAATTGAGCTATTTTTATTTTGATAAGAAAGAGTATTCAAAAGTTGTTGAACTATTAAGTCCTTTAGATTTTTCTTTTTTTGAAGAAAAGGATCAAATATGGAAAAGCTTAAAATTAAAAGAATTGCTTTTAGTTTCTAAACTGGGTTTAGTAGATAAAGTAGATAAAAAATTAACTAATGATTTTTTTGAATTAATTTCTTCTTATACATTTTTACCAGAAGAGGAATTAGCCGTTCCAAGGGAATTAGTGGATTCTATTTTTAATAATAAGGAGAAAGAGGGGATACGCAGTATAGCTAAAAATGTTTATCAATTGGTGAATTCTAATAATCAAAAAGATTATTTTGATAAAGAAGTTAGATTAAATTTAAAAAAGATTGTTAATAATGGTAGTGTTCCAAATTAGGACATACTAAAAATAAAGAAGTTAAATGATTAAAAAAGACAGTGGTTAGTAGAAATACTAGCTACTGTTTTTATACGTTGCTGTGCTATCTACACAGCTATTTTAAAACAACGTGTTCCTTAAATGGAATTGTATTGAAAACGAAGTAGTTGTGCAATTAGGTTTTGAAATAAGATAATCAAGTAAAAGCAATATCTAAAAATCGATATTGCTTTTACTTTTATTGAGTGTTTGGTTTTATAAACATAGTGGCGGTAAGAGTAAGCAAATAAGAGTAAAGGCCACATTATATTTAGTTATAGTGTGGTTTTTTTATGCGTAAGCTTTTTTAGTTTTGGTATTCTGGCTGATTCTTTTAAGAATTTCTTGTTTTTTCTGAATTGTATTCAGAACGTTTTTGGTCGTTTACAGCCTTCAAGAAGAGTATGTTTTTTAAAATTAAAACTTAAAAACCAAAGTCAGCCTTGATTTCATGGGATAGTTCTAAGACTTGGTCTTTTGTAATGCCTCCGATATCGTCCAGAGTATAGACGGATTGGTAAGTCTTCATTGCTTTTTTAGGTTTTTCCGTATTCTCATAAAAACGTCCTAGGTAGTAATGTCCCAACAACGTATTCGGATATTGATCCCTAGCCAATTTCCCCGATGTAGCCTAGTATGGCTACCGCTAGAATTTTTCTAGTGGCGGTAAGAGTAAGCAAATAAGAGTAAAGGCCACATTATAAATAATTATGATGAGGAGGTCAACGGGTAAATACGTTGATAGCCATGATATATTTTTATCCGCAACATAAAGATTGGAATGGTTGTGTTAGTCTGTGACGCAAATATCTTTCTTTCTTTTGGAATTGAGCTTCTTATATATGTACTTGGCGTCTTCCTTGACTCCAAATATTAAAAAGGAACTAATGTTGCTTTGCCATTTGAGACCCAGAAAATAAAGGCCATCATAAGATGTCGTTCCTCTGAAGTGTTGGACTTGTTTGTTTGAATCGAAAACATTCAATTTGATAAACTTATGATAATTCGTCCTGAATCCCGTAGCCCAAACAACGGCATCTATTTCCGTGAAGTCTTCATTTTGATCGGTCAAGATGTTACCATTGCACTGTACCAATCTCTTGAATAACTTGATGTTGTGTTTTTTTGCAATTTTTTCTGGGTAGTAACCATAGGTTGGGTCGCCTTTTGGGATTAATTTCTTTGCCAACTTATCACCCAAAAAAGTTCCTCTTTTTACTTTGAAAAGGCCTAAGGAGCCTACCCACCAAAAAATATCTATTCCCAATATCTTTCTTGGAAAGCGTTTGATGTTTCCTTCAAACAAGGAAACATTATGCTTCTTGCTTAACTCCTTGGCTATGGCTATTCCTGAATTTCCAGACCCAATGACAGCAACACGTGATGTCTTTTCTGGTAAAGAGTCCAGTGATTTGTAGGTAGAGGAGTGGTATTGTATTATTCCATCATTCAAGTCCTTTGCCATATTGGGAACAAATGGATCTCCATTGTAGCCTGATGCAACAATCACATTTGTCGCGTGGTATGTTCCTTTATTGGTCGTGAGACGATATAATTTTTCCTCTTGAGTGATTTCCAATACTTGTGTGTCCAGAACTATGTGGTCTGCAAATGTAGTAGAATAGTCCTTAAGGTAATTCACAACCTCATTTTTGGTAGGAAATTTATTTTGTGTATTAAACTTTTTACCTGCAAGAGAAATAAAAGGATTTGGGGTGATCAAGGTCAAGGAATCATATTGTTTTTTCCAAGTACTGGCTACACTATCTCTTTCCAGAATTAAAAAATCCTCTTTGTTCTTATCCAAATAATATGCAATTGACAAACCTGCTTGGCCTGCACCAATTATAATGTGTTTTTTATGCATTTTTATTAAAAAATTTATGAGTGTTATTCAGAAGTATGGGGATTAGAATGAGAACTAGAAACGTAGAGGACAACATTCCTCCCACAATTGTCAAAGCCAAAGGTTTCCATAAGTTGCTGCCAGAAAATATCATAGGAAGAAGACCAAAAATAGTGGTTATGGAAGTGATTAGTATAGGTAGGAAACGTTGTTTCGCACTTTCTCTTATGGCCTCCAGTCTGTTGTATCCCTTGGATTGAGATAGGTTATTATATGTGTCAACCAACAACATGGAGTTGTTGATGACTATGCCAGAGATGCTGGTAAACCCTATAAAAGCCAAAAATGAAAAGGTTTGATTGCTTATGAACAACAGGAAAATGGCTCCAACGAATGCCAACGGTATGGCCATTAGGACTATGAATGGTTGGTGATAGCTTTTGAATTGCAATACAAGTACGGAGTAAATTGCCAATAGAGCAATGACCAAAACGATGAGAACACCTCCAAACGATTTCTTCGATGTCTTGTATTCACCTCCATAGGATAGTTCCACGTTGTCCAACCTCAGGGTTTTTACCCTGTCAATTATTTCTTCGGTCTTTTCTAGTACGTTAACTCCATTGACTACGTTGCAGGTTATCGTAAAAGCTCTTTTTCCGTCGTAATACTCTATGGCATTTGCTTCTTTTGTCAAGTTGAGCTTTGCGAAATTCTGATAGGGGATGTAAGTTTTCGTAATGTTGGATTGGACACTCAAATGATTGATTACGTTGTTGTATGTGTTTTTGGAACTTTCATTGTTTCCCAATAGTACTTTTATGGGATAATCCTCCCCAGAGATATTCAAATCATTGACCTCATATCCGGAAAGCATCATATACAGGTTTCTATTTATCTCTGTATTGGATAGACCGAGTTTGCTGGTCTTAGATAGATCCACGGTAAGATGATATGTGAATTCCTCATCGTCCAATGGGCTATTTATGGAGTGTATTTCAGGATCTCGATGCAATAGTTCCATTACTTTCTTGGCTTCACTCCCTAAAGCCGTTGCCTCATTGCTCAACAACTTGATTTCTATAGGTGAAGCTATTGGAGGGCCATTTACCAATTCGGCAATGGTTATCTTGGCTTTGGTGCTTTCTTGCAACATCTTCTGTATTTCTTTTTTTGTTTTTTGAAATGTCTCACTCTTCCATTCTTTTAAGAATACGATGATTTGGGCATAATTTTCATTATATCGTTTTGGAGATATGTTATAGTACAGTTTTGGATTTCCATGTCCTATATTTAGGGCACAGCTTGCTTCCGGGTAAGTTGCCTTAATTATGGAGACTGCTTTTTGCCCTACGATTTCAGTGTTTTTCAATGCAACTCCTTTTGGCATTTCGACATCCACCAACAAAATGGGTTTGTCTGCGGGGGGGAACAATGAAACTCCCACGGCCTTGAATAGGAATACACTCAAAACCAATATGGTCAATATTGAAACTCCACTGACCAAGGGGTGCTTTAGGACTTTGTCCAACAAGCTCAAATATTTGTTTGACAATATGTTGAGCATACGTTCCATTTTTCCTTCTCGTTTGTCCTTCAATAATAGGAAATGGCATAAAATGGGAGTCAGGACAATTGAAAACAGTAGCGATGTAAATAAACAGAGGCATACGGTTATGGGCAAGGTTTTAATGTACTGTCCAGTTCTTCCTCCTAAATTCATCATTGGGAAAAAGACCAATGCGGTAGTTACCGAGGAGTTGATTACTGGCCATAGAATGCTCTTCACGCCTTCTTTTATGGCTTGCACCTTGCTGTGACCATCGTTCAGAAGCCTATGTATGTTTTCTATGATTACGATATTGTCGTCAATGACCAAGCCTATGGAAATAATAAGGGCAGCTATGCTTATTTGTTGCAATGCAAAGCCCAAAAAGTATAGGAGACCCACTGCCGAGACAATGGCGATGGGAATGATGATGCCAGCTATCATTGCATTTCTTACACCTAGGATGAAATAGATGAGTACAAATATGAGCAGTATGCCTTGAAGAATGTTCCAAGTCAGGTCGCTAAGTTTGCCATCCACGGATTCTGATTGATCAAAAATCGTGTCTATGTTTATGCCCTTGTTGTTTTTTGTGAATGCATCGACAATACTGGAGACTTCTTCGGAGATGTAAAACAAGTCGGCATCTTTCTTTGCTGTAGCGGTAATGAATATACAAGGGTAATCGTCGATTTGGGTATAGTATTTGTTATTCACATCTTCTGTGAACTTGACTGTGGCAATGTCTTTAAGATATAGGATTTGCCCATTGTCGTTGGAAATCACTAGTTTTTTCAAATCGTTGATTCCCTCAAAGCCATAAGATGTCTTTACAGAAAGAGAAAAAATGTCACTACCCACCTTTCCTGTTGGTGTGATGGAAAATCGATCTTCGATTTTTGAGATGATTTGCCTTACAGGAAGTCTTGTCGCTTGTAGTTTTTGGTTGTCGATGGTTATTGCAACTATTCGTTTTCGTTCCCCATTCAAGGAAACACCATTCACTCCTTTGATGTTCTCTAATTTGTTCTTTAGTGTACTTGCTACTGTGTTGAGTCTATAATCGAATACCGTATCCTTTTGGTGAATGGCTAATTGAACGATGTTGACATCCAATGGATTCACTTTTTTTACAATGGATTTTTTTACATAATCAGGCAATACCAAACCATTTACCACCCGCTTCAATTCGCTTAGCTTGTCGTCCACGTCCACAGTGGCTTCAGCTTCGAGTTTAACGCTAAAATAGTTGTCTTGAATGTGATAGGTCGTTTCCAGGATGTCATCGACATCGGATAGCTCGTCCTTGAGATTGGAGACTATGTCTTTTTCCAAAGTCAAGTTCGTTGCTCCAGGAGCAAGAATGGTAATGTTGTAGAAGGGAAGATTCAATATGGGATCTTCCAATTTCCTGATCTTTGACAATGACAAAAACGAAACCAACACCACCATGAAGGCTATGACGACGATAAACTTTTTCTGGGCCAACATAAGTTTACTTTTTTTGTACGGGTATTCCGTCTGTTATATGCTCCAAAGCCTCGATGAATTCATAATTGTCATATTTTGAGGGTATTATGAATCCGTGATCATATTGTCTTACAAAAGGAATGGTGATTTGCTTTGCCTTGCCGTTCTTCAATGTGTAGGAGACAATTGACCCCTCTTCGATTATCTTGTCTACAAATCGTAAGGGGAGTATTGCAAATTCTTTGAGATTGTCCAATCTCAAAGCAATGTTTATCGAAAAGCCTTCTTTTATTACTGAAGTTGCCTCGAAGGAGGCCTCAATGAGGTAAAGTCCATTCATTTCAGGTTTAAAGGCTACTTTGGAGATCTTGGCTGGTGTCTCATTCTGGTCATTGCATACATTGCATAAAACGATTATTTCTTGTCCCATGCGTAATTTTCCTACAACGTTGTCTGGTACGGAAAAAGTCACTTTTTTATTTATGCTACTATATTCAAAGACAGGTTCACTAGGTCTTATCATCTCCCCGACGTTTTTGAACATGTTACTGATATAACCATGGTATGGAGCAACAATCTTGGATTTGCCTACATTATAGGCTGCGGACTTTTTATTTGCCAACAATGCTTCCTTCTGTAGTTCCAACTTTTTGATTTTGTTTACAGGTCCTATTGAATCTTTTTGAAGTTCATATAACTTATCCAGATCATCATCAATGTCCTTTAGTCGGGTGTTTACCTGAACTTGATTGTTGTACACCTCCGTTGCGTTCACCTTGGCTATGATGCTACCTTCATCCAATAGGGAAGTATCGTCTGCAACGAACTCGAGAACCCCACCATTTTTAAAGTTCATCAATAGTTTCTCTTCTGCAACTATGACTCCTTCAAATGAATGTGGTATGCCCGAAATGCGTTCAGGTATGTATGTCACATCATTTGACAGCATCAGGATGGTTTCTTTGGGGATTTTACTTTTTTCCGCTGTAGCTTCGTTGCAGGAATTAAGCAATATGTTAATAGGTAACAAGCCAATTGTAATGAATGATATTTTGAATAAATGATATTTTCGTATTGTAATACTTTGTAACATCTTCTTCATATTTAGTTTTAAAATTTAACAACGATATCATATCGATATCTCCTTGCAAGTATTTTTTTCGTTCATTGTCCAGCAATCGTTTCGAAAGCTCTTTTTTCTTCTCCAGTACCTTTAGTGAAGCTTCAAGCGAAGCCAATTCTGTATCGAGCTTGCGAATAATCAACTTCAAATGGATCATATAGTCATCGGTGGTTATTGTCAATTTTTCTTTTTCGAGTGCTATTTTCTTTTTTTCATGTTTGTTCTTTCCTCCTTCATACAAGGACCAACTTACCTTGATCGTTGCCAGATAAAAAAAATTATCCTTGGTGTTTGCCGAGTCCGTAAAACCTTCGAATCCGCTTTTGAGATTCAGTCTAACATCCGGTTTCAAACGGTTTGTGGCTTTGTAATCCAAATTTAAAAGCATTTCTTTTTTCCTCAAGATTTCATATTGAGCCTTTTTCTTCACAAGGCTATCGAGATTGGTGATTGTCATTTTCTCAAAACCATCCAAAAGAAAATCGTCTCCTATGGTTTCCATTGGATGATGATTTGGAACTCCCAGTATTTTTTCAAACTTATCCTTGAGGTTTTCCAAGCTATGTTCCAATGTTAACTTTTGTTGTTCTTGCTTAGCCAATTCATATTTCAGATAATCCAAATCCGTGGCTTCTGCATAACCAAAATCAATTAACTTTTTGGTCTTGTGTGTTACTTGTTCAAGATATTCGATAAGCTCTTCTTGAAATGCTGATAACCTGTAGACCTTGTAAAATTCCAAATAGGTTTTTTTAACATCTTTTACGATCTCTCTTTCCTTTATCTTTTTTTGAAGATTGTATATGTCACTTTGCTGTGACGTCTTTGAATGGCCTTGTCTGGCTTTGTTGTTGTATAGTCCCCAAGTCAAGTCCAAATGTGAGCTGAAAAAGCGATTGGGGTAAAACTGTTCCTTGAAATTAGGAATGTCCACATTGAAATTGTCGTTACCAGTAATTTCATATAAGGTTCCATAAAGTGGGTTGAGCAAGTCACCAGAGGCGAAATTTATGGTTCTGCCCCCATTTGCCAATGTAAAACTATTGTTGAATGTGATTTTTGGAAATAGATGACTTTTTGCCATTAAATTATGCTGCAATGCTATTTTGGCATCTATTTTCGAGGATCTTATCGCTAAATTATGCTCCAATGCCTTTTGAATGCAATCATCTATTTGAGCTAGTCCAAAAATAGGATTGAAGACCAAAAGGCAAAAGAGCACTATTTTATTGATAGATTGATAGGACATCTTCGATGTTGTTTACTAACTTCCCAATGTCTTCCAACGTAGTTTCGATTCCAAAACTAATTCGGGTAGTCTTTTGTATTTCATGATCTTCCAATCCCATATTTTTCAATACATGGGATAATTTCTTGACATCTTTGTTTTCACTACAGGCGGATCCAACCGATATCATGCTGCCGTATTTGAAATTCAAAATGTCAGCCATGGCATCACCTTTCATTCCAAATCGTATGCTCAAGATGTTTGCGAGCCCTTCGGATTCGTTCAATGCAAAAGAGATGTTCTTCTGTTTCAAAAGACTCAAGAAATAGGTTCGACACAAGTTGTAATGTGCTTCTATCTTATCAAAGTTCTCCAAGAAGTAATCTATGGCTATTCTCAAAGATAAAATGGCAAACACATTCTCTGTGCCACAACGTACTCCTTTTTCCTGTCCGCCTCCATGAAACAACGGCATAATGCTATCAGGATCCTTTAGATACAGGATGCCAATACCTTTTGGAGCAAATATCTTATGACCTGAAAAGCTCAATGCATCCACATTCAATTTAGTGACATCGACATCGATTTTTCCAATGGCTTGTGTAGCATCAATATGAAAATAACTATTGTTTTGATGCAATATAGATGCAATCTCTGTGATCGGGAAAATGGTTCCCGTCTCATTGTTGGCCATCATGAAAGAACAAAAAGTAGGTTTCTCTTCTACCACTGTTCTTTCAAGTGCATTGGTATCCAAGATGTTCTGTAGCGGGATGTGACTATAGGAAAAATCGCTATGTTCATTTAAATAAGCAATGGGTTCCAAAACGGATGGGTGCTCTATGGAAGAGGTGAAATAATGATGTTTCACCTCTTTGTTCTTATAATAAAACCCTTTAATCACGGTATTGTTTGATTCTGTTGCTCCAGAAGTAAAGAAGATATGCTTGGGGTTGGTGTTTAGTAACTTGGCCACCTTTTCCCTAGTAAGTTCAATCTCACTCTTTACTCCTTTGGATTTCAAATGTACACTCGATGGATTCTCATACTTATTCAATAACTCTATGGCTTGTTCTTTAATTTCTGATAGCACCGGTGTTGTTGCTGCATAATCAAAGTACATGGTCAGATATTTTTTTCATCAGATTGTCGAACAACTCCTCAAAGATCTCGTAACAATGTGCTTGGCTTGGTTCTAATTCTCCCAACAACTCCTTTGCTAACGCATTGGGATTAGTCTTTTCCAAAGAATCGAAATCTTGTCCTTTTATGAATTCGGAAAAAATGCTTGCTGTGGCCAAGGACGTTGCACAACCATAGGCTTTTTGGCTTGTCCTTTCTATGGTGTCGTCTTTGATTTTTACCCAAATGGAAAGCCTATCGTCGCAAACGGGGTTTCCAGTGTTGACGATTAAATCGAAATCTTGTAATGTTCCTGTGTTTTTTGGGTTTGTAAAGTTCTCTATGATTAGATCGTTATACATAATTTTTAAAACATTATAATATTACACATGATTTTGAGGATTCGTTGGCTTCAGCAGTATCCATTTGTTTTTCCAGGTTTATTGCACAGCAACCTATTTCGGCTCCCCTAACTCTGGAGATATAGTTTACTACTTGTCCATTCCTTCCACAGCTACACTCGGATTCTTTGTTTAAATACACCAAGTCCTCTGTCAATACAAATGTTGGATAGGACATGGAAATAGGATCCAAGATGGCCAATACGCCTCTTTCTCCTAGAGCAACTTCTTTGGACAAGTCGTTCAAATCCCTTACGGAATAATGCACCCATGGAGAGACGTGCTTTTGATTCAGGTTACATTCTACTGCCAAACTGTTGCACTCTACCAATCCGTATGTGTCTCTAATGTTACTGGCTGGAATACCGAAGTATTCTTCACATAGCGCATTGTATTCTTCTCTGGAAATTTGTTCTCCCGTAAATCGTTTCCATCCACCAAGGTTTATTATGTAGGAACCTTTGTCCAATTGTAATCTTATGTCTTTTTCTTTTAGAAATTTAATAAACTTGTACACTAGAAATGGAGGCCCGATAATGTGTCGTGTATGTTTGTTTTTCCATTTGCCCAAAGTATCCAAAGCTTCTTGGGCTTTGAACAACTTTCCTTTTACTGCGTACCAGCTAGCATCTGTAAGTCCCGAGATCATCCCTAATACTTTTATCATCCCCATTTCTGGAATGTCTTCCGTAGATGGCATCAAGTATAAGGAAGCTCCTGTTGAAAGTTTGAAGAATTCACGATACATTGCATACAACGATAGGATGGCATTGTCCACTGTCTTGGAGTCTCTTCTGCTTACGCTAGGAATGCCACTCGTACCAGTGCTTCTCATTTCGTATTCGATCTCATGCAATCCTTTGGTCAAGAGCTCATGGGAATTCACGTCTTTAAATCTTTTTACAGGTATTAATGGAATCTTGATCAAGTCATCGAAAGATTGGATACTATCAATGTTTATTCCTTTGTTTTCACAGGATGCTCTGTAAAACGCATTGTTTTCATAATGATATCTGAAATTTTCAATAATTAAATTTGTTTTCAGCTCTTCTTGCTCTTTTTCTGGTTTGGAAAATGTTTCTTCAAGGTTGAAGATTAGATCTTGAAGTTTTACTTTTTTAGACATGTCGTATTATAGTTTTTAGATGCTTAATTAATAACACGGCAATGATAAAACAGTTTTGTCAGATACACTTGTATAAAGTAGCTACATAAAAAAGAAGTTTCTCTGTACTACTATTTTATATTTACATTAATTAATTATCTGTCAGATATTGAGTATTTTAACTAGTTTGTTTAATGTGAAAAGTAAGTGTGAGGAGATGCAATAAACAAGGTGAGTCCATATGTTGGTACATAAAAATAATGATGTTGAGAATGTTTTTGTGACTTAGCTTTCTTTGATCAATCTAAGGAAGAAACTTGGCGAATAACCAAAACACTCTTTGAAAGATTTGCTAAAATGGGCGTTGTCCACAAAACCAGAATCAATTGCTGTATCACAGATGTTTTGGTCTTCTAACTTGTGAAGGGAACTTTTTACTTTATTCCATATTTGGGCTCTTCTAAATGAGAAATTCATATTTTCATTGAAAAGGTGTAAAAACCGACTGGTGGATAGGGAACAATAGTTTGCCATTTCACTGGCAGGTATAACTCTATGAGAGTTGTCATTCATGAATTTCAGGACTTTATGAATGCGTTCGTCCTTAATGTGAATGTTGTCTTCACAGGTGCATTTGCATCTACTGAAATACGACTCCAATTCATTTGTCAAGAAAGACTTGCTCTCTTTTTCTATGAATTGTAGTATGATCTTTTTTATGTCGGTTAGTATGAAATGATTGTCTTCAATGTCTTTTTTTATGGAAGACGTCAAATAATGTCCAATCGAGGATATGGGGTTTATCAATATCAATAATTGCTTGTCATCACTACTCAAATAATGAGGTACGTTGCTTTTTATTATGAACCCATTGCTTGTTTTTTGTTGTTTGTGGAAATGGATTTTCAAATTTTTGGTTGAGACGCTTATTTGTATGGCGTAGTGTTTATGCTCCGAATTGTCGAACAAGCGTCCATAGTAGATTCCGTAATCCTTTTTTAAAAGCAAAAAGTTCTTTTGTTGCTTATTTGAATTCATTGTCGTTTGGGACTTGTCTTCTGGATTTAAAATAGTCGTCATTTAAAAATCATCTTTTTTTCAAATGGATGTAATTGTAGGGAGCCAATCCATAATTAAATAGGAAGCAAAGATATGCAAGATTTAAATTTTATGCACTTGATGAGATGAATTGTTGATGTTTAATTTGAACGAATTTTTAAATGAACAGTAAACTGAATTTAGAAAAAACGTTTATCTGGTTAGAGTATGTTATCATATTGGAATTGCTACATTGGATTCGACACAAAGTTAAGAGATAATGAGCTATGCAATTTAACTTTGAATTATGTGAAAACGCAAAAGAATTACACTACAAAATTTAAGACAAAGGCTGTAGAACTCTATTATCAATATTTAGATGTTACTTTAAACTTTAGAGGTTATAGGTATACATTAACAGGTATTTTCCTTGTTGAGTTGTCTTCTCAAGGCTTTATGTTCATTAAAATTTAGAGTGTACTTGTACAAGTTGATTTTTGAGCATCACTTCATACCAGACAAATTATCATCATTGTTGTATGTATCGACTGTGGTAACGCTGTATTAAGGCTTAGGCTTCTTACTTTTTAAAAAGAAGGTGTTTGTTAAGGTTTGAGTAAAAAAAGAAGTACTTTTGGGCGCTTTGGTAGAAGTAGATGTCTATCGAACATATAAATGCAAATAATTTTTAATGAATATGATGAATAAAATCCCAATGCTCATGCTTTTCTGTATTTTGTTAAGTTGTAACAATGAGTCCAAAAAGAAAGAAGAAGTTAAAGAAGTTGAACAAATTGAAGAGATAAAACAAGTTAAAGAGAAAGAGATTGACAAGGTAAAAGAAATTAAGAACAATGATGCTGGAAATACAATAGGCTTTCTCAAAGACATTAGCGTTCTGGAAAAAGATACAAGTCCTAATCCCATAGAGAATTTTAAAACCATTGCAAAGGACAATGCAAAGAAAACCATAAAGATCAATAAGGACAACATAGTTGCTTCTTTGGAAGAAGCCAAGAGTTATAAGCATGCTGTGATAACCGTAGGAATGCATACAATCGTCAAGATCACCGATCTATCAAATTGCAAGACATCGGCTTCTTGGGGAGCTTGTATGCCTTATGCTGAAGGTTATGTGAAAAAAGGAAGTCTGAAGCCAAAGGCGGATTATGTAAACAATATCATAGGGACTCCGGATTCTCAAGAAAGAAGCCTGTATTTGTTCAACTGATGTGGCAAAACAAGAAATCCATTGTTTGATTTTTTTTGATGAAATCATCAAGCAATATAGAATAAAACCATCCTGCTTTTAGGGTGGTTTTTGCTTTTACATACACTTAAGACAGAACAAAACCCAATTGGATTGAGATTGTCAATTATTTTTTTTTGAATGTTAAAACAAGAGTATTTTACTTACAACATCAATGTTTACGCGGATATTTCATTTCAAAGAAGAAAGACTTGTAAAGTGTTTTACATCAGGTTTCTATGAAAAATTTTTGTTAAACTAAAAAGATGATTATTATTGTAAAATGAAACAAGTTAAATTGTTGATGTAAAAATAGTGTGCCCTTTAACCCCTTTAATGTATTTCCCAATGAAAAATCCAAGTTGCTTATTATCAAAAGAAGTAAATGAAAAACATTCCTTTCAGTTTTTGTTTTAAAAGTAAATTGTACTTAAAATTAAGTTGTCTGTCGATTAAATAGCGTTAATCATATATTTTTTTTAAATAAACATGGCAATTGACTTAATATTATGTGAATAAAAAAATCCAAACCTCATCAAAAATCTCAAATAATGAAAAGACTCCTACTTTATGGTTTTTTAACCTTAATTTCCCTATTGCAAACAACTAATGCGCAAACATCACCACAGCATGACAAAAAGGTGATAGGCTATTATGCCCAGTGGGCCATATATGCCAGGGATTACAATGTTCTAGACATCGAAGCAGATAAGCTGACACACTTGTTGTATGCCTTTTTCGACACGAAATACGACGCAGCAACAGATACGGCATACATTGAGACGCTGGATGACCATGCAGATTTTCAGCATAACGAAAGTGGAATGCACGCATTCGATGCTCCTGTAAAGGGAAACATTGGAGACTTGAAGCTGTTGAAACAAAACTACCCGCATTTGAAGGTGGTCATATCCTTGGGAGGCTGGACGAGGTCACAAGCTTTTCCTGACATAGCAAAATCTTCCAATGCAAGAACTACCTTGGCTCAAAGTATGGTTCAATTCATGACGGATTACCCATGGATCGATGGTTTTGATTTGGATTGGGAATTTCCAGTGGAAGGAGGAATAGATGGCACGGAATCCATTGGAGGTGTGTTGATACCAGCACAACCTCATTATCCAGATGACCATACCAACTTGGTTCTTTTGTTGAAGGAAATGAGATCGGTTTTCGATGCAAACGGCATGCAGGACAAGATAATATCCATGGCAGCAGGGAATAACGTCGGCAACTTGTTGCAAACACACGTAGGGCCCGGAACGGAATCTATGCACGGTGTTACCGAAAATGTTTTCGACTATTGTGATTTCGTTACTTTTTTTGGATACGACTTCGGCGGAAACTGGTTTGACAAGACATGCTACAACGCACCTCTATATGGAGGGGATCACCCAGAAGATCCTTTGAATAGGGGAGCAGGCAACCCAAATCAAGTAATGGACGGTTTGGTAGGATTGTATTTGAATGGATTGCAAGTCCCGACAGATAAATTGGTAATGGGAATACCTTTCTATGGAAAGTTATTCGAAGGGGTAGCCAACACTGGCACTGTCTCAGGATTGCCTGGGCTTTACGAGTCTGCTCCAAGGACAAACAATGGAGCTTGTACGAATCCACAACCTCCACTGGGAACTTGGGATGGGGTAAATTGTGAAAATTCTGGCTCTATAGAGTTTTGCGACCTCTTTCAAGGGGTGGGAACCAATACGCATTTTTACTTGGATCCAACCAATCCACTACAAGTATCGGCATCTGCCGCTTCCAATGGTTGGGCTAGATATTGGGATGACACGGCTAAGGTCCCTTACCTTTACAATGCGACAACAAACAAATTCATATCTTACGATGACAATGAGTCCGTGGATTTAAAGGTTAAATATGCTCTTTCAAAGAATTTGGGAGGCGTGATGATTTGGGAATTGTCACAAGATGCAAGAAACAATTCAAGCAATAGTTTACTAAAAACGATAGATAATTCTTTGCAATTTGCAGAGTATGACCTAACGATGAACTTTAAAGATTCATCCAACAATCCATTGGAATTCGTAGTTGTGGAATTGAAAGATGAAAACAATACGGTACTGGAGACATTGAATTCAAATGCAGCTGGACAAGTCATTTTTACCAACAAGGCAGGAAATGTACCTTACAACGTTACCTATGCATTAACCAATTATGCCTTTCTACCAAGTAGCATAACCTATGCAGCTCTAGAATTCAATTCAGATAAAACGGTGAATGTAACAGGGTCAGATCAATTGGTTTCAATAATGGGATCTGTAACGGAAAACAATGTGCTGTTAACGGACGTAGATGTTGTTTTGAAAGATACGACAACGGGTCAAGAAATGGATAGGGTGACTTCTGCAGATGGTAACTATACCTTTGGTTCGGTTATAGATGGAAATGACTATACAGTTATGGCCGAAAAGGACTTCTATTCATTTACGACGCTGACATATGCTGGTTTAACGACCAATCAAACCAATCAAGAATTGCTGGCAACAAGAAATACCCATACAATCAGTGGTAACATCGTCGAAGGCGCCAATCCTATTCAAGGAGCTACTGTTACCGTGTCAGGAAATGGCCAGAACCATACGGGCATTTCCAATGCTTCAGGAGAGTATTCGATAGCAAACATCGTTGCAGGATACGATTATACGGTGACACCTTCCTTTAACAACATTGATTTTCTTCCAAGCAATGTACAAGACAATTCATTGAATGAGGACAAGGTGCATAATTTTGCTCAAAATTTGGGATTGATATATGGTACCGTTAAAAACGGTAGTACGCCAGTGGATGGCGCCTTGGTGACTTTGATATTGCCATGGACGGATTCGTCTCACCCATATGTGTCATTGACGGCTACGACAAATGCTCAAGGTGAGTATTTCTTTGAAGAGACGCAGGTGAATGGATATGCCACGATCCAATCGTTGAAGTTGAATGATTACGAAAACAATGGCGTGACGTATTTGCCAACGGACATCGGAAACATTCCTGTGCCAACGGTTGCGACGGAATATAATTTCAATTCACAGCCCATATCACCAGAGATCACCATAAATCAACCAAATCAATCCACGGTTACCATAGCCCCAGGGGGGACGGTCAATTTAGAAGCTTTGGTTGGATTGACCTTTGATGATGGAGCAACAACGATCAGTTCAGTTGTATTCGATGTGAGTGGAAGCACGATGGCAAACAGCAATGCAAACGATATCTATACTGGTACTTGGACACCAATAAATTCCGACTTTGGAATTAACCACACATTTACGGTAACAGCCGAAGATTCAAATGGAACTAGCGTTTCTGCAACATTTGACTTTGATTTGGTGTGTTCCGGAGCCAATTGTCCTAACATAGCACCATCAATAGCTTTGAATGCACCTACAAACACGACGATAAATCAAAACGGAGGATTTCAAAATATTCCAATACAGGTAACTGTTACGGATTCTGATGGTTCGGTGGCTTCGGTTACAATAACCATAAACGGGGTGACAACGAACATGATGGCCGGAGCGAACAATACCTATACCCATGATTTCACTCCTTCCAACTACCAGGCCTATCCGATGACAATTACAGCTGTCGACAATGAAAATGAGACTTCTACGCTAAATGAAACATTGAATGTCATCGACTCGGAGTTTACTCCTTTGCCAAGTGGAAACATTGTTTTGGGGTATGCCCATTCTTGGGAAAATGCCAGTGCACCGTTCTTGTATTTCAATGAAATGCAAGACACGAAGTACAATGTCGTAATGTATTCTTTCATAGAAAC
The DNA here is from genome assembly GCA_020631395.1 of Bizionia sp. Classification (GTDB taxonomy): domain Bacteria; phylum Bacteroidota; class Bacteroidia; order Flavobacteriales; family Flavobacteriaceae; genus JAHDHI01. The sequence goes on from JAHDHI010000019.1 coordinate 17,664, forward strand.
CGTAGGACAAAACGGGTATTCGCCCCAACTAACCATAAACTCCAACAGGTATTTGACCAATGGAGTATTCGATAGTCAGTTGTTGAAAGACGACATAAACGTATTGAGAAGTCAAGGCATTCCGGTAATAGCATCCATTGGAGGACAAAATGGACATGTAGGACTGAGCACGATTGCAGAGAAGGATGAATTCGTCCAAGGCCTCAAGGACATCATCGATGAATACAAGTTCGATGGTATCGATTTGGATTTTGAAGGCGGGTCAATGAACTTTGGAGCAGGAGCATTAACAGATTTTTCCTATTCGGCACTAAGCCCTTATCCAAAATTGAAAAACGTAGTGGACGCCTTCAAGGAATTGAAACAGCATTACGGAAGCAATTTCATAATGACATGTGCACCTGAGACGTTTTACGTTCAAGTTGGTTATTCGACATATAGCGGGATTGCAGGAGCATTTTTGCCAGTACTTCACAATTTGAGGGATGAATTGGACCTTGTAATGGTACAGTTGTACAATACAGGATCGATAAATGCCTTGGATGGAACTGCTTATTCACAGGCTACTCCAGATTTCCTGACATCCATGACGGATATGTTGATCACTGGTTTCGATGTTTCAGCGACAGGTTTCAACTTTCCAGGTTTGCCAGCTTCAAAAATAATGGTGGGTATCCCTTCTTGTCCAGCAGCTGCACCAGCAGGAGGATACATACAGCCATCGGAATCCATCAAAGCATTGGATTACTTGAGGTTTGGAACAGACTTTGCAGGAAGGAACTATAGTCTTCAAGGAGGAAGTCATCCAGATTTAAGAGGAGTGATGACTTGGTCGATAAATTGGGATGTTGCAGCTGGTTGTGCTTCAGCCAATGAATTTGGCGATAGCTATTGGAATTATTTCAATTCTACCATGTCGGCATTGAGAGCTAGTTTGAAAGTATATCTGCAAGGGTCTTCAATAGATCCCAATGCAGGTGAAGAAACTTTGATGAGAGATGATTTGAGGGTAGCTGGTCTAATACCAACTACAAGTCCTTATGCATCCTACCCAGCGACATGCAATGCCTCTGTATTCAACACTACTGGTGCAGACGCGATTGTGGATTGGGTATCTGTGGAATTGAGAAGTACGACGGACAATACCGTGGTAGTAGAAGGACAAAGTGCCTTGTTGCAGCGTGATGGAGACATCGTTTCCAAGGATGGGGTTTCACCTTTGAGTTTCAACCAAGCAGCTGGCAATTATCATATGGTTGTAAAACATTACAATCACTTGGGGGTAATGACGACAAATGCGATAGCATTGTCCAGTGTGGCCAACACGATAGATTTTACAGATGCAAGCAATCAGATTACATTTGGGACAGATGCCCAGACCACATTTGGAGTCTTTAGTGGAAAAGTAGGAATGTGGGCAGGAGATTCGAACGGAGACGGTCGTTTAAATTATTCTGGAGCCTTATCCGACGTACCATCGATAAGAAGCCAAGTTTTCAACGATCCAAACAACTCTGTATTTGGAGGCCCACCTGTAGCAAGTTATCCGTCTGCAGGATACAATGGAACCGACATTAACATGGATGGTGTAACCATCTATTCGGGAGCAGAAAGTGATGTTCTTTACATAAGAAGCAGCATTTTTAACAACCCTTCCAATTCGGTTTTTGGAGGTCCACCAACATCGACTTACGTATTTACACAGCAATTGCCCGAAGGCGCAAATAACTAAAATAGAAGAAGCCATCTCAAATGAGATGGCTTTTTTATTTCATTTAACTTTGCCAAGTTAGTTTGCTATTGACAACTTTCCGGATGATATCAATTTTCCTTTGATGGTATTTATGGTATAGAGATATGTCCCTGTTGCCAACTTTGAGAAGTCGAAATTTAAGCGTTCTCCAGAATTCAGGTTCAAATCTGAAAACCTTATGATTTCCCTACCGTAGATGTCAAGTATGTTCAATGTCAAGTTTTCATAGTTGATGGAAGCGTTTGAATTGCCAAGGAAGACTATGCCTTTCACTGGATTGGGAAATAACCTCAAGTTCGTATTCACATTGAATTCGGAAATATCAAGCCCAATGCCCTCAGTAATGGTGTGTAACTCATTGATGGTTATGTTGGTAAAGGTTTCTGTCGTTCCTATGGGCCAAGTTATCTTCAGTTCGTCTATGGTGGTGGCATTGCCAAGTCCAAAATGGACTGTGTAGCTGTTCTGGCTATTGTAGCCAGATGAAGCCGCTATTTTACGAGTTTGCCAGACATCATTTCCATTTACATTGGCTCTTATTCTTACTTTGGTTCCAACGGCAGAAGTGTTGGAGTTTGTACCAATGCAATTGAATTTCACCCAGTTGTTACCCGTTCCTGTATTGTGAAACAATGAATTTGCTTGGTTTTCATTCAATGTGTTTGCCAAAATGAGATCTAACCAACCATCATTGTCATAATCACCAAAGGCACATCCAAAAGTCCAACCCGTTTGCATCGCCAGAGTGCTTGTGGTGTCTTGTGTGAAATTGCCTGAACCGTCATTTACATATACGAAATTATTGTTCTGACTAGTAAGAAAGGCATTGCAGACAAACAAGTCCAAATCACCATCATTGTCAAAGTCGGCAAAGGAAGACCCAAAGGAATGGCCACCTCCCGAAGCAATGACAGATGTAGTTTGTTCAATGAATGTACCATTGTCATTTATGAACAATTGATTGTTTTGGTTGTTCCAGTTTGCAACGAACAAATCATAATCACCATCATTGTCTACATCTCCCCAAGAACTCCCAGCCGATGTCTTGAAGTCTTGTACAATGGAAAGATTCGTGATTTTGGTGAAATTGTTTGGGCCATCATTTCTAAACAACGAGTTTTTGGAATTGTTTTCATTGGTCAAGAACAAGTCGCTATCTCCATCATTGTCATAATCCACCCAGTCCACTGATCTGGTTCTTAGGAATTCACTGGTAATGGATAGATTCGTAATTGGGGAAAATGTACCATCTCCTTGATTTTCATAATATAGATTTTTTAAAGAGCCAGTGCTATTGGTGAAGTACAAGTCCAAAAATTGATCATTGTTTACATCAACCCAAGTAGCCATCTCTGAAAACGTTTGAACGCTTCCCATTGCAATGTCTGGTTCATAGTTGAATGAACCATCTCCATTGTTCCTATAGAAATAATTCTTGCCATTTGCTCCAGATGCCCAAGTAACGACAAAGGCATCCAGATCGCCATCGTTGTCGACATCGGCAAAGCTCGTACCGTCAGAGCTACTGGAATCCATTACTATGTCATCATTGGCAACGGTGGTAAAGGTCCCATCCATGTTGTTGATGTATAGCATGTTGTTCTGACCGCCTGAAGGCCCATTGGAAAAGAAAATGTCATCCCATCCATCACTGTTCACATCTATGAAATTGGCACTTCTGGAACCAGAAGGAGTATTGGTGACTCCTGAGATGGAAGTAGCTTCAAATGATTGGGAATGGGAAATGGACAACAATCCTAAGGCCATGATTTTAAAGAGTAGTAGTTTTTTCATCGTTCTATGTTTTTTAACAAAGTTAGCCTCAAAACAATGCGAGAAATCCATAAATGTTTTGAAGCTTGGAGTTCTGTTCGTGAATGACTGTTATTTTGTTTTAAAGGGATTTAATAGAGGTTTAATGAGCATCTCTAACTACTTTAGATTAACTTAGATTTTAGTAATTTTAAAAAATAGTATTGAAATGTATGAAGATAAGTTGCTTGATAATAGATGATGAGCCCTTGGCTAGACAGCGAATATTCAATTTGATTGGTCAAAAGCCAGAATTGAAATGTCTAGGGGAGGCAAGGACAGGCAAAATGGCCATAGAGATGATCGTAGACAAAGAACCAGACTTGATTTTTTTGGACATACAAATGAAGGACATGAACGGTTTTGACGTGTTGAATGCCATAGAAACGAAACGACCTGTAGTAGTATTCGTAACAGCATATGATCATTATGCAGTGAAGGCATTCGATTTCTTGGCTTTCGATTATTTGTTGAAACCTTTCAAGAAAGAAAGATTCAATTCTTGCGTGGATAGGGTGGCGGCGCATGTTAAGAAGGACAATACTCGCGATTTTGATGATAAACTGCAGAAGTTGCTGCATCATATGAATGAGAGCAATGTCGATGAAAAGTCGACATACTTCAAAAGCAAGTTGACGGTAAAGACAGGCAAGGAGGTCTCCTTTTTGGAAACAAGTACAATAAAGTACATTTTGGCTTCGGGGAGCTACATAGACATTCACACTGTAGACAAGAAATACGTGCAAAGAATATCATTGACCAGCATCTTGGCAGATATGGATGACTCTGCATTTAGTCGCATTCACCGATCCACGGTGATCCACTTGGGGTTCATTGACAAGCTGATACATTCGGACTACGGAGAAATAGATGTGAAAATGAAAGATGGAAGATTGTTTAGGGTAAGCAATGGATATAAAAGGGAATTTTTAAAAACAATAGGGGCGTAGTGAAGTTAAAGAAAATAATAGATGTCAGCCTCTTGGGCTATTTGATCTTGTTTTACACCTTGGCCGTAATCATAAGTGTGGCTAGAAAGGTGTATTGGAAACTAATAAGCGATTCTTATCCAAGCTACCAATCCATGAGTTGGAGTGATTTGTTGACTTATAACATTCTTTTGGATTGGGTTACTGTAATAAGTTTCATGATAATGATAAGTTACTTGACGCAGAAGATGTTTGATAGGGACTTAGGGTGGAAAAAGATAATTGTGGTACACCTGTTCTTTTCCTTTCTCATTGGCTACTTTATATTTTTCATATCTGGATTGGCTTCGGTTATAATTGAAAACTATCCTTGGGAAAGATTGGTCAGAAACTTGTCTCTGGATCACTTCATGGCCGTAGTGCATTTGAATTTTCTAACCTATGCTTCCATGATTGGAATCATAACCATTTACTATTACATTAAAAAGGTAAAGAACATAGAGTTGCAAAAATCCCAATTGCAAATGCAATTGGCTACTACGAAATTAAATATGCTGCGTTCCCAATTGCATCCACATTTCATGTTCAATACCTTGAATAGCATTTCGTCCATGATGGAGATCGATACTGAAAAATCCCAAAATCTAATAGCAGACTTTGGAGATTTATTTAGAGAACTCATAGCAAACAACGATAAAAATATGATTCCGCTTAGTAAAGAATTGGAACTTTTGGAGAAATATGTGGATATAGTTTCTGTTCGTTTCTCGGATCACTTAAGAGTTCAAAAAAATATTGAAGACGGATTGGAGGATTGCCTCATTCCCAGCATGATCATTCAACCAATGATAGAAAATGCCGTAAAGCATGGGTATTCGTATGACAAGACGGAATTAGAAATCGAATTGTCCATATTCAAGGAGTTTGATCGCTTGTGCATAATGGTAAAAAACAATGGAGCCCCATTACAATCTGATTTCAACGATCTACTAGATGCAGGAACAGGTTTGAAGACAACCTATGAGAGGTTGAAGACTCTTTTTAAAGAGGACTTTGTGTTTGATTTAAAAAATGAATTAGACCAGTCAGGAGTCATGGCCATCATAAAAATCCCTTGTACATTGAAGTTGTAGACTTTCCTTTGTTTCTCGTTCTTAATAGCAATCCATCTTAATTTGCTCCCTTTTTTCAAACTCACTTAGGGGTAGATTTAGTTTGGAAGCGGTCATTTTTCCTAAATAATCCAATAGGTTGCTTTGCATGGCAACGGATCCACAAATCATTATCGTACCTCCGTCTTGCAATAAATCACAAATGAAGGATGTCTGCTCTAGTAACAAATCTTGAACATAGGCTTTTTGTTCTTGTTCTCGGGAATAGGCGATGTGAATGCTGGACAAGGTCTTATTGGTAAAGGCTTCGTCTATTATTTTAGAATATATGCCAAATGACTCTTGTGTGCGTCCACCCCAAAACAAATGTGTCTTTATCTGTTTTTCATTGTTGTTTATCATTCCTAAAAAAGGAGCTATGCCAGTGCCATTGGCAATCATGACGACTTCTTTTGCATTGGTTGGGAAATGAAAGTCGCGGTTTCTTCTTATGCTGGCAGAAATCATATCGTTTTCTTTTAACTTGTCAAGGTAATTGGAGCATTTTCCCAAATGGTGTTTTTTTATGCTCAAAATGATGTCGTCATCTAATTTTCCAACAGAATACAAACGCTCCACTGGATCGTTTTCCGGATAGATGGAAAGCAAGTCACCAGAAGTGAACTTCGTTTTCTTATTGGGTTTCAATCGTATTAAAAAAGAATCATCGACATTTGAGACTGTCTTGTCAACTACCTTGAAAGGCAATTCTTTTTTTGCTGATTTCCTCTCTGTCAATAGAGGGACGTCAAGTTGCAATCCTACACTAACATTCCACTGCTTTAGCCAATCCTTGAAAGCCTCGTGCGACCTATTGTTTATTTTGTACAAGGCGGTATCAAGTTTGAACTTGGGATGCAGTTGGAACATTTCATCTACCATTATTGCGTATTTGCAAAATTCTGGATACATCAAGGAACCAAAGCCGACTACGGAATAATTGAGCTCATTTTTTTGTGGGGTGGAGTGCATGAGTTTTTCAAAGTCCATGGCATTGGTTGGAGGTTCACCTTGACCATAGGTTGCAGTAAAAATGATTAAGTGCTTTGCTTTGCGATAGGAAGAATATGCATTCAACTCCGAGATGAATGCTGCATTGCCGCCATTTATGAGTGCATTGTAGAAAGCTGAAGCAAAAGTGAGCGTACTACCTGTCTCTGAACCGACTAGAACAATGTATTTGGCTTCATCTTTGCTATATTCATTATTTGGCAATGGGCTTTTCTTTCTCCGTCTTAGAGTCATTGCAAACCCCGAATAGATGAAGAATAGGATGGAACAACAAGAAATCATCAAAACCAAAGCCCATGGAATGCTGCCTTCACCTGTATGCAATGTCAAACTCCAACGTGAAAGTAGGGATGTAGTGGATTCTTTTTGTTCGCTAACGATTTGTCCCGTGTATTGGTTTATCAACAATTCCCGATTCAAAAGTGCAATCAAGAAATAATCCTCCACATCTTCGGAGAAAGGAAATTCAATCCGCTTTACGTCTTTCAATTTGATGTCTTTGAAAACTGGAAAGTCAGAAATGGCAATTTGGGGAGTTTTGGAAAGCCCATCGTTTCCAATGGCATGAGATATTTTGTCATCTGGCAGCATTGAAAACTTTTCCATGGACAAGTAGATGCCCGATATGGTAATTATCACGATTGGTACAAGTGCATATCTGCCTATGACGACATGATGGTATTGTTCGAAGTTCTCCTTTACGACTTTGGAGAAGTAATGTTTTATCCCACCTTGCCTTTTCGTTATTAGAATGATTCCGGTGATAGCCATCAATAACAATGACAATGATACCAATCCAACGATGAAGCGACCAGTGGACTTTAAGAACAGTGACCTATGCAAATTCGTGGCAAATTTGAAAATTGGGGCCTTCTCAATGATGTCTCCTATCTTTTCACCAGTTGATGCGTCTATGTAGAAGGTTTCGCTATTGCCTTCTTTGGAAACAACAGATGCAGATACGAAGTCGTTGGAATCGATCTCTATGGAAATGACTTCATCATATTTTGCAGTAAGGACAGATATGGTCTTTGACAATGTGACCAGTTCTGCATCTTCCATAGCATAAGGTTTCAATTGGTTGTCAATGGGTTCGTAGGCCAATATGATTCCAGTGACAGATGCTAGAAATATGAATGTGAAGGAAGATATAGCCAAAACCAAATGGCTATATCTCCAAATTGAAACAGTCATTGTCGTTACGATTATTGAGGAATCATACGGACATAGCGTATAAAGCCCTTGCCTTCGATTTTACTTTTCACATTATCGGAAGTGAGTTCGAATTCCACATCATCCTTGTAATATTCTTGGTCTTCTACTGCAGATTCAAAACGTATCCTATAACCGGAGTCTATTTTGTCATCATCGATGGAGATAATGCTAATGGTGCGTTCTCCACCACTTACAGTCGCCCCAGTTATGGCATCTACGTTTGTTCGTTTCTTTCCTTGAAATTTCCACCACTCCGTAATGTCAAAATACCATTCGTCGTCGTCACCTTGTACATATAGGGTTTTTTCATAGTCACCTTCGGGATTTAATAGTGAAACGGCTATGTAGGCGCCTTCTCCTGCATAATTGGTCATTTGTATCATGCATTTATATGAAGATGCTTTGATTCTAAAGCTGGAGAACATCACAAGAGCCAGTATTAGGAGTGGTAGTATTTTTAAGATTTGCATTCTTTTCATGGTTCTATTTTAAAAAATCGATATTGATGTTGTATTCTTTCAAAAGTTCATTCTCTTTCGCCAAGTCATATGCAGATTCCTCAAAATCTGTTTTCATTGCCTTGTTTGCCCCAATGCTAATTAAATACTTCAAAATGGATTCGTCTTTTGCTTTCATCGCAGCTTTGTGCAAAGGAGAAATCCCGTCATTGTTTTTTGTATTGACGTCTCCTCCCAAATCATATACACGTTTCAAAAGATCCAAGCTGTCGTTGTCCAATGCCAAGTGAAACAAGGTGTTGCCTTTGGCTTGAGTTGTTTTCGAATCCAAGCCATTTTTGAGAAGCATGTCCAATTTCCTATTGAAATCTTCAGGAGCGTTGCTTTTAAACGCTTTCAATGCATAATAGAGAAGAGTGTTGCCTTCTTTGTCTTTTATGGAGACATTTGCATTATTTTCAACAAGAAAGTCAACGACATCGACTGTATTTCGATATATGGCATTCGTCAATGCCGTTTTCCCTTCTTTATTTGCTGCATCAATGTCTTTTACATGTTTGAACAAGTGTTTTACAACACTCAAGTCATTGGCATATGCTGCATTTGAAAAAGCAGTGTTGCCATCTTCGTTTGCTTGGTTTACATTGACTCCTTTGGAGATGAAATAATCAAACAATGTTAGATCTTTGGATTTGTAGGCCAAGGCGTGCAATGGAGTTACGCCTTTGGTTGTCGTAACATTTGGATTAATGCCCAAGGATTCCAAGTATTTGAAGACTTCCAACGTATTAACATGTCTGCGAGTACCTTGACTGGCAAAGATCATGGCATTGGAAGCATCGTTAGTCCGAACATCGAAAGGAACCCCTTTGGAGACTAGAGCTTTCAATAAGTCTATGTTTCCATTTTTCGTTGCATAATTGAACAGACCATTTCCATTGTCATCAACACTGTCTATGGTTATGCCTTTGGATACGAAATAATCGATCAATTTGAGATCCTTATAAAATGGAGCAGCCAATAATAGTGCATTGGCACCATCATGATTGGTTTCTTTTACAAGGTTCGCACCATTGGCAATGCAAAAATCATATAAGTCGGTATTTAATTGCCCTGTAATTGCTGCAAAATTCATGAGAGAATAGCCGTGGTCATCTATTATGTCCGTTTTGGCTCCATTGTCCACCAGATGCTTCATGATTTCCAAGTTGCCCTTGTAGGCGGCCCAGAAAATGTAAGTCCTTCCATCATGAGTCAGTTTGTTGACATTGTTTCCCTTTTTGGTCAAAAGATACTTTATGGTTGCATTGTCCACTTTTTCAATCAAGGCCAAAGAGACTGCATCAAAGGCAAAAGGATTCAATTCTGAGATGTCATTGCCTTGAGACATCTTTTGTTCGATGTCGGTTATGGTAGGGTTGCTTTTCCAATAGGCTTTGTCCAAAAAGACATTTCCATTTTGTGCAGTTGTCATTGTGGTTACAAAAAGAAACAATAGACCAAATGATAGTTTTGTAATGTGCATTGTCTTATTTTTTAACGAATGATTCAATGACCTCTGCAATTTCATCGTCTTTGGTGATTTCATCAGCAAACAAATGTTTGTACAATGCTTTGTTGTCTACTTTGGTTTCCAATGTCAAGTTTTTATTTTTTGAATATATGGTATTCCATTTTTTGCGGACCAAACTCCATTTTTCTTGATGTTTAACCCACCAATCTGCTGCTGCTTTACATTTGCTGTCATCAACTTTCACATAGGTGTTGTATCCTTTTTCCTTGGCCAAGAGAACATCATCCTTTCCTTCTTCCCTAATGACTTTGTCATTGTTTTGATCGTGTACCCAGCCGTCTTTGGTAATTTCATGTCTGTTGCCTCTAACCGTGATGTTGTAATCGCTTCTTTTGGTATACTCACGTCTGGGCAATGGAGCATCGGTGGTGTTTTCCCAGTAACTCTTCCCGTCTACATGAACCCAGGTTGCAGAACCTTCATAACGAGGACTATCATCTACTTGATATACTTTTTGGGTCCATTGCCCCTTGACTTCCGATTGATCCTTTTTTTCGTAGTTCCATGCATTGTTGCCATCATACATGTAGAAATCTGTGTTTTCGTACAACCAGTCTTGCCTCCAATGCTTCACAATATGTGGGTTCGACGGATTTCCTACTTGCAATAGGTGTTGAATTGATATCTTCTTCTCATCGTCCTCAACGAGTTGTGCCCACTCTAATCCTTTGTCTCTTTTTGTCTTTGATGGTTTGTAAAGTGAATCTTGACTATACTGAAATGTTTCGGCAAAATTGAAGGTCACCTCAAAGCAACCACACATTTCCTTGATGGCCTTTTGATCTTGTTTTTCCTTGCTTTGTGCTTTTACGGATATAGTCATTGTAAAAGTCAAAGTGAGTATTAATGCTAATTTATTCATTCTTAAAGGGTTTGTTTTTTAATGGTTAAAAAATTGAAATTCCATCTGTTCTTATTTAGATTAAATAAAAATAAGATATATATTTGCGGCAAATTTAATTAAGAATGATTCTAAATAAAAAATATTTAACGATTTATTTTTCACTTTTTTTTATTGTAGCTTCTTTTTCACAAGAAGCCAGCGTCATTGAAAATGATTCTACAGGGTTAGAACATTTGGATGAAGTATTGGTAACAGCAACAAGGTCGGTTAGACAATTGTCTTCTTTGCCATTACCTGCACAAATCATCTCTAAAAAGGACATAAAGAGATCCAACTCAATGCGTTTAAATGACATTTTAAGTGAGCAGACTGGTTTGGTGACCGTTCCAGATTTTGGAGGAGGGGAAGGAATACAGTTGCAAGGCGTAGATGCCCAATACACATTGATTCTCATGGATGGCGTACCACTTGTAGGGCGTTCGGCAGGAACTCTGGATTTAAATCGTGTAACCGTTGGCAACATAAGACAAATTGAAGTGGTAAAAGGAGCTTCGTCAAGCTTATATGGAAGTGAAGCCATAGGAGGTGTAATCAACATAATCACCGAAACACCCAAAAACGGATTCAATGGCTCCATGAACAATAGGCTGGGAACGTTCAATACCAACGATTTGAGCACTTCCTTAAACTATAAGAAAGAAAAATTGGGGATCTCCACATTTTTCAATAGATACAGTAGTGAAGGTTACGATTTAAATGAAAACGACAACTTGAACACGGTAGACCCTTTTAATAGTCATACGGTAAACACCAAGATAACCTATGCTTTTTCCGATGATACGAAATACCATGTCTCTGGAAAATACTATGTACAGAATCAGGATTATGTCGCTTCTGAAACATTGGAAGGGGAAAGCAATGTCGATGAGTGGAACACACATTTGAAGGCAAGCCACAAATACAATGAAAAATGGAGCAACTACTTCGAGTTTTATGCCACGAGATACAAAGCAAACGAGTTTTTGAACAATGAAGATGGAACTCGATTCAGTGACAATTTTTACAATCAACTATTGATTCGCCCAGAATTCAGGGCATCATACATAGCCAATGGAAAGAGCAGCTACATTGGAGGAGTAGGGTATAACCATGAAACCTTGGATAGAACTAGTTTTACAACGAAACCCAAGTTCGATTCTCCGTATGTATTCCTTCAATATGACGGTAACCCCACAGAAAAGTTAAACATCATTTTGGGAGCTCGTTTTGATGATCACAACCAGTACGAATCCCAGTTGAGTCCCAAATTGGCTCTACGTTACGAGTTCAATGAAAAATTGGCAGTAAAAGGATCCGTTGGCTATGGTTTCAAAGCTCCAGACTTCAGACAACTGTATTTCGATTTCACCAATGCAACGGTTGGGTATATGATTTTGGGGTACAATGCTGTTCCCTCGGTAATCCCATTGTTACAATCTCAAGGCCAAATAGCCAACATGGTTGTTCCCATCGAAGCGTTTGAAGAGAAGTTGAAGCCAGAAAACTCAGTGAGCATCAATCTAGGAATCAATTGGGAATTGACTACCAAGCTCAAGTTCGATTTAAATGTCTTTAAAAACAATATCAATGATTTGATAGACACTCGAGTCATTGCCAACAAGACCAATGGACAAAACGTATTCAGCTATTATAACGTCAATGAGGTACATACACAGGGATTGGAGTTCAATACCATATGGAAACCAACGCATCAGCTAAAGATATCTGGAGGGTATCAACTTTTGTTTACAAAGGACAAGGAAGCTGAAAAAGCTTTCGAAAATGGAGAGGTCTATGCAAGGGAAAGTCCTAGTTCACCATCTTTCCAACTAGGAAAAAAAGATTATTTCGGACTCTACAATCGTTCTCGACACATGGGAAACTTGAAAGTGTTTTACAATGTTTCCAAATGGAACTTGGATACCAACATTAGGGCAACCTATCGTAGTAGATATGGGTTGTCAGACAGCAATGGGAACAATTATTTGGATGCCTATGATAATTTTGTCGATGGCTATGCCATTGTAGATTTGGCAATTAACAAGACATTGTATGAAAACTACCAGATAGGATTTGGATTGGACAATGCATTCAATTTCACGGACACTCAGAACATAAGCAATATTTCAGGACGCATCATTTACGGAAAACTCAACATAAAATTTTAATACTTAACAAATCACACGATGAAAACAATCAAAACCATTCAAACATTGACATTAATAGCTCTTTTTATAGGCTTTACATCTTGCAACAATGATGATGACACTGGGCCAGAGCCGCTAGAACATGTGGAAACGGATATGGTTTCCAATTTACATGCACCTCAGGAAGGTGGGCAAGGGCAGCCAGTATCAGGGGATTTTACCAAGTTCGATTTCTCCACTGGGCAGACGACTACTAGTGAAACGGACTGGGACATAGCATTTAGGGGGACGTCCATAATAGTAAATGGGGGCATCTCCTTGGGGACAACAGATGAACCAACCAGAACAGGTGATGCGGCTGCCTATGTGGCAAATGGGACATTGGATGCCATAACCAACGTGGATGTCTCTTTATTTGTTCAAGATTCGGCTGCAGGAACAGCAATCCCTTCCGGTAGTGGTAATGGATGGTATACCTATGCTGGTCCTCCTACTCACTTGATAAGTCCAACACCTGGAAAAATATTGGTATTTAAAACAAGGAATGGAAGATATGCCAAGATGGAAATCTTGAGTTATTATAAAGATGCGCCAGCCAACCCGGATGCCCTTGTCAATGAAAGCAAATACTTTACATTTAACTATGTATACCAACTCAACGGTGGATCTACCTCTTTTTAACAAAAAAGGAAAAGGATACTTACTTGGTTGTGCCAGGTTTGTTCTTTAGTTGTTAGACCAATTCCAGTAATTTCAAACTAGAATTGGTATTATACCCTTGCTTTGATTGGCAAGGGTTGTTTGTTTTTAAAAGGACTCAAAAGACCAAGCTAATCACCGTGCCTTCTCCTTCCTTGCTATTCACAAGTATTTTGCCTTTGTGAAGCAACATGATTTGTTTACAAAGACTTAACCCGATACCACTTCCAGTTGCTTTGCTTGTGAAAAAGGGAATGAAGATGCTTTCCATGATGTCTTGTGGTATTCCAGAACCATTGTCGTAAATTTTGATGATGGTATTCCTATTTGGTGTTTGCTCTGCTATAACTCTTATTTGAGGTTTTTCTTTTGCCTTGCAGGCATCTACTGCATTGAGAATGATGTTTATCAAGACTTGTTCTATGAGATGGCTATCCATGTCCAATTCCAACTTGGGAGTTGTCAATTTGAAATCGATGGCAATGTTCTTGATGTCCAACGAGGGTTGCATCAATAATTTGATGGTATCGAAAAGCTCGGAAATCTTCTTTTTTTCAAGGTTTAAATGCGTTATTTTATTTAAACTACGATACGTCTTGGCAAACTTGAGTAAACCTTCGCTTCTGTTTTTAATGGTTTTTATTCCAGCATTCAAGTCCTCCAATTCCAATTTGTTTTCCTCGGGCTCGTCCAAAGCCAATTGCAAATGTGTTTGAAGCGTATCGGCCAAAGAGGAGATTGGCGCAATGGAATTCATGATTTCATGGGTCATCACACTCAATAGCTTTTTCCATGCTTCAGATTCATTCTTGTTCAGTGTGTCGTCTATGTTCTGAATAACGATCAACTTAAAGGCGTCTTCTTTTACTTGGAAGATGGTATCGGAAATCAATATTTTTATTTTTTCATTTTGTAGGGCTATGGAAATGGAATTTGGTTCCTTGTGATAGGTTTCAAAAATGGAGTCAAACAAGTCCGGTTTCCTACTTTCGACAAAACGAATGTTTTTAAAGGAGGGCATGTCCAGCGTTTCCCTAAAGGAGTCGTTGGACCACAGGACATCCCCGGTTTCCAAATTGTATGCGATGATCCCTATGTCCACCATTTCCAATATCTTTTGCAAATAGACGTATTGAGCCTCGTTTTGAGAGTTTATTTCTTTAATGGTACGGTTTATTTCGTTAAACCCCTTGTAAAGAAACCTAACGTCTTTGGGGCCTCGGTCTTCTGGAAACCATCTTGAAAAATCACGGTATTTGACGGCTTCGAAAAAATCATCCATAATGACAAAACGACGTTTGATGAAATTATGTGTAGTGTAGCCAAAGTATATTAGTATACAGCATGTCAATGCTATTATGGAGGCATTTTTAAGATATATGAAATAGGCCAAAGCAAATAATAGGAATACCAGCAATAGTATCCTCATGGAAAGCCTAAGAATATAACCTCTATAGTTCATATTTGTCCAGTCTTCTATACAATGCAGCTCTTGTGATACCAAGTTCCTTGGCAGATTTGGAAACATTGCCTTTGTTCTTTTCCAATACGGTAAGAATGGCATTCTTTTCAATGTCGTCCAAGTTCATGTTTCTTGCAGTTTGCGTTTTGTTAGATCTTTCTATGGAAGAAAAAACCAAATCTTCTTCTTTCAATACATTTCCATCCGTCATGATCACTGCACGTTCCAAGACATATTGAAGCTCTCTGACATTTCCTGGGAAATCGTGTTTTTTCAACTTGCTGATAAAGCCAGGTTCCAAAGAGAAAGGGCTTTTGTTGTACTTGTCAGCATATATGTTTATAAAGTGCTTGGATAGCAATGTGATGTCGGTACCTCTGTCTCTAAGGGGAGGAACGATTATGTCCAAGGTATTTATTCTATAAATGAGATCCTTTCTGAATTTGGATTCGTCTGCCAGTATTTTTGGATCTATGTTCGTTGCACAAATCAATCGGATGTCAATCGGAATGGACTCATTGGAACCCAAGGGGGTGACGAGTCTGTTTTGCAATACCGTAAGCAATCGCACTTGTTGGCCCAAACCTATGTTTCCTATTTCATCTAAAAACAATGTTCCTCCATTTGCAGATTCAAAACGACCTTTTCTATCCTCTTTGGCATCTGTGAAAGCTCCTTTTTTGTATCCGAACAATTCACTTTCGAAGAGGTTGGCAGTCAAGGCCCCGACATCTACTTTTACAAAAGGTTTGTCTTTTCTGTTCGAATTGTCATGCAAGGCTTTAGCAATTAAATCCTTACCAGTACCATTCTCTCCAAGAATCAAGACGTTGGCATCCGTAGGTGCTACTTTTTTAATTTTTAGAAATACGTCCTTGATGACAATGCTTTCTCCCAAAATGGGATTGCTGTTGGATTGTAGAAATGCATTTGCCTTGTTTTTGGACTTCTTGCTTTCCAGCAGTGAAGTTATGGTATTTATGATTTTTTCGTTTTTCCAGGGTTTTACCAAAAAATCTGAAGCCCCTTCCTTCAAAGCACGTATGGCCAAATCGATATCTGCATAGGCGGTAATTAAAATAACTGCAGTTTCAGGTTTTTGCTTTTTTATTTTGTTGAGCCAAAAAATACCTTCATTTCCTGTATTGACCAATCCATTGAAATTCATATCCAAAATAATGATGTCAAATGGATTGCCATCGATTTGAGATCCGATGTTGCTGGGATTTTTCTCTATGATAACTTCCTTGACCAGAGGTTTTAGTAGTAAACGCAAAGCAGTCAAGACATCCAAGTCGTCATCTATTACTAATATTGAAGCTTCTTTTAATGTCATATACCACAATATTACAACATTATATTCAGCTTATAAAAATTAGAAATAAGAAATGATGGGAGCAATGAAAAGTGTTCGTTTTCGAACAGAAAGTGTATCGAAACCGAACACTTTTGCTTTTTACAAAATATATAAATCATTCATAATTAGATGTTTAAGTATTTGGCACAATCTTGACTATACGTTATGTGCAATTAAAAAAAACCGACCTTAAAAAGAATAAATATGGATGTTCCAATTGAAAAAAAGAAATTTTCAAAATCAAAGATGGCAATGCTAATAGGTAGTATGGCAATAGTGGCTCTCATAGTATATGTGACGATAGAAACCACTGGAGGTTCCAAATTAAACGTACAGAAAGAACGTATTGCCATTAATACCGTAACCAAAGATGTATTTCAGGAAAACATTCCTGTAAATGGTATCGTATTGCCAATTACGACCATTTATTTGGATGCTTTGGAAGGAGGGAGAGTGGAAGAGAAGTTCGTGGAAGATGGAGCAATGATGAAAAAGGGGGAACCGATTTTGAGATTGTCCAATACCGACTTGGAATTGAGTCTAGTCAACCAAGAAACGTCTGTGTACAATTTGTTGACTCAAATGCAGATTTCTCAAAATGCCGCGCGCCAAAATACCATTAACAAGTTAAATCAATTCACTGATGTGGAAAATAGTCTCATTGAAGCAAAACGAGTCTACGAGCTAAATAGGATCTTGTATGAGAAAGACGCCATTGGACGTCAAGATTACGAGTCCTCCATGAACAATTACAATTATCAAAAGCAGCGCATGCAATTGGCCAAGGAGGTTTTAAGACAAGATTCAACATCTACCAAACAAGAAGTAGGCCAAGCAAAGAGTTCGTATGCTAGAACACAAAGCGCTTTGGAATTAATGAGAAGGAAAGTAGGCGATTTGGTAGTTCGTGCTCCAATAGATGGACAGTTAACTGCTTTGGATGCCGAAATTGGCCAATCTAAGAACAAGGGAGAACGTTTGGGGCAAATAGACGTATTAAGTGGATACAAAGTACGTGTGGACATAGATGAGCATTATATATCTAGAATTTACAATGGGCAAAAAGGCATTGTAAAGATAAATGGTGAAACCTATGCTTTAATTATCAAAAAGGTATTCACACAAGTCAACAACGGGCGTTTTCAAGTAGACATGCAGTTTGAAGGAAAAGTGCCAGAGGGCATTCGTCGAGGGCAAAACCTACAAATCAAAGTTGCATTGAGTGCTGAAAAGGAAGCTTTCTTGATAAAGAAGGGTGGTTTTTTTCAAAAAACAGGAGGGAACTGGATCTTCAAGGTGAGTGAAGATGGTAACACGGCCTACAAGGTAAACATACGCCTAGGAAGCCAAAACACGGAATATTATGAAGTTCTGGAAGGGTTGAATACTGGAGACGAGGTCATCACATCCAGTTATGATAGCTATGGGGATACAGAAGAATTAATACTAAAATAAAAACAATCAATTAAAAGAACGATCAAATGATACAGATTACAGATTTAGAGAAGTTTTATAAAACTGAAGAAGTGCAAACAATAGCTTTGAACAAGTTGTCTTTCAAGGTGAAAGAAGGAGAATTCGTAGCCATAATGGGGCCTTCAGGCTGTGGTAAGTCCACATTGTTGAACATTTTGGGGTTATTGGATGATCCCGATGGAGGAAGTTTCAAGTTCAATGGAGAAGAAGTAGCAGGATACAATGAACGTAAGCGTTCGGACTTGCGTAAGCACAATGTGGGATTTGTTTTTCAAAGTTTCAATTTAATTGATGAATTGACGGTTTTCGAAAATGTGGAATTACCGTTGATCTATACAGGAGTCAAGCCAGCTGAAAGAAAACAAAGGGTGGAACAAGTATTGGAAAAAATGCAAATAATGCACAGGCGCAATCATTTTCCGCAACAATTGTCCGGAGGTCAACAGCAAAGGGTGGCTGTGGCTAGGGCAGTGGTAAACAATCCAAAACTGATCTTGGCAGATGAGCCAACTGGAAACTTGGACAGTACCAATGGTAATGAAGTTATGGACTTGCTCATAGAGTTAAACGAAGCTGGTACCACCATAATCATGGTAACGCACAGCGAACACGATGCAAAGTACAGTCATCGCATCATTCGCATGTTGGATGGACAGAAGGTAACCGAAAACATTTTGATGTAATCTTTCGAAACATCATCAATCAATCAATCAAAACGAACAGGAAACATAGAAGGTAATGATTAAAAATCACATTAAAATATCTCTTCGAAATTTGTTTAAAAACAAACTGCTTTCGACACTCAACCTCTTGGGGTTAAGCATAGGAATCGGTAGTGTATTAACCTTGGTTTTTTCAATATATGCTTATTATACTGCAAATTCCAATATTGAGAATCAAGAAAACATCTATTATCTAAAAACTACAACCACTGTAGGAGATACTTACAGACAAACTCCATATCCGTTACTTAAAGAAATCATTGAATCATCTCCAGAAGTTATTGCGGGGACTCACATGCAGAACTGGAACCAACCCTGGTTGGAATATGATGAATCGGAGTTTCAAGAGCGCACGAGTTATGTAGAACCTGAATTTTTTAAAGTTTTTTCCTTGCCATTAAAATATGGTAACCCAGAGACCGCTTTAAAAAATAAACACTCCATAGTATTGACTAATAATGTTAGTCAAAGAATATTTGGAGAAAAGAACCCTATAGGTAAAACCCTAAAGGTAAACGACAGCTTGAACTTGAATGTTACTGGAGTTCTAGAACCCATAAGCCCCTATTCTACATTTCGATTGGGTGTTTTAATGCCAACGGACTTGTTAGAGGATAACCCCAATTTTTCAGCTCGTGCCAATTGGAGCGACAGTTCTACTCTTAATTATTTAAGACTGATGCCTACTGCAAATATTATACAATTTGAAAAGAGGATAGACGAATTAGTTAAGAAAAATTATGCAGACCCTGAACTAATTGCATCTGTAAAGCTAATGCCATTTGCCGGCATGAGAACGGATTCTATTCCTGTGGTGGATGTTATTATTAGTGGATGCATTGGAGCATCAGTTTTCGTATTGCTTATCGTACTTATCAATCTACTTAATTTAAATGCTTCTACAATGTATCGCCGTACTAAAACAATAGCAGTGCGTAAAATATTAGGGGGTAGTAAGAAACATATAATTGTGCAGTTTTGTGTTGAGAATGGTATTTTGGTATTTGCATCTATCTCCATTTCAGTAATGTTGTTTTTAGGTTTTCTATTGCCAAAAATGAACGATATATTCGGTGCTGATTTTGGAAAGATCTCCTTTAATGTGGTAAATGATTACCCAGTAATTGTTTTTGCATTAGGACTATTGGTTACTTTGGTAGTAGGGATGCTTCCTACCCTGCGGTTTATTTCGGTGCCAATATCTATAGGGATTAAGGGGAAGATCGATGCTTTTAAAAGTAATTTCCTAGTTCGCAATTCCTTTATCGTTCTACAGTTCACTATAGCTGTTTTCTTCATCTGCGTTGCCATTATATTGCACAACCAAGTTGGCTTTATGAAAAATGCTCCCTTAGGTTTCGAGAAGGAAAATGTTATTGTAGGAACTATCGATTTGGAATTTAAAAATGAAGTGTTGGCTTCATCGAAATTGAATACCTTATTGGATAAATTAGATTCAAATCCGTATGTGAAAAGTTATGCGGTAAGTGAAGCAATTCCTTCCGCTTATAAATTTAACTACACGCAGTTTTATGATCCAAAAACAGATACAGAGTTGCGCACCAGGTATGCATATACGGGTGATGATTATCTAAAAACTCTAGAAATTCCATTGATGATGGGAAGAGGTTTTGATAAAAACCTAGATCAAGTAGATAATAACCCTGTAATAATTAACAGAACAGCTTTGAACGTTTTAGGATGGGAATCCATTGAAGGAAAACGATTAAAAGGAAAAAACAGTACTGGTTCAGGTTACCCAATTGTTGGTGTAATGGAAGATTTCCATTATCAAGATATGCAAAATTCGATAGAACCTTTAATTCATTTTTACAGTGGTAAAGAAGAGGTGACATCTCAGCGTTTTCTTTCGGTGAAGGTTATAAAAGGAGAGGAGAAAAGTGTTCAAGAATTTATTGCCGGTGAATTTGGTAATATAGCGTCCAGAAGAGAATATGAGCAAAGTTTTTTGACTGATAAAGTTAGTGCCCAATACCAATTGATTGATGGCATGTTGAAAACGGTAAATGTGGTAGCCTTATTAACCATCTTTATTTCGTGTTTGGGAATGTTTGGCCTTATATCCTTTATGGCAAAGAGACGCATAAAGGAAATAGGGATAAGAAAGGTTTTGGGAGCGGGTGTTGTAAAAATAATCGTATTGCTATCTAAAGATTACATTCTACTTGTAGGTATAGCTGCTATTATAGCCTTCCCCGTAGCTTGGTATTTCATGAACGCTTGGTTGATGGATTTTGCTTATAAAATAGACCTTCAATGGTGGATGTTTGCACTAAGCGGATTAATCGCACTGCTCATAACGTCTTTTACAGTAGGAATCCAAGCGGTAAAATCTGCGACCGTCAATCCAACGAAAAGTTTGAAGACAGAATAAATAAATCAAAACAAACAGTAAATCAACCGTCATGCTTAAAAATTATATGAAAATAGCATTCAGAAACCTCCTTAAGAACAAGGTGTATTCCTTTATAAACATTTTCGGTTTGTCTATGGGGATGGCCGTAACCATTATGATAGGGCTATGGATAGCAGATGAATTGAGTTTCGATGGTTATTTCGAAAACAAGTCACATATTGCACAAGTGTTCCAGAGTCAAGAATTCAATGGTGAAATTGGTACTGGTCCGGCAATACCTAGACCTTTGGAATTTGAGCTTAGAGGAAACCACAATGATAACTTTAAACAAATCATAATGTCATCTTGGTTAAATCCAAGATATCTCAAACATGGTGAAAAAAGCATATCCAGATCAGGCCAGTACATGCAAGAAGGTGCTCCAGACATGTTGAACCTGAAAATAATCAAAGGCGAAAAAAATGGATTGAAGGAAAAAAATTCGATCATGCTTTCCCAATCCGCGGCAAAAACGCTATTTGCTTCTGAGGATCCAATAGGCAAGGTCATTCGAGTAAACAACGCATATGACATGCTGGTTACTTCCATATATGAGGACATACCGACAAACAACACCTTTAATGATTTGAAATACATCATGCCATGGAAGCATTACGTTACTACTCGAGAATGGATTCAGAATGCGGCAGATTCTTGGGGTAACAATTCGTTTCAGTTGTATGTTCAAATCAATGAGAATACATCTATGGAAACCGTGACTTCAAAAATTAAGGACATCAAGAAAAACATTGGAGACGATACGGCGGAGTTCAATCCGAAATTGTTTCTATTGCCTATGAAGGATTGGCATTTACGTTCCAGTTTCGAAAATGGAGTTCAAACTGGAGGCCGCATAGAAAACGTTTGGATGTTCGGTATCATCGGAGTATTCGTATTGCTTCTCGCATGCATAAACTTCGTGAACCTCAGCACGGCACGCTCCGAGAAGAGAGCAACGGAAGTAGGGATAAGAAAGTCCATTGGATCCAAGCGAAGTCAACTCATCCTTCAATTTCTGAGTGAATCGTTTCTTGTGGTGATTTTTTCATTTGTCCTTGGAATTGGTATGGTATTGTTGTTTTTGAATGGGTTCAACGACCTAGCAAGCAAGGCCATCGTATTTCCTTGGTTCAGTTTGAAGTTTTGGCTAATTTCTTTGCTGTTTATTTTTCTAACGGCATTTCTGTCGGGGAGTTATCCGGCATTGTACTTGTCTTCATTCAATCCCGTTGCAGTATTGAAGGGGACTTTTAAAGCGGGGCGTTTTTCTGCTCTCCCCAGAAAGATATTGGTAGTGACTCAATTTACGGTTTCCATAGCACTCATCATAGGTACGTTGGTGGTCATGAGTCAGATACAACATAGCAAGGATCGCCCCATTGGATATGATAAAGAAGGCTTGATACAAATTCCAGCAATGAGCACGGAATTTCTTGGAAAGGCAGATTTGATGAGGGATCAATTCATTGCTTCCGGAGCAGTTAAGGAAATGTCAACCTCCAGCAGTCCGACTACGGCCGTATGGTCGAACAGGACTGGGTATACGTGGGATGGTAAACCAGAGGGCTTTCAAGAGGATTTGGCACATACCTCGGTTTCCTACGAGTTTGTTGAAACCCTTGGTTTGGAAATAATCGAAGGACGTGGCTTCTCTCGTGAGTTTGCCACGGATTCGACCGCAGTCATTCTCAATGAGACAGCAGTAAAGTATATGGGAATAAAAGACCCCATTGGAAGATACATAAGGGATTCGGATACCGAAAACCCGAACGATCCCATGAAAATAATTGGAGTAGTAAAGGATCTGATAGTGCAATCCCCTTATGACGACGTAAAGCAGGCAATGTATGTTTTCGACAATGCTGGAAATGCCAGTTACTTCAATCTTCGGTTGAATCCAGATCAAAGCGTTGGTGCGAGTTTGGCATCGATAGAAAAGACATTCAAGGCCAATTTTTCCCACCTGCCTTTCGATTATCAATTCATAGATCAAGAATATGCAGAGAAATTCGCATCGGAAGAGCGAATAGCCAGTCTTGCCAAGGTATTTACCATTCTTGCCATATTCATTTGTTGTTTGGGGCTTTTCGGATTGGCATCCTTTGTGGCAGAACAAAGAACCAAGGAAATAGGGATAAGAAAGATTTTGGGGGCTTCGGCAAGCCACTTGTGGGCCTTGCTTTCCAAAGACTTTGTGACGCTTATCGTTATTTCACTGTTGGTAGCATCTCCAGTGGCCTATTATGCAATGAGTCAATGGTTGCAAAAATTCACCTATAGAACAGATGTATCTTGGAGTATTTTCTTAATTGCCGGTTTAGGTGCGCTCATCATTACGATAATAACAATTAGTCTACAAGCCATAAGGACGGTAACAGCAAACCCGGCAGATTCATTGAGAACGGAATAACACAATCAATCAAAAAACGAACAGTCATGATTAGAAACTATTTTAAAATTGCTTGGAGGAACTTGGCAAAGCACAAAGTGTTTTCGATGATAAATGTCATTGGACTCACCATTGGTTTGAGTGCCTCGTTTGTAATAGGGTTAATGATATATCACGATGCCACCTTCGATACTTTTCACAAAGACGCAGATCGTATCCATAGGCTAGTTTCTGATTTTGAAACGAATGAAGGTGGTTTTCACAATTCGGGAGTAACACTGGCATTGAAGGATGCCATTGCCGATAATTCCAATTTCGAATTGGTAAGTGACTTTTACATCGAGAGACCGATGAAGGTTGAAAACAAAGCATTGGGATTGGAATTTAAATTACCAAATTTTGTCATATTCACGGATGACGACTATTTCAAATTGTTTGATTACAAGTTTTTGGCGGGAGACAAACAAAAGGGACTGTCCAACCCCAACAACGTTATTTTGACGGATGAGCGTGCAGCAGATTATTTTCCAAAGATGACACCTTCGGAGATTATAGGCAAGACATTGGTGTACAATGATTCAATTAACGTTACCGTTACTGGCATTGTCGAAAATTTCAAGGGAAGAACAGATTTTGTCTTTCAAGAATTTCTTTCTTCTCCAACAATTTTGCAAACGCGACTTAAGGATAATTTCATTGAAAAGAATTGGAACAATACCAATTCGAACTCGCAACTTTTTGTGAAGCTGAGTCAAGTTGCAGATAAAGTAGCCATACAAAAACGTCTTGATGATTTGGCAAAAGAACACCGTGATGAAGACTCAAAGAAGTTTGGAGACGAAAGGTTGTTTAAGTTACAGCCTTTAAATGACATTCATTTCAATGGCGATTATGGTATTTATGATTGGACCAAAGGGCAAGCAAGCAAAACACTTTTAGCCAACTTGGCATTGATTGCGTTATTCCTTTTGTTGTTGGGTTGCATTAATTTCATCAATTTGAATACGGCGCAAGCTACCCAACGCGCCAAAGAAATTGGCATTCGTAAAACTCTGGGAAGTTCCCGAAAGCAGCTCATAGGGCAGTTTATGGGAGAAACATTCTTATTGGTTCTTTTTTCGGCATTGCTGTCTCTATTGCTTTCAAGGTGGTTGATTGTCGTCTTCTCCGATTTTGTCCCAGATGGTTTGAGTTTCGAGCTTTTCAAAACGCCGATAATAGTTGTTGGGGTGATAATTCTTCTTTTGGTGGTCACCTTCATGTCTGGATTGTATCCTGCCTTGGTTTTGTCACGACTCAATGCCGTATCGGTATTGAAAAACAATTTGGCAATTGGTGAAGGTAAGGTCAAGATGAGAAAGTTTCTTACGATTTTTCAGTTTTCGATAGCACAAGTATTCATAATGGCGACTTTGTTGGTTGGCAAGCAAATCAACTTCTTGTTAAGCAAGGATATGGGGTTCGAAACGGAGTCTATAGTATCCATATTTAGTCCTGTAAGCGATAGTGATGTTTCCAAAAAAAAGGTCTATGCCGAATTGTTGAGAGCAATGCCAGAGATTGAAAAGGTAAGCCTAGGGGCAGCTCCACCTGCATCCTTGTCAACCAGTTCTTCAAATGTAACTTATATGAATGATGGAAAAGAAGTCCATTCGGAGCTGCAATTCATATACGGGGATGTCAATTATGTTGATGTATTCGGACTGAACTTGCTGGCTGGTCGCATCCAAAGAAACGACACGGTAAGGGAATTGGTCATCAATGAGACATATAGGAAGCTACTAGGTTTGAAAACACCTCAAGAAGCCATAGGGAAAACCATTTTTTATGGAGATGAAAGTGTTTCGATAGTTGGTGTGATGTCGGATTTCAATCAGCGTTCATTGAAATCGAGCATAAAACCAATGGCTTTGAAGGGGGATTGGAATCAATCGAAATACACGCAATTCAACAGGGTTCACATTGCCATCCAGAATCAAAACATCAACAACTTGGATGAGACTATGGCTAAGATCGAAGATGCATTCAAGTTCGTCTATCCTGGAGAGGAATTCAGATCCAATTTCTTTGACGAGGCGATTCAACGTTTCTACGACAGGGAGCTAAAAGTCTCCAAACTGTTGAATTGGGCAACTGGTCTATCCATTTTGATAAGTTGCTTGGGGCTATTGGGATTGGTCATCTATACCACGGAACGTAGAGTGAAGGAAATAGGAGTACGTAAGGTCTTAGGGGCAACATTGCTTCAAATAAACACATTGTTATGCAAAGAGTTCATAGTCTTGGTAGTAATTGCCTTTGTCATCGCTTCACCCATAGCCTGGTATGGAATTAATGGGTGGCTACAAGATTTTGCCTATAAAACGAGCATTGGGATATGGGTATTCCTGCTAAGTGGATTTGGAATGGTTTTCTTCGCCGTATTGGTAATGAGCATAAAAACACTTCAAGCTGCAAATGCAAACCCAACAAAAAGTTTGAAAACTGAATAATGCAATCAATCAAAAACGAACAGCCATGTTAAGGAATTATTTTAAAATAGCTTGGAGAAACCTTAAAAAGAACAAAGGTTTTACTGCCATTAACATTATTGGGTTATCACTAGGAATAGGATGCTTTATCATAATTTCCATGTTTGTGATAGATGAATTGAGTTTCGATCATTACCATGAGAAGTCAAATCGCATTTATCGAATAAATTCTGACATCATTTTTGGAGGAACCGAGATGAGTATGGCGGTTTGTTCAGATCCCATGGGGGAAACTTTAAAAAACGACTATCCAGAAGTTGAAGAATACGTGAGACTCTATGCATCACAAGGAGCCAAATTAATTAAAAAAGGAAATGAATACATTAACGAAGCTGCAGTAACCCATGCAGATTCCACCTTGTTTAAGATCTTTACGTTGCCAGCAATAGTTGGTGATACAAAAACAGCACTCAACGATCCAAATACGGTAGTTATTACAGAAACTGTTGCTAATCGCTATTTTGGTAGCCCTGAATTGGCAATTGGACAACTGTTGGAAACTGACGATAATAAAAGTACATTGTATAAAGTAACTTCAGTTATTGAAAACATGCCTCGAAATTCTCAATTCAATTTCGATTTCTTTTTTTCCATGGCTAATGTAGATTATGATTTTGGAAATTATTTAAGCCACAATTTCCATACGTATGTACTACTCAAAGAAGGTACTAATTATAAAGATTTCAATAAGAATTTCAAAGAAATCATTAATAAATACTTGCTTCCACAAGCGGCTCAATTTATGGAAATTGACAATATGGATCAATTCGAAGCAAGCGGAAACAAATTGGAATATTCTTTGATGCCGCTTACAGATGTACATCTATACTCCTCTAGAGGTGTGGAATTAAGCGCTAATGGCAATATCCAATATGTATATATTTTTTCTGCTGCTGCACTATTTATATTATTGCTTGCTTGTATAAACTTCATAAATCTCACTACGGCAAGATCTTCAGGTAGAGCAAAAGAAGTGGGCATTCGTAAAGTTTTGGGTTCTGAAAAGAAAGCACTCATAGGGCAGTTCTTGACTGAGTCTACCTTAATTGCAATTTTAGCACTTTTTATGGGGTTGTTGTTTGTATGGCTTTCTTTGGATTGGTTCAATGGTATTTCAGGAAAAGAAATGCTCATGGCTTCTTTGTTGAGTCCAAAATTTTTAATTTTCATCTTTGTGCTACCATTTGTGGTTGGAGGATTAGCGGGTATTTATCCCGCATTCTTCTTGTCTTCATTTCAACCCATCAAAGTACTAAAGGGGAAATCGACATCAGGGAATAAGAAAAACACCTTGAGAAATTTTTTGGTAGTGTTTCAATTTGCGACATCCATCATTCTAATTGTAGGTACTGTAGTTATTTACAAACAAATACACCATATTCAAAACTCCAATTTGGGTTTTAACAAAGATCAAGTGTTGGTGGTTAGCAATTCTGGATTACCACGAGAAACTAGAGAATCCTTGAAAAATGAAATTGGACAATTGACTGAAGTGAAATCAGCTTCGTTTGCAGGTTTTTTACCAGTAGGGAGCTCTTCGCGTTCAGATACGACATTTTCAACGGAAACAGTTATGACGGAATCCAATGGATTCAACATGCAGTATTGGAAGGTAGATTACGATTATTTGGAAACCATTGGTATGGAAATGAAAACTGGTCGAAATTTCTCTCGCGATTTTGGTTCAGATTCAACAAGTGTAATACTAAATGAAACAGCGGTTAAATTAACAGGCTTTGAAAATCCCATAGGAAAAAAAATATATACGACAGATAAAGACAATAACCTTCAAGTGAATACGATTATTGGTGTGGTTAAAAATTTCAACTTTGCATCTCTTCGTGAAAATGTTGGAGCATTGAGTTTCAAACTAGGAAATAACAGTTGGGAAACAGCTTATAGGTTTAGAACAACAGATGTTGGTGACTTGCTGTCTACAATTGAAAATAAATACAAAGCAGTTGCTCCAGGCATGCCATTTAAATATGAGTTTTTGGACGAAGCATTTGATGACATGTACCGTCAAGAAAGGCGTGTCGGTAAAGTAGTTCTTGTTTTTTCACTATTGGCCATAATTATTGCCTGTCTAGGGTTATTTGGATTGGCTACTTACATTGCCGAACAACGCACCAAAGAGATTGGCATACGTAAAGTCTTGGGGGCATCGGTAATTAACATAGTCAGAATGCTATCTACGGACTTTGTGAAACTGGTCATGCTAGCCTTTGTAATCGCAACACCGATTGCGTGGTGGTTCATGAATGAATGGTTGCAAGATTTTGCCTTTAGAATAAATTTGAGTTGGTTGATATTTTTTGCAACAGGATTCATGGCCTTGCTTATTGCTTTGGTTACGCTAAGTTTTCAGGCGGTTAGGGCAGCTATTGCAAATCCTGTTAATTCTTTGCGTTCAGAATAAAATAATTTTTAAAGCTTGAAAGTGTCCGATTATGAACAAGAAGTGTATCGAAATCGGACATGTTTAATTTTTAAATCAAGTTTAAAGTATTGAATTTTAGTAAATTAAGTGTTTGGCATTATCTTCACTATATAGATTAACAGGATAAGTATTGCTTGGCGCTTTACGAAAGAAATAAAATCAATTCATCAAAAAAAAACGAACAGTAATGATTAAGAATTATATGAAAATAGCCTTTCGAAGCTTGTTGAAAAACAAGGGGTATAGTTTTTTAAACATCTTTGGCTTGGCCATAGGGATTACCTGTGCAAGTCTCATATTCCTTTGGGTAGAAGACGAAATGAGTTTCAATGACGTTTTCGAAAAGCAAGATCAAGTATATTATGTACCTACAAACCAAAAATACGATGGAGAATGGAGAACTTTCTATTCAACTCCCGGGCCTTTGGCAAAGGTATTGAAAGATGAAATCCCTGGTATAGTCAGAACGGCAAAAACCGTTGGCGAAAATTTAATGTTTGCGGTCGGTGATAATGTCATTAGTAAAAGAGGAATGTACTCGGATGCCGATATTTTTGAGATATTCAGTTTGTCGTTTTTGGAGGGGAACGCCGCAGGGGCCTTTAAAAATCCAGAGGCCATTGTCATTACCAAGGAAATAGCCGAGCAGCTTTATGGAAAGGGAGTCAAGGTGTTGGGCAAAGTAGTAAGAGTGAACAACAACGAAAACTATCTGATTTCTGGAGTCATTGAAAACATTCCGGAGAACGTCAGTTTTCCTTTTCAATGGATTGCCCCATTTGAACGCTTTGGAGCCAATAGAGAGTGGACTCGGGAATACGGCAGTAATTTTGCAGATACTTTTGTGGAGCTGTCTCCAGAAGCCAATTTTGAAATGGTAGATGCCAAAGTACGTAAAAAGATGGAAGAAGAAACAGGAGACGAAGAAACAGTTGCTTTTTTGCATTCCATTAAAAATTGGCATTTGAGATCCAAGTTCGATGGAGGAAAAGTGGTCGGAGGGAAAATAACATACGTACGCTTGTTTACCGTAATAGCAATCATCATTCTGCTTATTGCCTGCATCAATTTCATGAACTTGTCTACGGCTAGAAGCGAAAAGCGGGCAAATGAAGTAGGTGTGCGCAAAGCCATGGGCTCTGGGAGATCCCGATTGATGTTGCAGTTCGTGGCAGAAGCTTTGCTTATGGCCACAATAGGAGCCATTGTTAGTGTGGTCTTGTTGTTTGTCTTGTCGCCACAATTCAATCTCTTAATAGACAAGAACCTACAGATTGGATTGAGCAATCCGTTGCATCTTTTGATATTGTTTGCAATTACCGTGGTTTGTGGACTTTTTGCTGGGATATACCCAGCCTTTTACCTGTCTTCATTTAAACCGGTTGAGGTACTTAAGGGAGTAAAGGCAACAACTGGTAGTGCAACATTCATTCGAAAGGGTTTGGTCGTCGGACAATTCACGGTATCCATAATATTCATAATAAGCACCATTTTGGTATACCAACAAATTCAACACGTGAAGAATAGGGATCTAGGATATGATAGAGAACAATTGTTAAGAATGGCCGTCAATGGCGATATGGTTGAGAACTTCCCGGTAATACAGCAAGATTTTGTGAATTCGGGCGTGGTCGAAAGTGCAGCATTCAATAATTCTCAGCTGTTGTCTGGTGGAAACAATGGATCTGGTTTGCAATGGAAAGGAGGCGTGAATACGGAAGATGTATTGATTTCCTTCAGGTTTGTAAGCTCAGATTTCATAAAGACGGTGAACATGGAAATAGTGGAAGGAAGGGACTTCAATGCAAACAAGGCATTGGACAGCACGAATACCATCATAACACAATCAATGGCAAAGCTCATGGGAGAAGGAAGTGCCATAGGAAAAACCATTCGACGTGGTGAAGAGACATTCGAGGTCATAGGAGTAGTCAAGGACTTCCTGTATGGAGACATGTATGGGACGAGTGACCCAGTAATGTTCTTCAACTCGACGGAGCATGCTAGGTACCTATATGTAAAGACTACAGCAGGAATAGAGACAGGAGACATGCTATCCAAGATAGAAAGCGTGATGAAAAAAAACAATCCAGCATTTCCTTTCGAGTGTGCTTTTGTAGATGACTCATTCAACGATAAGTTCAAAAGTGAGCAATTGGTAGGCAAACTATCTCAGATATTTGCACTACTCGCCATACTGATCTCTTGTTTGGGACTTTTTGGATTGGCTGCATATACGGCAGAACAAAGAAGCAAGGAAATCGGAGTACGAAAAGTATTGGGGGCAAGTGTTACAGGCATAGTCCGATTATTGTCGAAAGATTTCTTGAAATTGGTATTTATTTCCATCCTATTGGCAGTGCCAATTGCTTGGATGTTAATGAGTAGTTGGTTGGAAGATTTTGCCTATCGCATAGAAATAAGTTGGTGGATTTTTATGGTAGCTGGTATCGCAGCCATAGTCATAGCACTTATAACGGTGAGTTTTCAAGCTGTCAAGGCAGCAATGACAAACCCCATTAACAGTTTGAAGACAGAATAATCAAAAGAAGAGAACCTCTAAAATAGAAACAAAATGAAAAATTCAAAGCATTATATGATTGCCTTTTTCCTTTGTATTGCAGCAATTGGAATGTCACAAACAAAGAAAACAGTAAAGCCCTTTGACAAAGTGGTAATAAGCCCACACATAGAAGTGACATTGGTAGAAGGAACAGAAGAGTCTGTTGCAATAGAAAAGAATGGGGTGGCAAATGACAAGGTGAACATTGAAGTGAAGGGGAAAACCTTGAGAATATATTTGGATGATGCAAAAGAAGTTACCAAAAACAAAACAATTTTCAAAAATGGCATGAAACAAAAAGTTCCCATATACAAGGGAACCATTTTAACGGTGACGATTACTTATAGGTCATTGGAAGAATTGTCTGTTCGAGGGGAGCAATCTACTTTGTGCAAGAGCAGGTTGAGTCAAGAAGAATTTAAACTCAAGGTCTATGGAGAGTCTCAAGTTACCTTCAGTGATGTTGCTTTGGGTTTTTTGGAAGCAACCATCTATGGGGAAAGTACATTCAACATAGAAAAAGGAATCATAGAGGATCAAAAGATAACAGCCTATGGAGAAGGTGTCGTCAACCTTTTAAAGGTAGAAAACAAAACCACAAAGCTTAGAGCTTATGGTGAAGCAGAATTTAAGATAAATGCATCAGAGAAGATAAAGATCACTGCTTATGGAGATGCCAGATTGGAATATAAAGGAACAGCATCCATTCAAAAAGGAATTGCCATGGGAGATGTCGATGTCTCTCAGATTGATTAAACCCGATTTATGCATTAAACCTTCACGGCGAGTTCTAATGTATAAAACGGGGTAAGAACCAAGTCAAAAAAACAGTAAAAATTATATAAAACATAAAAAATATGCTTTTACAAATAGATAACGCTTCAAAGACAATTAATTCAGGAAGCAAGAAAATAGCATTGTTGGATGCGATAGACCTCAATGTCGAGGCAGGAGAATTCATATCCTTGATGGGACCATCGGGATCAGGAAAGTCAACATTGTTGAATTGCATTGGGATGTTGGATGGCTTTACTGATGGTGAATACGTCTTTTTGGACGAATCCGTTCATGGTATGAAAGAGAAGCAACGTTCCAAGCTCTATAAGGAGTATATGGGTTTCGTATTTCAAGCCTATCATTTAATTGACGAATTGACCGTGTATGAAAACATTGAAACACCATTGCTTTACAAAAATGTAAAATCTTCGGAACGGAAAGCATTGGTGGCAGACATTCTGGATCGTTTTAACATTGTAGGCAAAAAAGATTTGTTTCCATCTCAATTAAGTGGAGGGCAGCAACAATTGGTAGGAATAGCCAGGGCATTGATAACGAAACCCAAATTGATTTTGGCAGATGAGCCAACTGGAAATTTGAATTCCAAACAAGGTTTGGAAATCATGGAATTGTTTTCAGAATTGAACAAAGAGGGGGTAACCATTATCCAAGCTACACATTCGGATAGCAATGCTGCTTTCGGCTCTAGAATTATTAATCTTTTGGACGGCAGAATCGTATCAAGTTAAATACAAGCAAGAAAATGTTACAGAAAACAGCCTTATATGTTTGTCTATTGCTGATACAATGCATTGGTTTTTCGCAAACAACCTTAAAAAAAGAGTACAGCCTGACGGATTGCATAGACATTGCGCTGGAAAACAATTTGAATTTGAAGTCCACTATGTTGAGTTCCAATGTGGATAAAGTCAACTATAGGCAATCCAAGATGGACTTATTGCCAAGTTTGAATGGAAGCTTCAACGTAGGAGTCAATAATGGTAGGAGCATAGATCCCTTTACCAACGATTTCATAAATCAAGAATTGACATTTTCAAACGCAAGATTGAATCTGAATGCAACGATATTCAATGGATTTAGGTTAATCAATACGATGCGTCAGCAACATTTGAACAAAAAGGCATCAGAGTTGGAAATTGAAGAAGCCAAACAAACTTTGACATTGAATGTAACATTGGCATACCTACAAGTCTTAAATGGGAAAGCAGTATTGAAATTGGCAAACGAACGATTGGAAGCCACCATGGTTCAATTTGATAGGCTGAAAACACTATATGACGAAGAAGTTGGCAATCCAGCGGATTTTGCAGACATAAAAGGACAAAAGACAATGGACGAGACTTCCATTTTGGTTTCAGAAAGTGCTTTGAACAATGCAAAACTGAATCTTGCCAGATTGTTGAATGTAACTGATGATGTAAGCGTAGACACTACAGATGTGTTGTCGGATTTTGAAAGTTATGGCTTCTCACCCGAAGAAGTGTTTGATGATGCGATGGAAAACTTGGCAACTTTCAAAGCAAAGACATTGAGAATGGAAGCAGCAAAAAAAGGAGTGAATGTGGCAAAGGCACAGTTTACTCCAGAGATTTCATTCTTCGGACAGTTGAACACCAATTATTCCAGTGCGGCGGAAACATTCACGGCAACAGGTTCAAGCATAGAGGATACGGGAGACTTTGTAACCATAGACAACCAGGAAGTACCAGTACAAACGAATAGAACCCAATTCACTGGTGAAAAAATAGACTACCAGGACCAGTTTGACAATAATTTGAACACTGTGGTAGGTATTGCTGTCAACATTCCATTGTTCAATGGATTTCAAGCCAAAAACAATGTAGAATTGGAAAAGATAAAAGTCGAAGAATCCTTGATAACATTGGAGAGAACAGAACAAGAAATAAAGAATGCCATAACACAAGTACATTTTGACATGCAAGCAGCTTTTAAAAGGCACAATAGTCTGAAAAGACAAGTCGAGGCCTTTGAAGAATCCTTTAGGGTCAATGAAATACGGTTTGACAATGGAGCATCGAACTTCCTAGCTTTCATAACCAGCAAGAACAACTTGGACAATGCCAGAACAAACTTGATCAATTCAAAATATGAATACCTCTTGTTGGTAAAGGTCTTGGATTTTTATAGGGGGAATGTGCTTTGATTTTTTCGACATCAAATGTATAAAGCCAAGAAATAGATTTCAAGTGTTTGCAAAAACAAGGTTTTCACCGTGTTGATATAGAGGTTTTCACTCTTTGCCATTATTTGATTTTACATCAATTTTGTGTCAAAGAAAACAACAACAAAAATCAAGCATTATGGCAACAAAAACATTTGAAGTTAAAAACTATAAAACGGCATTAGGAGATCGAATGACGGGATCCGCAGGAGGACAAGCAATAAACTTTAGAGGATATATCATTTGTTCTGGAGACGACGGATATCATTTGGCCATCTATTTTTTAAATCCTTCCAGTCCTGTTCCATCTCCAACTTATTTGGAAAATTATAAGAGAGGCGTTATTTATCTACCTTTCTCACAAATGCAGATCTATCTGGATCTTTTGAGAAATGAAAAACCAATATACTGCTACCTGAATTCCAATAGACCAGAATGGAATAGTATCAGAACAACTAACGAACCTATTGGAGAAGAGGAGAGTTAGACAATAGATCAATACTATTAAAGAACAGTAAGGGGAAGCCATTTAAATGGCTTCCCCTTACTGTTCTTGTCTTTAATTCCATGGAAAAGGATTGCAGTAATTAAGGGAAGTTAAGTATGGAATGATTTGTTTGTATGGCACGTTTGTGTTAACGCGTTCCATTGAAACCTTGTTTTTACATATTTAGACTATATTTGCCAACAAATACAAGATTTCATGTTAAAATCATTATCCCTTATCTCTTTCAGTATCATATTGCTGGTTTTTTCCAATGTTGCTCCTTCCAAGAATGAAGTTCAAAAAAAAATCCTTAGAAATGGAGATTATGACATAGAATGCTATGTGTCTTTAAAGGAAGTACCTTCTTTTGATGAAGACAAACTTTACCACTGGTACAAATCGGGAGAAATACATACATCCAGATATGGAGCAGGAGGATACGTACTGCATAAAACATATTCTAAATTCTATAAGTCCAATCATCTGGTGGAGCAAGGAGAATTCTTTTATGGATTGAAAAATGGCATTTGGAAGACCTGGTTTAGAAATGGACAATTAAAAGAAACGATGGAGTGGTACAAAGGAGAAAAAAGTGGAGATTATGTGGCATACGACTCCCTTGGGAATACCATTGAAAAGGGCCGTTTCAGAAAGAATCAGAAGACGGGATCTTGGATTAATTTACAAACGAAAGATACCATAGTCTATAAAAAAGGAGATGTGTTCGTAAAAGAAGAAAAACCAAAGAAGGATAGTTTCTTCAAAAGATTTTTTAAAAAGAAAGATGACGAAGCCAAAGATATAGCCAAAGAGAAGAAGAAGAAGAAGAAGAAGAAGAGAGTTTCAAAAAAGAAGAAGGAAAAAAACATAAGGGAGAAGTCACAGTCCACATCAAAAAAGAATTAGATTCCATAAGAAGCCAAACACTGTTCAAAAAGTTTGTCAGTAGTAAGTTTAAGCCTTTATTTCAAAGATGAAAATCAAAGCCCATTATAAAGCATCTTCTTTAAGCAACGCCATATTTCTATGCCTAATCATATCCATTGTATGTGGTAGCTTGGTTTTGATATCCCATTACCAAAATGTATTGAATGACAAGTTGGAAATGAGCAATCATTTGATAAGTAGAAATGATTCGGCATTCAATCATTATATGAACAATCTTGAAACGCTTGCTTTCAACGAGGAAACATCTTTGGATGTTTTCGATGATGGCATTTATTCCTTTGCAGAAAAAAAGAATTGGGGATTCTATGACATTTTGATAATCAAAACCATTTTCAAAAACGATACCATTTCAAAAATAGCCTTGGTAGGGGAAAAAAAGAATGACAATGACAATGACAATTTGGTGTTGTACGCAACGGATTACGACAAACCGTTGAAGCTCTCTGGGAAAACAACGATTTATGGAAACCAGAAAGTACCAAATGGAAAGACAGAACAAGCTTATATAAACAATCAAATAGGGAATGATGTCGTAATAAGAGGAAAGCAACGAAAATCTGAAGATAGATTGCCAAAAATAGACAAGACCATCAATATGAACATAGGTAACTACGAGGTTGTATCCATAGGGAGCATTGAGGAAGAGGTTTTCATAAATGGTTTTGAAAAGGAGACCAAAGTTGTCGATTTAAACGGAGTTGCAAACTTGGGAGATGTAACGTACAAAGGCAACTTGATCTTGACTTCGAAAAGCCCCATAGAAATAGAAGCCACTGCAATTTTGAACGATGTATTGCTAATTGCCCCCAAAGTGACCATAGACTCTGGGTTTATGGGAAACATTCAAATTATGGCCAAAGAAGAAGTAGTCGTTAATGAAAAGGCTATGCTAATGTATCCGTCCAGCATCTATGTCAAAAACGACATCGATTCGGTTTCGGTAAACATAAAAAAAGGATCTAAGTTGGCAGGAGGCATCGTCATAGATGGAAATACATACCAAGGAGCTTTGAGGCGAAAATTGACAATAGGAAAAGAAGCTACTGTAATTGGGGACGTATATTGCTATGGGAACACGCAAGTTGAAGGGGAAATAATAGGGAGCATCCATTCAGATCGATTTTTTCTGAAGACAAAATCATCAAGCTATGAGAATGTCATCTTAAATGCCATAATCAACAGAGACAGTCTACCAAAGGATTTCGTAGGTTTGCCACTATTTGAGAATAAAGGGAACAAAAAAGAATATGTCAGCATTAAAACGTTTTAAATACCTCAATGGATCCTCCATATTGGAGTCTGTAATTGCAATAGCAATTATATCCATTTGCATTTTGGTGGCATTTACAATATACATAAATGTCGTAAAGCGAAATGACCCCATAGCATATTATGCTGCAAAGCAGGAGGTGGAATTGCTGACACAAAATGCGATAGAACAAAAAGACTATGAAAATGACAGCTATGGTTATGAGAATTATACCATTGTAAAAGAAGCGGAAATAAGAGAGGCAGAAAAAACGGTATTTTTGAAATGGACCATAAAAACGGCAAATAAGACCTATGATGTCAAAAAAATAATTCCCTATGGTTATGAATAGACAATTAAAGGGGTTTACGATATTGGAAGCCTTGTTAAGTCTTTTGATATTGAGCATAATCATAAGTCTAACCTATTTGATGTTCAATCTCTTCAATAGGCAAATGCTATTTTTCGAAAAGGAAAACACGCAAGTATTGCAGTATAACCTATTTAACAAGACCATTAAATATGATATGAATGCTTCAAATGGTTTTGACATGGAAGGAAATACGCTGGTCTTTAAAAGATATGATGATGTGGAAATCGTCTATAGTTTCGAAAAGACGCATATATTGAGAGCACATAATGAAACAATGGATACATTTAGACTTCAAGTAACGGAATACAAGTTCTTTGAAGAAGAAGAACGAGAAGAATCGAAAAGGCTGGAAGTATCGTTGAAGCTATTGGAGGAAACAATGGTGACTCATTATTTCTTGACCCAAAATAACGCAGAACGGATAAATAAAAAATATTTCAATGAAGATTGATGTTGGTTCATATACCAAGGAAGTCAAGAAGAAGGAGGCTCGGCAGTTTAATTTAAAATTGAACGGCTCTCTTTTAAAGCGCTTTCCCGATAAGCAAAAAGAAGATTTCTATAGAGAATTTTCTACGCTTATCAAATCCGGGGTGGATTTCAATCAAGCATTGAAAATTTTAACGGAACAACAAAAGTCCAAATACATTCGTTCGGTGTATGAAGAGATTAACGATGCCGTCGTCAAGGGAAAACCATTGCATGAAACCATACAAAGCTATCCTTTCTTTTCACCATACGAATACTATAGCATCAAAATAGGGGAGGAAACCAGACGATTGCCAGAAATATTTGATCAATTGCAAAAGTTCTATGCCAGAAAAATTAAAATGAAACGACAAATAGTCTCCGTTTTGGCCTATCCGGTCTTTGTGTTGTCAATCACATTTGCGGTATTGTATTTCATGCTTAACTACGTAGTACCAATGTTTGCCTCCGTGTTTCAGCAATTTGGAAAGGAATTGCCAGAAATAACAAAATTCGTAGTAAGACTGTCAGATAACTTCAGTACGATGGCATTGGTGACTGGTGTTGTGATGTTATCGTTGTTTGTAATGCAGCGCATTCTTAAAAACAACGACAAATACAAGGCCATAATGGCTTCACTGCTTTTGAAAACACCATTTTTCGGTAAGCTCATTCAAAAAATATACCTGGCAAGATTCTGTCAATCATTGAGTTTGTTGCTCTCTGCAAAGACGCCGTTGATTACGGCTTTGGACTTAACCGAAAAGATGATAACCTTCCATCCCATAAAGCAAGCAATTTCCAAAAGCAAAAAAGACATCCTAAAAGGAGAAACATTGACAAACAGTTTGAAAAAGCATAAATTTTTCACGCCCAAAATAATATCTTTGACCTCGATAGGAGAACAAATTAACGAGTTGGACAAAATGTATGATGGGTTGGCAAATCAATATAACGAAGACATAGATCACTCTACCAAGATGATTGGTACCATTTTGGAACCCTTGATGATTTTAATAATAGGAGGAATCGTTGGATTCATAATGGTGGCAATGTATTCGCCTCTGTTCGACTTGAGTAAAATCATTGAAAATTAATGAAAAAAATCTATTTGGATATCATATATTTGTCGGCTGACTTTCAAATAATTAACTCTATAAAAAAAACAATGTAAAAATGATAAGGACAAAAACCAAAAAACACCATTTAAAAGCCTATTCTTTGTCTGAAATATTAATAGTACTTTGCATCATAGGGATTCTAATCTATTTGGTGTTGCCAAGTCAAGCACCAGTAGTGGCAATGGCAAAATCCACGGAAGCTCAGAACATGTTGACAATGGTGCATAGTTTGGAGAAGAATCATTTTTACAGACATTCCAAATACTCATCGGATCTCAAGGAAATAAACTTCGAACAGGTTGCGACCATTGCAGAAGGAGGCCAAGCAGTATATAAAATCGAAATCATAGAAGCTTCTTTGAACGGTTTCAAGGCAACAGCGACATCTCTTCAGGATTTTGATGGAGATGGTGTCTACAATACGTGGCAAATAGATCAGAATAGAAAACTAGAAGAAATAATCAAAGACTAAGTTGGAGCTTCATATAACCATTTCTATTTTGGCAGTGACATTGCTTTTCGTTTTTTTTCAAGATTTGAAGAACAGAAGCATTCATATCGCACTTCCTATCCTAATTTTTGCTTTGGGATTGGTCATGAATTATTTGTCCTTGGACTTGAGTTTTAAAGACATCTTGTACAATATACTGTTCATTGCAATGAACATTGTAGGTCTAATCCTTTATTTTTCCATAAAAAACAAAGGGTATGTGAATCCTATCGATAAATCCTTAGGAATGGGAGACATAGCCTTTTTCTTAGCCATAGTGCCATTGTTCAATTTCAGATCCTTCATATTGTTTTTCATATTCGGATTGGTGTTTTCTTTGATGGCGCATGGTATCTATTCATTGTTCGAAAAAAATGTTACGATACCCTTGGCAGGATATCTGTCACTTTTTTTAATGCTTGTTCTTGGAGCAAAACACATATTGAAAATTGATTTGGCATTATGAAAGACCTAAACAACATACAGCTGTTGGAGTTGAGTGTTGCTTTGCAACAGTCCATTAGCTCGGAAATAGCCAATCACTTTTCGGTCATACCAAAGGCAATGGAGGACAAAGCCATGTCCTTTTACATAGATGAAGCAAGAAACAATGAATTAAATAATATAAAAGGAGAACTTAGGTTGATTTTTGACAAAGCAATTGTTTTGGAATCCGTTGCGTCTCCTTTAATTAAAAAAGCGTTGTCCACCTATTACAGGACCAATGACAACAAGCCCAAAATGGTGTCTTATGGAAATGATTTTCTTGAAGAACTCATTTTTGAAGCAAAACATATAAATGCCAGTGACATCCATATAGAGATATATGAGGAAGATGTAAGGGTGCGCCTAAGGATAGATGGGCACTTGATAGAAAAGAACCATATAAAGAAGGATTACTATTTGGAGTTGATCAATCAAATCAAGATAAAATCCAACTTGGATATCACCGAGAAGAGATTGCCGCAGGATGGAAGGATAGAATATGAGGATTTCGACATCAGGGTTTCCATTTTGCCAACGCATCATGGCGAGAAAGTGGTCATGAGGATTCTTGGAAGAGATGCCTCCCATTTGGACATAACCCAATTGGGTTTTGAAAAAGAAGAGTTGGCCTTGTATATGGAAGCCGTTAAAAAAACGAACGGAATCGTATTGATAAGTGGGCCGACGGGATCCGGTAAGACTACGACGCTATATGGTACTTTGAAATACCTCAATGACATAAAGAGGAACATCGTTACGGTGGAAGATCCCATAGAATACACCTTGAAGGGGATCAATCAAGTACAATTGAAAGAAGACATCGGGTTGACGTTTTCTTCTGCATTGCGTTCTTTCTTGAGACAAGACCCGGACATCATAATGTTGGGAGAAATAAGGGACGGAGAAACAGCACAAATGGCCATTAGAGCTTCTTTGACCGGTCACTTGGTTCTATCGACTATACATACGAATTCCGCAACAGGAACCATTTCCAGACTTGTAGACATGGGAGTGCCTCCTTTCTTGATTGCAGAAACAATAAACATATCCGTGGCACAGCGCTTGGTAAGAACCTTGTGCAAAGCCTGCAAGCGAGAAGCTATCTTCAACGAAGACGATTTGCCACATTCGTTTGAAATGCCCAAACAACTCAAAGTACACTTTGTAGCCGAAGGTTGCGATGAATGTTACCATACGGGATATAGAGGCAGACGTGCCATCTATGAGATATTGCCAATAAACAAAGACGTGGCAGATGCCATAAAGAAGAATACTTTGGAACAAACAAATTTTATTAACGACAATAGGCTTTCAGACAAGGCTTTCGATTTGCTGTCGAAAGGATTGACTTCTTTGGATGAAATCTACCCAATGCTTATAAATTCATAAAAAAATGCCCTACAAATACATATTGCTAACCATTTTGATTTGCTTTCTCAGTTTAGGACATTCACAGTCCAATACAGTGGATTTTCAAAATGAATTGGAAGAACTTTCCAAAACCAAGGAAGGGCTCAACGAAGCCATTAGAATCGATTTGACAGGCTTGACTCTCTATGACTTCATAGGTACCTTGGCTGGCGAACACAAACTTAACGTCAGTGTGGATTCACAATTGAACCAAATGGTAACTGGAAATTTTTTCGACATTCCCATAAAAGAAGTTTTCTTGTTTTTGGTGAAAAAACATGATTTGGAAGCAAGCATATCCAATACCATCATCGTTTTCAACAAGAAGAAGGAAGAAGTTGTCGTTGAAAAGCCAAAACCATTGAAGGTGATTGACGTAAGTTTCAACAACCAAAATCAATTTTTATCGGTTAAACTCAAAAACGATTCTCTACCAAGAGT
The DNA here is from genome assembly GCA_020631395.1 of Bizionia sp. Classification (GTDB taxonomy): domain Bacteria; phylum Bacteroidota; class Bacteroidia; order Flavobacteriales; family Flavobacteriaceae; genus JAHDHI01. Next base: position 59,104 of record JAHDHI010000019.1, read on the forward strand.
TGCACAAGCCATCACAGATGCCTCCAAGCGAAACGTTGTCTTGGCACCAAATGTAAAGGCCGAAAAGGTATCTGCCTACATTTTGAACAGGCCTTTTGACCAAGTTATGGAAATGTTGGCAAAATCCAATGATTTGGTATTGACCAAAGATGAAAACGAAAATTACTTTTTGGAGAAGGATACAGCACCAAAGGAAGATCCCAAAAAAGCATCGAGTTCCAGAAGAGGAGTACGAAAAGGAAAGACGGGAAACAGTTATGCAAAAGGTGAATCCGGAAGTTTTGTAATAGAAACAAGCGAGCAAGGATTCTTGAATGTCAAGGCTTTTGAAGCTGACGCAGCAGACATGTTGACGGAAGCAGCAGAGAAATTGCACATAAATTTCTTCATGTACAACACTCCGGAAGGAGTCAACACGACTTTGGTTGCCAATGGAATAACATTCGACAATCTATTGAATCATTTGTTCAAAGGTGAAAAGTATACCTATAAGAAAACAGAGGATCTATACCTAATTGGAGAGCATAAGACGGAAGGGCTGCGAACTACCGAATTGATACAGTTGGAAAACAGGTCCATAGAGTCCGTTCAAGCATCTTTGCCGAAATCGGTAATAGAAAACTTGGAAGTAAAGGAGTTTTTGGAATTGAATGGTTTTGTTGTTGCAGGATCCAAAAACCACATCCAAGAATTCAAGGACTACATTCGCGAGATAGACAGGGTAGTACCAGTCATTCAAATAGAAGTCATAATTGTACAGTATCAAAAATCGTATGAAATACAAACAGGGCTGCAAGCTGGGATAGACAATCAACAACGAACCACATCTGGAGTGTTGTTTCCTACAAGTGACGTTGCACTAAACTCCACATCTGTAAACAGTCTGATAGATGCTTTCAATGGATTGGGGATCGTCAAGCTTGGGAAGGTAACAAAGAATTTCTATTTGAATTTGAAGGCTTTGGAAAACAATTCATTGATCAAGCTGTCGTCGACACCTCGATTGGTCACGCTCAACGGGCACGAAGCCAATTCTTCCATAGGGGAAACGAACTATTATTTCGAGCAGAACAACCAATTGATCAACAGAGGGGTCAATGACAATATTCTACAAAGTGGTACATGGAAATCAACAGAAGCCAATCTAAGCATCAACATCACACCTTATGTTTCCAAAGATGAAAACGTGACGTTGACCATTGGGGTGGAAAAAAGCTCCTTCTTGGCACGTGCTGGAGAAAATGCCCCTCCAGGAAAAGCCACGCAAAAGTTTGAATCCATGGTTCGTGTAAAAAACAATGAAATGGTGCTGTTGGGAGGATTGGATGAATTGGAAAATGAAAACTCGGGGACTGGAACGCCATTCTTTTCTAGAATACCCGTCATAAAATGGTTTTTCAGCAGCCGTAAAAAACGTAAAGACAAGTCCAAACTTCACATATTCATTAAACCGACGGTAACGTATTGATGCTAGACAAGATCAAAGACATATTAAGCTTGGAGCGTAGGTTTTACGTTGTTGGGGTTTCCAATGACGAAGCAGGTACAAGCTATTCGTTGCTTACGGTGGAACTAAAGGGTGAAGAACTGAAAATAGAAGATCGTTATGCATCAAACGCGATGGATGACGATTTTTTGAATAAGCTAGCAAAGGATTGTCCTGTGTTGTTGTATGTAGAAGGAGACAATCTCATAAATAAAATAGTGGACAATAAGGTTGGTTACAGGAATAACTTGATTTTCAAGGCCAATCCAGACGATTTCTATTTTTATGAATACCATCAAGGCGAGAAGGTATATGCTTCGGTTTGCAGAAAAACCAACATAGACTTGCATGTAAAAGCCATTGAAGACTTGAATCTATTTGTATTTCATATAGCTTTTGGTCCATTTGCAATGGCCAACCTATTGCCTTTGGTAAAGGATTTTTCAGAAATACAATCCAAACGATATGCCTTGGAGTTGTCCGAAGGTCAGGTGATAGATTTTAAGGAAAAGAAAGCTTCCAATGGAAGTTATACTATTAATGGAGATACGTTTTTAGAAGTAGAAATACCATTGTTGGCGACATTTTTCAGCTATAAGTATCCTAGCGAGATCGTTAATGGGGATACACTGGATTTTAGCGTAAACAAATCTGAATTCAAGTTTAAAAAATGGTTTAGAGTAGCTGGCATCTTTGCACTTGTATTTATGATGCTATCACTGTTTGCCAGTCATTTTCTAAACGATCATTATCAAGAGCAATTGACTCGAAAGGAAGAAAGTTACATTCGTTCCCAAGCAAAGACGGCAGAGATTGACAGGTTGAGAGAGGAAGTGGCATTGAAGGAAAGGATTCTTATGGAAAACAGGATGAACAATAAGAATTTCATCACAAAATACATTTCGGAGATAAGCAACTCCGTGCCAAATGACATTACATTGAAAACGATTTCCGTCTTTCCGGAGACGAAGAAGATTAGACCAAAAGAAAAGATCAATTTTCAATCCAATACAATAATTGTAGAAGGGGAGGCACTCAGGGATGATGCATTCAATGAATGGGTAAAGCAATTGAAGTCACATGAATGGATAACGGTATTCGAGATTACCGAATACAACCAATCAGACAAAAGAACGAATACTTTTAAAATAGAAACCAAGATATAGGTGTTTAACAACTTAACATACAAGCAAAGGTTTTTCGCTGTAGTGATAGGATTTGTCTTTGTGTTTGCGGGAGCTTACAAAAGAAAGATGAGCCATACATTGGATTCAAGGCGAAAATTGGATTTGGTGGAAGAAAAGCTAGCCAACACCAATCAATCCAGCAATGTGCTATCGAGCTTGCAAGGCGAGGTAAAACGACTGGACGACATCATTGGAGGGAATAATTTAAAACCCGAATTGGTACAGCCCAACATCTTGGATTTCATAACGGGACAGGATATGGAAACCAACGTGGTATCCATAGAAGACGTACATTTGCATTCCGATTCCGAATTCAAAATCTATTCGAATCAAATAGTGGTGGAAGGCGCTTTCAACGATTTAGTGACGTTGTTGTACAATATTGAAAAACAATACAAGGAATCCAGAATAGTAAGTACAAAACTATATTCAAAGAAGAATTATCAAACCAATACGACAAAACTGTATTTAAAAATAATATTGCAGAACTATGAAAAGAATAAATAAGGCCCTAGCCATTTTTGCGTTGCTATCCGTTGCATATGCTTGCGAGGATATCGTGGAAGAAGACATCAGCAACGATTCGGTACAGATCATAGCACCAACGGAAGGGGTTACGATAGAAGGGAATACAGTGAATTTCTCATGGATGGAACTAGATGGGGCGGACAACTACAGAATTCAAATATCCAATGAGGTACAAACCATAATAGTGGATTCTTTGCTTACTGGAACCACTTTCAATCACAACATCAGTCCAGGAGATTACCAATGGAGAATCAAAGGAGTGAATTTTGCCTACGAGACAGCTTACACGTTTCCAAGTGGTTTTTCAGTAGAGGCATCAGACAATCTGGACAACCAATCTTTGGAGTTGTTGACACCAAGCAATGGGATCTATACCAATGACGATAACTTCACGTTTACTTGGACTCCAATAGAAACAGCAGATAGCTATACCTTCGAGTTGGTTAAGAACGATGGAGGCGAACAAACGGTGTTGGGTCCGATAACGGACATTGTAACAGGAAATTATACCATAGACGACTCTACCGTCTTCGATGTCGATGCAGAATACATTTGGAAGGTAAAGGCGGTAAACGCAACTTCTGCAACTCCAAATTCGCAACGATCCCTATTCATAGATCGTGTGGCTCCAAACCAACCAGCGTTGGTATCTCCTACAGATATGGATACGACGACGAATTTGACCGTAAACTTCAATTGGACGAATGGTACGGACACGGGCAATTTGCAATCGGCAATTACAAATACCATGGAAATAGCTTCAGATGTCGATTTCAATTCCGTAATAGAGACTTTCAATACGGCAAATAACACTCACCAATTCACCTTCGATTCCATAGGAACCTATTATTGGAGGGTGAAAGCCAATGATGCAGCTGGCAATGCAAGTGATAACAGCATAGTGAGATCCATAGTAATCGAATAAATGGACAAGAGGTATATAAATGGCATCTTGATCGTTTTTCTCATGGCCATATGGGGAAGTGTAATATACAAGTACTTTGTTAAGAAGACAATGGTGTTGCCAGATGACAATGCATATGGCAATGTGAACCCCACTGTGCATCATACCATTGCAAAAGATACATTTACCCTCGTTTTGAACGATAGGGATCCTTTCAGGGCCTCAAGAAGGAGTATGAGGGTAAACAAGCCACTGCAATCTAAAAAAGTGGCAACGGCCGCTAAAAGGAACAAACCCATCAAAAGCTTGGTTTGGCCTAGAATAGAGTATTATGGTTTTGTGAAAAGTACCCAAAACCAAACAAAGATGGCTTTGATTAAAGTAAATGGGAGGTTGCATAGAAAACGAGAAAAGGAAACAGTCGATGAACTAAGAATACTCAAAGCCTATGGCGATTCCATAACCGTGTCTTTCAATGAGGACGAAAAGACCATCAAAAGGAAGTAGGTTCATTCTTGCCTTTTTCCAAAATGATGAAAACCGGTTTTCTTGTCAGTTAGTCAAGTTCAGGGTAATCAAATTCTTCGTCTTGTACAATGTTTCCATTATAAGCATTTAAACCTATGTGTATTAAACCTGTTTTATCTTCTTTTTCATATGTTATTCCCCAAAAAGGTGTGCTTTCAACTACATCTCTGGTTATTCTTAAATACTCATTATCCATTTTGATTTTTCTTTTTTTTATAAAAGCTATAATATCTTCCCAGGTGAATTTATAAGGTGCATCGTAATCTGTCTCTTTTATTAAATTGCCATTTTCGTCATATTCTTTCCATATTCCTTTATTAAAATTTTCGGGATAAAAATTACCAGTTAATTTTAACTTTCCATTATTATAATATTTGTTATATGTTTGAATGTATGATTCTTTGTATTTAATTGTTTCTTCATAACCCGAATGCCATTGACCTTGTTCTATAATTGTACTATCTTTTACAGTAAAGATGTATTCATTTAAAGAGTTTTTATTCTTCTCAAAAGTTTCTATATCAAAGGTTTTCATTTTAGTCACAGATTTAGTTTTGTTTTGTGCTTTACAATTAGTGAAAAGCATAAAAATTAAAATATATTTTAGTGTCGTTTTCATAAGTTTATTCTTTTTTAAGGTCTGCTTGCTTCCATAATTGTTTCCATTGCCATAACCAAGTATTGTTTTTCTTTGTAGAGTAGTCCATAATATTTTTGGTAGCTTTCTTTTCGTACCCAAATGAGGCAGTGTCGCTAAAACTATGATATAAACTCATAGCGTGTAAAAGTTCGTGTGTAACATCGGTTTTTCCTCTTCCTGAAAATACAGCTACCGATTTAGATTTTATTTGTTTCGCATATCCGCCCAAACCTTGAATTTTTTTCACTTTATCAGTTCTTCCTCCTCTGTCTCCAAAAAAGAATACTTTATAATAGTCTTTATAAGTAGGGAATTGAGCATCAAACTCTGTTTCCATAAACGTAACTAATTTGGCTTTAGTGGTATTGTGATATTTGTTTAAGATTTTTTCTGGTGGTGTTTTTGTTATATCAGAAAGCGTGAAATCTTTATTGAAATTTGGATATTTCAATTTTTTTGTTGTTGGGTCAGGAATTGTTAAGTCGAATATAAGCTCTTTATGTTCTAACTTTATTAGTGCTTGTTTTAAATATTTTTCTAATAAATCCTTATCAGATTTTCCTGAGGTAGTCGTCTTTCCTTTTTTATTTTTTCCAGAGCCGTTAAGGTTTGTTTCTACTTTCACAAAAACCACTTGTGCTTTTTTTCGATTTGCTTTATCGTTTTTAAGTATGTTAAGTTGCCCTAATTGTCGTTTTTGATATATTACTTTAATAACTTGGTCTACATTAAACTCTTTAAGACATTCAATATTTAGGTGGTCTTTTAACCGTTTTGTTCCTTTGCCTTGTGCTGGTATTTTTTCTGTATTTAGCTTAAATAGTGTTTTGTCATATTCTAAAGTCAACTCTAACTTTTTAGGGTTTTCAATAGTATCTATTTGTAAACTTAAAGTCTGTGTTTCTTTTGGGTAGATGGTTAGCCAACTTTGTATATATTCAATTTTTTTACCTGTACTATCTTTATACCAAGGGAAGGTAATCTTGTTGTAATGATTGTCTTTTAAATCGTTGTATTTGGTGTCTGTTGTATATTTTGTAAATGTATTTACACCTTTTGTAGACTTGTTTGTACCTAAAATATCTTTGTATGTGAGTTTGTCGTCTTTATCTTTTTTATGACGCATAAAGTCAAAGCCATATTCGCCATCGTAACTTTTACTTGGCCTAAAATCTACAATTACTTTTGGTGGTGGGATAATTTGTAAAGCACTACTTTTTTTATGATAATCATTATGGTTAACTTTCGCAATAAGTTTGTCAATATCGGCAGTTTTAAAGTTTTGCCATTGTTCTTTTATCTCAAATGTAGTTAATTCAACTGTTCCGTCTTCGTTAATTGCTTCCTCAAAGGTGAGTTCTGTTTGTCCGTTTTCAAATTCTGTTCCGTCTTCTTTACTAATTGTAATAGTTACGGAACTACTTTCTTGGTTTTCTATTTGTGCCGCTAATGCTACACTTTCTGTGTATGTGGTTTCTTTTAAGGTCTCTTTGGTTTCTGGGTGTATCCAGTTTATGTTTGTAATGTTTGGAGTTGATTCTTCTAAAACTGTTGGCTCTGCTTCTTGTTGCGGGTAAGTAGTTCTCCAATAACTAGAATAAATACTTGCTGTATTAGAATCTTCAACTCCAGCACAAGTAATTTCTAAAGTTTCTGACATTGGGTTTGAGCCTGTCGAAGAAAAGCTATTATTCCAATTTACAAGATGTGCATCAAAGAAATAGATTTTACGTGTTTTACCTCCTAAAATAACAGGATAAATATGTAATTCTAACTGTTTGGTTTGATTGGAAGCAAAAGACCAATCAGCTAAATTTAGGTCTTTTCGAGTTTCTATAACTAATTGAAGTCCAGTGAACCTTGGCTTTTGAGAAGGTCTTCCTGTTGCATCTGCTCTTTGATTAAAACCAAAGCTAAATCGTAATACATTTATTTCTTTATCGTCTATAAGTAATTTTGCTATTACGCTCATTTTTCGTTTTGTATTTTTTTCGTTTTGTATTGCCATTTGAGTGAGTCAAATGGTTTACAACGGTTTTGTGTATGATTAGTGGCGTGTTTAAGCACCTAATTTAGCAAATAAAA
>JAHDHI010000098.1 GCA_020631395.1 Bizionia sp.
CTAAGCGAATAACTAAATGAAAGCAAAATTAACAATAAGGTAATCTTTCTCATTTTTTTATAGGGTTGTTTAGTTTATTTAATGAACTAAATTTAAACAAAAACGTACCTCTAAATAGTTAAATGTTTTTATAATAGACGAAGTGCTATTATTACCGACAAAAACAAGGCGATTTATATTACAATTGTCAAGCTGACATTAAGCAGCAATCCTATATGTTTTATAGGAAATTGTCTAAGGACCTGGATTTGGAATTACAGAGTGAATTGCGTTGATCTTATCCAATAGATCTTCATTTAAAACAACGTTGATGCTATCGATATTTTCTTTCAGTTGATCTATGGTAGTTGCTCCAATAATATTGCTGGTTACAAATGGTCTTTGATTGACGAAGGCCAATGCCATTTGTGCAAGTGTAAGATTGTTTGCCTCGGCAAGCTCCAAATATTTCTGTGTCGCTTGTGTTGCTTGTTCACTACTGTACCTTGCAAATCGAGGAAATAACTTCAAACGAGCATTGTCACTTGCAGTTTTTTTTATGTATTTTCCAGATAGAACTCCAAAAGCCATTGGAGAATAAGCTAACAATCCAATGTTTTCACGGATGGAAACTTCTGCCATATCTCCTTCAAAAATCCTATTTATTAGAGAATATGCGTTTTGAATGGTGATGGGCCTTGGCAGATTATGCGCTTTGGATTCTTCCATATAACGCATAGTTCCCCAAGCTTTTTCATTGGATAGACCTATTTCACGTATCTTTCCTTCCTTGATGGCACTTCCCAAAACTTGTAAAACGTCATTGAAATTATCCTGCCATTGATCGTTTGGATTATGACTGTAGTCCCTAATTCCAAATGTATTGGTTTGACGTTCTGGCCAATGTAGTTGGTAGAGATCAATGTAGTCGGTTTGTAAACGTTTCAATTCTAGGTCTATGGCTTCCCTTATGGAGCTTGGGCTGAATCCTGTGGTACGGATATGTGAGGTGTAATCACCAGGGCCAGCAATTTTTGAAGCTAACACCACTTTGTCCCTATTTCCTGTTGTTTTTAACCAGTTTCCAATAATTTCACTTGTACGACCTGAAGTTTCGGCTGTGGCAGGAACAGGGTACAATTCTGCTGTGTCAATGAAATTTACTCCATTGTTAAAAGCATAGTCCAATTGTTGGTGGCCTTCCGTTTCTGTATTTTGGTTTCCCCAAGTCATAGATCCCAAACAAATTTTGCTGACTTTTATATCTGTATTTGGTAGTTTCGTGTATTTCATGATTTGGTAATTTACTAGCGATTGTTAACTATGGTTTGTAAAGACTAAGACTTTTGGAGGTTATTCCTATGTAAAATGACCTTGGAAGTTTTCAAAGTTTTAAATGTCGTTTAGAATCTTGGAAATTTCATCTAGTTTCGGAGTCAAGATAACTTCTATCCTTCTATTTTTTGCTTTGCCTTCCGATGTTTCGTTAGATGCTATAGGGGCAAACTCTCCACGACCTGCAGCAGTTAGGTTATCTGCATTTATATTTGAATTTTCTTGTAAGATTTTGACAATTGCGGTTGCTCGTTTCGTTGATAGATCCCAGTTACCTGAAAGTTGCCCAGAACCTTTAAAGGGAGCATTGTCTGTGTGTCCTTCTATCAATACGGCTATGTCAGGGTTTTCTCCAAGTACGGATCCCAATTGCTTCACAGCTTTTCTTCCTTCTGTACCAACGGCCCAACTTCCAGATTTGAATAGGAGTTTGTTTTCCATAGATACGTATACTTTTCCATTGCGTTGCTCTATTGTCAACCCCTTGCCTTCAAAATCTGTCAAAGCCTTGGAAATTGCATTTTTAAGATTGGTCATGGCTGCATCTTTTGCCGCAATGACGCTTTCTAGCTCTGCAACTCTTTGCGAACGATCTTCCAATTGCTTTTTCAATGTTTCCAATCTTTCATTTTCAATTATCAACGCTTGTTCCTTGGCTTCAAGCTGAGCAAGCAACTCTCTGTTCTTTTTGGTGTTTGCTGCAATTGCAGAAGAACTATTTGCCTCCAATGCATCATAGGAAGCCTTCAAATTGTCTAAACTCGATTTGGTGGCATTGTAATCTTTTTGCAATCGATCTCTATTTGCCACCGTGTCCGCATAGTCCTTCTGCAATTTGGACAGTTCGTTTTTGGCAGCATTTTTTAACTTGGACAATTCGTCGTTTTCTTCTTGAAGACTACGATTTTCCTTTTTCAAATCGACATATTTGTCTTCTAGTTCTTTATATACTTTTGGAGAAACACAGGCATTCAAGAATGCTAATGTCAAGGCTAGGACAATTGTTTTTTTCATATGGATATGTTTTTATTGATTCCCTTTCTTGGTCTTCATTCAAGAGAAGCTTAGGAGGGAATGTCTTTAGGTTTGGGGTTTAATTTTCTATCTCCACCAATATGGGACAATGGTCGCTGTGTTTGGCTTCGGTCAATATGATTGCTCTTTTTATTTTGTCTTCCAAAGGTTTTGTGACCATGGCATAATCCAAGCGCCAACCTTTGTTGTTGGCTCTGGCATTGGCACGGTAACTCCACCAGCTATATTCTACTCTTTCAGGATTTAGGTACCTAAAGGAATCGATTAATCCACTATCGATGAAATTGCCCAACCACTCGCGCTCTTCTGGCAAGAATCCAGAAACACCTTTCATTTTTGGGTTGTGAATGTCTATTGCTTCGTGGCAAATGTTATAATCTCCACAAATCACCAAATTGGGGATGGTCTTTCTCAAATCGCTTACGTATTCGAGAATCTCACCCATATAGTTGAATTTAAATGACAACCTATCATCATTGGTTCCAGAAGGCAAGTACATGCTCATCACGGAAATACCGTCAAAATCCACACGAATGTTGCGGCCTTCGAAATCCATGGTTTCTATCCCGGTACCATATTCAATGTGGTTAGGTTCTATCTTGCTTAAAATGGCAACGCCACTGTATCCTTTTTTTTGAGCACTGTACCAATAATTGTACTTGTAGCCAGCATCTTCAAAAAGAGAAAGATCCAACTGCTCTTTCATGGCTTTTATTTCTTGCAAACAAACAACATCCGGATTTGCACTTTTCAACCAATCTATAAAACCCTTGTTGAGCGCAGCTCGTATACCATTTACGTTATATGAGATTATTTTCATCGTTATCTTGAAGTTATTTCAGCTAAAATAAATAATGCTTTACATTTACGCTATTAAATTAAAACAGTTTTAACTAAAACTATCAACAAAATATATTAGCAAGTTTTTAGTTTACCTAAGTGTATGAAATATACGATTACTCTTTTTATTTTTCTCTATGGGGGTTTTGTCTTGGCGCAAGATCAAGATTCCAATTACAGGAGCAAGACGGTAGCCGTAAAAGACACTATTGCCATTGATAGCGTCAGTATAAATCCGAATGGTTTTTCGGTAAAATTGAAAAATGACACAATAATAGATTCCACATTTTACGATATGGACTATTCAAAGTCGCTTTTGACTTTTAAAAAGCCGCTTGCGGCAGATTCGATCGTTGTCAATTATTTGAAGTATCCTGAATTCTTAACAAGAACCTATCAGCAATTCGATGATGCAGTGATTGTCGAAAATAACGATAGGTTAAATAAAATCTATAAGATATCGCGACCAAATTCTGAAAAAGAATTCACACCTTTTGATGGATTGACTACTTCTGGTAGCATATCTAGAGGCGTAACCATTGGTAACAACCAAAATTCAGTGTTGAATAGTGAATTGGATCTACAAATAACAGGCAAGTTAAACGAGAAAGTCTCACTTAGAGCTTCCATTCAAGATGCCAACATCCCTTTGCAAGAAAGTGGCTATTCGCAAAAATTAGATGAATTCGATCAGGTGTTTATCGAGATCTTCAGCGACAAATGGAATGTTCGAGCTGGTGACATCGATTTGGAAAACACCAATTCTTATTTTTCCAACTTCTCCAAACGGGTACAGGGATTGTCCCTTCAAGCCAATTTGGGGAGCGAAGAAGCCAATACCAATTTGTTTGCATCTGGAGCATTGGTAAGAGGGCAGTTCACGACAAGTCAATTTACGGCACAAGAAGGAAACCAAGGCCCATATAAGTTGCAGGGAACCAACGGAGAGTTGTTTGTACTCATAGTGTCTGGTAGCGAAACCGTCTATGTAAATGGCATCGTTTTGGAACGGGGAGAAAGCGAAGACTACATCATAGATTATAACGCTGGGGAAATAGTTTTCAACTCTACTTTTCCCATCACTTCAGAAATGCGAATTACTGTAGATTATCAGTTTAGCGACCGTAACTATTCGAGATTGGTAGCCTATGGAGGGGGAAACTACATCAGTGACAAGTTAAAGATTGGAGCATCAGTATATTCTGAAAATGATGCAAAGAACAACCCATTGCAGCAAAATCTATCTGCGGAACAAGTCGATATCTTAGGTAGTGCGGGGGATGATGTTTCTCAAATGGTTGCACCTTCAAGCGTAGAGGAAGCATATAACGAAAATAGAATATTATATAAGAAAGAGATAATAGGAGGCGTTGAAGCTTTTGTGTTTTCAAATGATCCCGAAGATACTTTGTTTAGTGTGCGCTTCACCAATGTAGGAGACAATCAAGGGGATTATGTGTTGAGTAGCATCAATGCAATCAACAATATCTACGAGTACGTAACTCCAGTCTCTGGAGTGCCACAAGGCAATTTTGCTCCATTCGTGCAACTGGTATCGCCTACCAAATTGCAAATAGCAGTGGTTAATGGGAGTTATGAGCCTTCAGAAAAAACAAGAGTCAATTTTGAGGTGGCTGGTAGTAAAAACGATTTAAACTTGTTTTCAAACATAGACGACGATGACAATGATGGTTTTGCAATTAAGTTAAATGCAGAACAATCGCTTGTAAAAAGGGATAGTCTATGGAATTTGAATGCATTTGGGGATGGCGATTACATCAATGCCGATTTTAGAAACATTGAAGGTCTATACAATCCGGAATTCAATCGAGATTGGAATTTGGAGCCACCAACAAGCAGCACTCAAATAGTTGCCAATTTGGGCAATCAGGCTTTAATAACGTCTGGACTAAAAGCATTTCATCATAAAAAAGGAACGGCGAGTTATAGATTTGAACATTTGAACTATTCGAAGGGGTTCAATGGAAATAGACACATAGCTACGGCCAATTTAATGTTTAACAAATTCGCAATCCGATCTCAATCTAGTTTTTTAACTGCAAGATCGACTTTGAATACCTCTACCTTTTTAAGATCATCCAACAGTGCAATCTATAATATGAAAAAGACATGGGTAGGTGCAAGGTTTGCTACGGAAGACAACAAACAAAGAAATAGGGAAACGGAAATACTTACACCCTTGTCTCAAAAATTCAAGGCATATGAAATCTTTACAGGTGTTGGAGATAGTACGGAAGTATTTGCTGAGGTTGGTTACAAATATAGGGTTAACGACAGTATAAGGGATAATGCATTGCAAAAGGTCAATACATCCAATACTTATTATTTGAATTCCAGATTGGTTAAAAATGAACGTACGAACCTGTCTTTGTATGTAAATTATAGAACACTTGACAATGTAGCAAATGATGTGGATGATGAACAATCTTTGAATTCACGATTGCAATACAACCAGCAATTCTTTAAGAATTTCATACAATGGAATACCGTTTTCGAAACCAATTCGGGAACTTTGCCTCAACAGGACTTCACCTATGTGGAGGTGGAGCCTGGTCAAGGTGCCTATACTTGGTTTGACTACAATGGAAACGGCATTCAAGAAATAGAAGAATTTGAAATTGCTCAATTCCAAGATCAAGGGAGTTACATTCGCGTGTTGTTGCCCAATCAGGTGTTTATAAAGACACACCAAAACAGGTTGAGCCAAACATTGACTTTAAACCCAACCGATTGGGTGAATTCCGAGAACAAAAACAAACAATTTTGGTCTCATTTTTACAATCAAAGCTCTTACTTGATAGATCGAAAGAACAAAAGAGAAGGCAATGCTTTCAACATTAACCCTTTTGAAGATGGTGGAGACAATCAATTGGGGCTTCAGTTGAACTTCAGGAATGTCCTGTTTTACAACAGGGGAAAGCAAAACTATACGACATCATATACGTATTTGAACAATAAATCTCGAAACGTATTGACTGTGGGTTTCATAGCCAATGCTTTAAAAAGCCATCAGCTAAACTTCAACCATAAATTTGCAAAAAGTTGGTTGATTAACATACTGTCGAGCTTGGATGAAAATGTAAGCGAAAGTGAAAATTTCACGAGTAAGAATTTCAAGGTTGACGAAGAACGTTTCAATCCAAAGTTATCCTACTTGTTAAACGAGAACACACGTTTTGACATTTTTTATCAATACACGAACAAAGAGAACACGATTGGAGGACTAGAAACGTTGAAACAACAAAAATATGGAGTCTCCTTTGCTTTTTCCAACAATCAAAAAAATGCAATTTCAGGAGAGTTCAATGTGTTTTCGAATGCTTTTTCCGGAAATGCGAATTCACCAGTGGGCTATCAGATGTTAGAAGGTTTACAAGCAGGGAAAAACTTTACTTGGAGTTTGCTTGCTCAGAAAAAGATAACGAAATTCTTGGATCTAAACCTCAATTATCAAGGACGTAAAACAGAGACTAGCAAAACCATACATACTGGAAATGTTCAATTGAAGGCCTATTTTTAGAATAATGAAATCTTGTTGATTATTTTAAATGAAGCTCAATTGACGTGTCTATTGGTTTGAAATTCAATTCGATTGTTTGCAATGTTAATTCCGAAACTTTCGTAACTTGTTTCTCAAATCGAAATCAAATGACGATATGTATAAGGTTGTTGACACTTCTGGCATTGATGTTTTTTACATCATGTGATTCCTCGAGAAAAGTGATCAACGATAAAGATTCCTCGAAAGAAAAAGATGAAACCTACGTGTCAAAGGGATTTTTCATAGGTACAATCCAATATATTGCAAACAGTAAATGCAATTGGGTCATTATAGATGAAAAAACAAGTATGAAATTCGATCCTATGAACATAGGTGATGCCGATTTTAAGACATTTATGATACATGACAATGACATTTATTTCAAATATAGACCTTTACGAAGAATGAATAGGTGCAATGAAGCTCAACCAATAGAGGTCGTTGACATTCAAAATAGATGACATGAAAAACCCAAAACAATTGTTTTGGGTTTTTCATGTCATCTATTCAATGAGCCTTGTTATTTTACTATTATACGTTTTATGTTACTCGCTTTTGCGTTGCCAATTTTAACAAAGTAAACACCCGCAGAAACGTAGGACATGTCCAACTTGTATTGATACCCATTTCCGCTTTTGTTTTCGAGGGTGCGCCATAATAATTTCTGACCAAGTACATTCATGACATTGAGATTCAACTTTTCGGTAATGCTACTAGTAGACAAATTGATTGAGAATTGATCGTTATCTTCATAAACAATGGAGAATTGATCACTTTCTACTAATAGATCATCTACCGAAAGACTATTGTTGCTACATAATTGCAAAGACCAACTATTCAATGTGCCAGCATCTGCAGATGGATATACATCTGTTATTTCAAGTGTCCAAGTTCCGGTGGACGTCAACCCCGCCAAGGAGGCCAAACTCTCAGTCGGTTTAAAAGATCCTGTAAAAGGAGAGGTTCCACTAGCTATTTCGGTAGAGGCACTATCATCGAATACGGTATCTATGAAGTCATCGCAATTGCCACAAACTTGATTTACAAGGATGACTTCTGTCCCCTCAGGAGCTATCAATTTAATTGTTAGGTCTCCAACCCATGTATGATTTGCGTTAATGGTGACGTTGACATCATCAACTATGAAATTATCCGCAATTTCTATAGTCGATGTGGTTATCGCATTTCCGCCGACTGGCCCTATTGGTTGCGTCGTGGAATTGGTTTCTTCCAAACAACTCAAATGAGATATTGTTGTTGTAAAGGGATCATTTTCTGGAACTACATCCCCAGTTAGCAAAGTAGTCGAAGACAAGGTATATTCCCCTATCGCGGAAAAGTTTCCTGTGGTTGAGAATGTGTGCGTAATCATACTTTGAGGGTTTATCGGGCCTGCTACAGTTTCAACGACGGGAGATCCGCCGTTTATTTGATAGGAAACATCAAAATTCGATTGTGCTGCACCTCCAAAATTCTGTATCTCTATTGTAATCGATTCATTGCCCAGACCATCTCCACTAACAGGAGCTGTTATGTTTACGACACCGATGTCTTTGGCTGCAATGTTGGTCACATGACAAACGGTAAAATCATTGCCAGGATCTTCGTCACCCGCTAAGACTGTTTGCGTACTAATAAAATAGGTTGCAATTGCCGATAAATCTGCCGTTGCGGTAAATGTATACGTGTCGTAGGCATTGGCAGCCAAAGTTCCAGTATATGTTTCTGTAACGGTGGTGCCTCCATCTATTTGATAGGATACATCAAAGTTCGAAGCAGGGTTGGTACCGTAGTTGAACAAGGTTACGGATATTGTTTCGGTATTTGTGAAACTTCCCACGGTAATAGGAGCATTGATGCTCACAACACCGACATCGTTACCTTTGTCCGAAGCAATTTGAAATACTCCAGCTACGTTTTTTCTACCATTTGACATCACTTCATTGACAAACCAAAACTGTTTGTCTGTAACAGGATCTACATCGATTTTGCTATAATCTCCGTAACGTAACCCAGGAATATTGGCATCACCGGCAATTATGGTTTCTTCAGAGACTGTCATTGTCCCTAACGGGTCTCCGGAAAATCTCCCAGTGTAGTATGATCCAACCCTTACGGTTGAAGATGTTGTTGGTCCAGACATTGCCGTATATCCCATCCCTATGTTTCCTTCGCTGTCCATGGCCAAACTGGCATTCCATGCGTGTTTGCCATCTGGGGCAACGTAAGTTCCTTCTTGATGTACGGACCAAGGCTGGTTGTCTCCGTCTTGTCTTAACTCGTACCACCTGACGCCAGCTAGTTTGCCATTGGTTCCATCGGTGTCCACAACAAAGTTGAACAATGCAGAGTTATATGTTGGAAACTTTCTAAACTGTGCTTGATTCATGATCGTAGCTTGCAAGGCATCAATCAATACGCCTCCATCTGGTTGAGGCAAGTTGGAAAAACTTCCACCATCGAATACACTTAGAAAGGGGGATACAGTACCAGTTCCTGCATCTATCCCTATTTGCGTTGCTGCAGAGACAGTTGAATTGGCTGTGTTGTTCCAGTCAATGTCCACTGTCCAAAGCTTGATGTGGTCTTGAGAGACTCCATTCCATGAATCATCTTGCATATAAACTATGGTGGCTCCTCCAACAGCAGGAAAATTGTTGTCCGTGATGTTAAGGGCCTGAGGGCTATGAAAGCCACTTGTTACTATGCCAGGCAAAGTAAATGATTGTATTTGAGCTACTGGATCCCCAGTAAGCATTGCATCTCTTTCAAAAACATGGACTTTGTTTTGGGCACCTGTATTTTCGGTCATATAATATCCGTCACTCCAAATTGAGAGTTTTTGATAATCACTCACTGCGCTGTAGGAATATACGGTCCAACTGTCGTTAACAGGATCTGGTCCATTGGAAACGGCAACTTGTACACCCGATCCCAAGAAAGTGAGAACCCATCTATTGGCTCGATTGTCGTAAGATGCAGTAAGATCACAACAACCTCCAGAGGGAAAAATGGTAGGATTTGGAGCTAATAAAGCAGTAAGTGGATTTCCGGATTTATCAAAAATTCTAAAAGCTGTGTTTGTAACGGCAATGTAATGATTTGGTCCAACGGCCCCGGCTGGATCCGTTGGTTGAGAACCGGATGCAGCAGTTTCAAATACCAAACTGGGAGTCTTTCCTTTTACTTTGTTTTTTAGATAATGAGGTGTTTTGGACAATATGTCGTCTCCTTTGGAGCCCTTGCCGGCTACGACGTCATATTTTGATGATCTACCATCCATCATTTCTTCTATTTTACTTTCAAATACAGGAAGGTTTTCTCTTGAAGATATTGGAGGGACAATTTCGACTTTCGTAGGTTTTCCTACGTAATTTGCTTTTTGGGGTTCATTTTTTACTTGTGAAAAAAGAGTGGTTACACTAAATAATAGCATAAGCACACAAATTGAGGGAAGTTTTTGTGTCATGATTTTTGTTGGTTTATATAAAAACAAGTAGAGATTTCAATACCCTACTTTTTAATTGGGGTCAAAATATGAAAATTGATTTTTTTTGATTCTAAAAACAAGAGAAACATACATAAGAGGATGCATAGGGTTAAAGATGTGTTTATGGATTTTAACAATTTTTGGCGCAACCTTTTTTAAGAGCGAACATCCTTAGTAGGTATGATTATTATACGTAAACCAATTTTTAAAAAAATCAATTTATGAAAAAATTACTAGTATTACCCATTTTAGCATTATTTGTGTCTTTAAGTGCTTTTGCTCAGGAGGAAGAGGAAGTTGCCAATGCAATAGATAAGAAGCACGAAGTAAGATTAGGTGCAGTTAAACTATTGGCAGGAGGCATTTTTGAAGGAGTCTATGAATATGTTCAAGATAGCAATAGAGGTTTTGGTGCGTCAGTACTTTTCAATTTCAATACAGAGGATGATGATTATCAGGAAGATTATTCAATTACTCCATATTATAGAATGTATTTTCAAACCAAAGAGGATTATGGAGCCAAAGGTTTCTTTGTCGAGGGTTTTACGTCCTTCTTTGGAGGAGAACAGCTCGTAGACGGCGACTTTATACTAGAAGGAGATACAATAGTTGGAACTATGCCTAGCAAGGAAGAAAATTACTTTGATATTTCCGTAGGCTTGGCTTTGGGCAAGAAATGGATAAATTCTACAGGATTTGTTTTCGAGATCAAGTTTGGTGCTGGGAGAAACTTGTTGAATGCAAGCGAGTTTGAGGCTTTGTTTAAGGGAGATCTATATGTAGGCTATCGTTTTTAAACCCCATTCCCATTAATGAAATAAAAAAAGCCTGTTATATTTCTATAACAGGCTTTTTTTAACTATTTGATTTCGTTGCCATTTTTATCGAAAAAATGGTATTCTAAATATGTGTAAGCATCTCTAGGTAAAATTTTGACCCATTTTTTATGTTCAAAAAACCATTTTGAACGTATAGATGGAAAACCCTTCGTAAGAAAGGCTGCTATAAAAGGATGTGTGTTTAAAGTTACCTTTTTATAGTCTTTTTTTAATAATTGTTCTAGCTGTTGAGTAATTTTCTCCACCAATACTATTGGTGCTTCTACCTCGGCGCCATTACCTCCATTTGGATTTTCCTCACGGGTTTTAATGTTCATCTCTGGTCGTACTCTCTGCCTTGTAATCTGAATCAATCCAAACTTACTCGGAGGTAATATCTTGTGTTTGGCTCTATCGTCCTTCATTTCATCACGAAGACGGTTAAAGAGTTTTCTTCTGTTTTCAGCATTGGTCAAATCTATGAAATCGATTACTATGATTCCTCCCATATCACGAAGGCGAAGTTGCCTGGCGACTTCTGTGGCGGAAATCAAGTTTACTTCCATTGCTGTATCTTCTTGTGAGTTGGATTTGTTGGATCTGTTCCCACTATTTACATCGATGACATGAAGTGCTTCAGTATGTTCTATCACTAGGTAGGCCCCTTTTGCCATAGAAACAGTTTTTCCAAAAGCTGTCTTTATTTGTCTTTCCACTCCAAATTTTTCAAAAATTGGAATTTTAGCCTGATGTAATTTTACTATTGACTCTTTCTTTGGTGCAATACTTTGCACATAATCTTTAATTTGAATGTAAAGTTCTTCATCATCTACGTAAATACCCGTAAACGAATCGTCAAATATGTCTCTTAATATTGAAGAGGCTTTGTTTAACTCACCCAGAACCTTTGTGGGGTGATGTGCTTTGTTTAGTTTTTTACACATTGCGGTCCAACGACCAAGCAAGTTCTGTAAATCTTTGTCTAACTCGGCTACTTTTTTGCCTTCGGCCACTGTTCGTATAATTACTCCAAAACCCTTTGGTGTAATACTCTTCACCAAAAGTTTCAGTCTGTCTTTTTCGGCTTTGTCCTCTATTTTTTGAGAAACAGAAATACGATCGGAAAAAGGGACTAAAACAATATATCTACCAGCAATAGAAAGCTCAGAGCTTATTCTAGGTCCTTTTGTAGATATGGGTTCCTTTACAATTTGAACTAACATTGATTGATTTGATTTTAAGACATCGGCAATTTTGCCATCTTTATCAATATCTTTATCAAATCGGTAGTCTTTTAAGGAAAAGTCATTTAATTTACCTGTGCTTACACGTTTTGTGAATTTTAAAAGTGAAGATATTTTTGGACCTAAATCATGATAATGCAAAAAAGCATCTTTCTCATAACCTACATTTACAAATGCAGCATTTAG
>JAHDHI010000099.1 GCA_020631395.1 Bizionia sp.
TTTACCTTTTTTATGGAAAAACATATCCAATACTAAGTTAATAAGGAGCGACTAAGTAAGTGTCAAAGTAATTCATTATGGCATTTTTTAAAATATTTTCAGATAAATTTGAAAAGCATACGATCTTGATAAAATTCGACGACAAGATTGAATTTGTAAGTCAAGATTATGGATCTAGGACTGCATGTTTGAAAATGATTGGTGTAATTAGGAAGAATGCAGGTTTGGATGCCGCTTACGAGATGAAAAACCTAAGCTGAGGTAGTTGGTGCTTCATTATGAAAAACGTAGCAAGGGATGAAATAATTGGACGTAGCGAAACATACGTACACAAGGCTATTGTCGAAGAGAAGATGGCGTTGATGAAAGTTCTTGTTCCAAAGGCAAAAATAGATAGCGAGGCATACACCATCTAATTTTATGTTTTGTAATCCAATAGTTTGGTGGGGCCTTCCAACAAAATTCTAATAATCCGTAAAGTACCGTCTTCTTGAGTCGCGACTGTCCATTTTATCAACGAAATATTACCTTTTTCAATTTCAATGCCAGTAATGCTTCTTGGATGCACACAACTGCCATCATTGAAAAAAGGAATGTCTCCAGGTTCGGGAAAACGAGGTCTATGAGTGTGACCAGCAATGGTTATTAGGTTGTTGTTTTCACTAATCCATTTCTTTGTACGCCGTTCGACTTTAATCAACTCCGTATAGTTCTTTGCAGGACTCGTAGGGTCGGCAATTCCCATGACATTAAGAGGTTTCCATAGTATGCGAACCATGAAACGACTCCATTTCCAGAAGATATAGTTCCACCAATCCGCTTGATGCCCGTGTGTTAAAAATAGTTCTTGACCAGTTTTGGTGTGTTTCAAAACGATGGCTTCGTGATATTTTATGTCGCAAAACAATTCTACGTCTTCCCCAATCTTTGCATCGAAATAGGTGGATAGGTGTTTCTTGATATAGTTTGGATCACGGTAGACCATGTCGTGGTTCCCCCAAATCATATGTAACTTTCCAACTTCGTGAAAACGCTTCATCAGCATATAGACATCCTTATGTGCGTGTAAAATGGATTCGAACTTCATATTTTCCCACAGTTCATCCCCATCCCCCAGTTCACAATAGGCGTAACCTTCGTTGAAGTAGTGTTTCAATGCATGGTAGTATGTGTTTCTGTTGTTGGCAAAATCGTCGGCAAAACTATTGTCCCCCCGATGACAGTCACTAAAGAGTATGAATTTAGAGTTGTCATTGAACGGGATGACATGAGCTCCATTATAAGCCCTGTCCAATCTTTTTTTTGCAGAAAACATATAGTAAAAGTAAACAAATTTCAATAAAAAATGCTCTTCGAGGCCGAAGAGCATTTATATATTTAGTTTTTGACTGAATCACCAAAAAACAGAATACATTCACAAGGATGAAACAATCAAATATGCTTGGTGTTTATTTGAAGGCGTTCAAACCAGTAATGTCCAAGCCGGTAATGAGCAAATGGATGTCATGAGTTCCTTCGTAGGTAATGACGCTTTCGAGGTTCATGGAGTGACGCATGATGCTGTATTCACCAGTTATACCCATTCCGCCTAACATCTGTCTAGCTTCTCGAGCAATATTGATGGCCATGTCCACATTGTTTCGCTTTGCCATGGATATTTGAGCAGAGGTCGCAGTGCCATTTTCACGCATCACGCCCAAACGCCAAGCCAACAACTGTGCCTTGGTGATTTCCGTGATCATTTCTGCCAACTTCTTTTGTTGCAATTGAAACTGTCCAATTGGTTTTCCGAATTGAATGCGTTCCTTTGAGTATCTCAAAGCAGTATCGTAGCAATCCATGGCAGCCCCGATAGCTCCCCAAGCAATGCCAAAACGAGCAGAATCCAAGCAACCTAGAGGCGCTCCCAATCCTGATTTGTTTGGCAATAGGTTTTCTTTGGGAACTTTTACGTTGTCAAAGATAAGCTCTCCAGTTGCACTTGCGCGAAGAGACCATTTGCCATGTGTTTCTGGTGTAGAGAAGCCTTCCATTCCTCGTTCTACTATCAAACCATAAATACGTCCAGTTTCATCTTTGGCCCAAACAACGGCTATTTGACAAAAAGGAGCATTGGAAATCCACATTTTGGCGCCATTCAACAGATAATGGTCACCCATATCTTTAAAGTTGGTAGTCATTCCTCCTGGGTTGCTTCCATGATCCGGTTCAGTCAAACCAAAACTTCCAATCCATTCTCCACTAGCCAATTTTGGCAAGTATTTTAGTCTTTGCTCTTCATTTCCATATTTCCAGATAGGATACATTACCAAAGAAGATTGTACAGATGCCGTACTACGAACGCCAGAGTCGCCGCGCTCAATTTCCTGCATGATTAATCCGTATGAAATCTGATCCAACCCTGCTCCGCCATATTCTTCTGGAATGTAAGGTCCAAAAGCACCTATTTCTGCCAATCCATTGACGATTTGAGTTGGAAACTCTGCTTTTTGAGCATAGTCTTCTATAATTGGTGAGACGTCACGTTTAACCCATTCGCGGGCAGCATCACGTACCAACTTGTGTTCTTCAGTTAATAACTCGTCTAAGTTATAATAATCTGGAGCTTCAAATAAATCTGGTTTCATCTAGTTTTATTTTATTGTTTTAGAGGTCAAAATGCAGTGCGCAAATGAACTCGAACCGTATATAGGGTATCTACATAGGTGAGCAAAAATAATGAAAACGTTTTCATTGCCCAATTTATAATCTACATTTTAAGATAAAAATCTTTGGTGAGATTGATATAATCTTCTGTGTATTCGTGTCTTGCAGTTTCTATGGTGAGCTCTGTTGAGTTCAGCTCACTTTGATTGAATGAAAACTCCAAAAGACTACGTTTTAATTCCGATTTGGCATGTCCTCTAACACGCAATATCTTGTTGACGTTTAGATTGACTTTTGAAGCCAATGCAATGAATGCGTCTTCTTCCTTAAAAGGTATGATGACAGAGAATCTACCATTGTTTGACAATAACTTTGAGGCACTACCTATCAAATGATCAAACGGCATGGCATCACTGAAGCGAGCTAAATCCCTTTGAGCACTTTTAGTCTTGTAATCTTCGGAATAAAAAGGGGGATTGCAGATGATAAGGTCGTATTTGTCCTCGATTTCTTCGGTAAACTCAGCCAGATCGGCGTGATAGCAAAACAAGCGATCTCCCCAAGGAGAAGCTTCAAAGTTGTCCACGCACTGCTCATAAGCCTGTTCGTCTATTTCCAAGGCGTCAATGAGCTCAGCATTGCTGCGTTGTGCCATCATTAAAGATAGGATGCCAGTTCCAGCACCTATGTCCAAAACTGAAAAGGGATGATTGTCGATAGATGCCCAAGCCCCTAACAAAACACTATCGGTTCCAATCTTCATAGCACATTGCTCTTGATTTACTGAGAATTCTTTGAATTTAAAGAGTGTTTTCGACATGGCTACTTTTCCAAATATAAATCTATTAATCCTTCTGGAGTCTCTACAAAAATGATTTTGTTGGTTTTGTCAACCTTTGAGATGAACTCATCATTCATGGGAATTAGTATTTCTGTGCCATCTTTGTCTATCTCGAATAGGGATTGGGCTGTGGAGTCATTGACACCCGTAACGATGCCAACTGTTCCAAAATGCTTGTCTTCTACTGTGAAACCAATTATCTCATGGAAATAAAATTTGTCATCATCCAATTCTGGAAGGAAATCCAAAGGCAGGTACAATTCGCATTTCATTAGTGAATCTGCATCTTCTTCTGTGTCTACATCTTCAAACTTGATGCGAAGCAGTTCGGATTTGTGAAGTTGGGAACTTTCAATGAAAAAAGGAATCAAAGCACCTTTCAAGTCAATGAAAACCGAATCCAAGTTTTCATATAGATTTGGCTCATCTGTATCTAGCTTGGCTAGCAACTCGCCTTTGAAGCTGTATTTCTTCACAATTTTTCCTAAGAAAAAACAATCTTTCCTATTCATCTAAAAAGCATATTTTTCATTTCTGTAAAAACAAAAATTTTAATGTAGTGGTTAAAGAAACCAATATGCAAAAAATTTTGCATAAAAAACTCCGATAGGGGCTATCGGAGTTTAAAAGTATAAAAAATAAATTTCTATTCTTCTTCGTTTGAAGCTTCAGTTGCTTCAGCAACTTCTTCTTCAACAACTGGAGCTGCGGCTGCAACTCTAGCATCATTGACAGCTTTTTCAGCTTCTAGGGCTTTTGCTTTTGCGTCTGCATCAGCTTTGGCCAAATCATCTTTTTTAGAATCTACCTTACCTGTTTTGTCTTCTAACCAAGCTGTGAATTTTGCTTCTGCTTGCTCTTCAGTCAAAGCACCTTTTCTAACACCACCTGCAAGGTGATTTTTCAATAAAGCGCCTTTGTAAGATAATAATCCTTTGGCTGTGTCAGTAGGTTGTGCACCATTCTGTAACCATTTTACTGCACCATCAACATTCAAATCGATTGTTGCTGGATTGGTGTTTGGATTGTAAGTACCTAGCTTTTCCAAGTATTTACCATCTCTTTTGGCTCTTGAATCAGCTGCAACGATCCAATAAAAAGGTTTTCCTTTTTTACCGTGTCTTTGTAATCTTATTTTTACTGGCATGAAAAATTAATTTGTGAGGTTCTCGACCTCTGTTATTAATAATAAGCGGCAAAGATACTTACATTTATTTAAATTTCAAGTTTTTAATGTTATTATATGTAGTTTATAATTTTTATTCTATTTTTGATTCCTTATTAAAATTAATTATTATGAAAAAGTTGATTGTTTTGGTTCTCGTCTTGGTTACTTTTTTTGGTTGTGGCGAAGAACTGGAATTTAATACACCTTCTTTTCAAGCCAAAAAAGATGGGAATTTATGGGAAGCTGTAACCTACAGAGCAAATATAGACAACTCAGGAGTTTTAACCATCGCTGGTTCAGATAATTTTGAAACCGTTACATTGGTCGTGAACTCCACGGCAATCGGATTGCACAATGTGGTGACCACAACATCTTCAGCTTCGCTTTTAGATGTAAACGACATGAATTGGTCTACGAACAATACTCCCGATCCTAGTGTTCAAATCTACCCAGCAGATGGCGTAATAGATTTAAAAGAGGTGAATATGGAAGCAGGAACGGTATCTGGAGAATTTTACTTCAATGCCTTCAATGCATCTGGACTATCTTCAATAAACTTCAATCAAGGTTTTTTTCACAATGTTCCTCTAGGAGGAGGAGCTATAACGACAGATCCTGGAGTAACCTGTAACGATGCCAATGCCACGGTGGCGGCAACATTGATCAACTATAATGCAGCAGATCCAATGGACGCAAATTATGAAGAGGTGTGTAGTGCCTATAGAACGGCTTTGGAAACACAAATAACTGCTTGCGGCGATGTTGGAGGAATCATTCAAGCAACAATAGATGGCTTGACTTGCATGTAGAGTCCGCCAATTCAAAACATACCAAGCGCAATCTGAAATTTCAGATTGCGCTTTTTTTTGTTAAATTTCCTTAAAAAGCTTGCATTTACTCATAAAGTCTGTTAAATCGCTTGACAAAAGGACTTCTATCCCTTAGGTTGAAAGTGTCGATGTGAAACAATACACATCATTAAAAAAGTATTGAAATTTAAAAATGATAAAAGGTTTTATGAAGTACACTGAAGAAATTTCAAACAAGTTAAATGAATTGCTAGTAAAAAACTACGATGCCGAGAAAGGGTATTTAAATGCTGTCGACAATGTTGATAAAGATAGGTTTGAAAATCTTCTTTAAGAGAAGAGCGACCGAGAGAAGCGAATTTGCCAAAGAATTGAGAACGGAGGCTTTGAAATACGGAGAAATCCCTGAAGATTTGGGAAGCTTCAAAGGTACAGCCAACAGAAATTGGATGAGTTTGAAGTCAATGTTTTCCACTAACAATGAAGAAGTCATTTTGGAAGAAGCCATTAGAGGTGAGAAAGCAAGCTTGGAAGAATACAACAAGTTGATAACCGAGAAAAATTTGCCACGGACCATAGACGAGTTGATTTTAAGACACACAATGCCATACAGTCGGCCATCAATATTGAAAAGTTCACGAGGAACTAGTGTCATAATAGAAACGAAGACATCCTTGAAGCCAATGCAAAAGCATTGGCTTTTTTATGTTTACAACTGTTTATAACTTTCGCCTTGAAAAGAAGCAATTTTACGTATTTTTATATGCTGGATTTTAAAATCTCAATCCTCTCAAATACAAACATCTAAAGACAAGAAATGTACTTAATATTCGATACGGAAACCACTGGGCTGCCAAAACGGTGGGATGCACCAATTACAGATATGGACAATTGGCCACGTTGTATCCAGATTGCATGGCAATTGCATGACGAGATGGGAAATTGTATCGAAAGCCAAGACTATTTGGTTAAGCCTGAGGGATTCAACATACCCTATGATGCAGAGAAAATACACGGTATTTCGACTGAGCTTGCGCAAGAACAAGGCGTTTCCTTGTCCGAAGTGTTGGAGAAATTCAACATAGCATTGGGCAAAACCAAATTCGTGGTTGGACAAAACGTAAAGTTCGATTTGAATATCATGGGTGCCGAATTTTGCAGAGAAGATGTTGCCAATCCTCTTCAAGAGTTACCCGTCCTAGATACTTGTACGGAACATACTGCCAATCTATGTCAAATTCCTGGAGGGAGATATGGTAAGTTCAAACTGCCAACACTTTCAGAATTGCACGAATTCTTGTTTGGGGATGGCTTTGCAGAAGCACACAATGCCACAGCAGATGTTGAAGCTACGACCCGATGTTTTTTCGAGTTGATTCGTAAAGAACAATATACAGAGGAGCAATTAGACGTGGCGCCAGATTATTTCAAGCTTTTTTCTGAAGCCAATCCACAGCCAATTCAACTCATAGGTTTAAAACACATCAATCTAAAGCGAGAAAGCGCCAAGATTAACAAACGACTGCAAGAAGCAGAAACAGGAGGTGTATCTGAAGCTGAAATAAAAGAGAACATACAGGATTTACAAGATGTGGACTTTGTGCATTTGCACAACCATTCTCAATTTTCGGTATTGCAATCAACTATGAGCGTTGGAGACCTGGTGGCAGTGGCAGCCAAGCAAAATATGCCAGCAGTTGCCTTGACGGATCACGCTAACATGATGGGGGCCTTTCATTTTGTCAACGCAGCCAACAAACACAATAAGGAAGCAAAAGCTAAAATTCAAGAAGCTTTAGAAAGAGGTGAAACACCAACAGTGAAAGAAATAAAGCCTATTATTGGCTGTGAATTCTTTGTGTGTGAAAATCACTTGGACAAATCCAGAAAAGACAATGGTTACCAAATCGTTTTCTTGGCTAAGAACAAGAATGGCTATCACAATCTTGCAAAATTATCATCACACGCATTTGTCAATGGATTTTATTACGTGCCAAGAATAGACAAGAAGTTGATACGGGAATACAAAGAGGGTCTAATTGTATTGACGGGGAATTTATATGGGGAAGTACCAAGCAAGGTTTTGAATATTGGTGAAAACCAAGCAGAGGAGGCCTTGTTATGGTGGAAGAACGAATTTGGAGACGATTTGTATGTCGAATTGATGCGTCATGATCAAGAAGATGAAAATCGTGTAAACCCGACACTAATTAAACTTGCGAGAAAGCACGAGGTCAAACTTGTTGCAACAAACAACACGTATTACGCGAGTCAGAAAGATGCAAACGCTCATGACATTCTATTGTGTGTCAAAGAAGGAGAAAAGCAAGCAACGCCGATAGGAAGAGGAAGAGGCTATCGTTATGGGTTGCCAAACAAGAATTATTATTTCAAGTCTGCCGATGAAATGAAAAATGCCTTCAAGGACGTTCCTGAAGCCATTTCCAACATTCAAGAAATAGTGGATAAGGTGGAAGGATATCAACTGGCTAGAGACGTATTGTTGCCAGCCTTTGACATCCCTGAGAAGTTTATACATAAAGAAGATGAAGAGGATGGAGGCAAGCGAGGTGAAAATGCCTTTTTAAGACACTTGACCTATGAAGGGGCAAAGAAACGTTATGGAGAAGAGTTGTCCGAAGACGTTACTGAGCGTTTGGACTTTGAACTTGAAGTTATTGAAAAAACAGGTTATCCCGGTTATTTCCTGATTGTGGAGGACTTTATTAGAGAAGCCAGGAACATGGATGTGTCGGTAGGACCAGGGCGTGGTTCTGCTGCTGGATCAGTGGTTGCATACTGTCTTTGGATTACCAACATAGATCCAATGAAGTACAATCTGCTTTTTGAGCGTTTCTTGAATCCGGATCGTGTGAGCATGCCCGACATTGACATCGACTTTGATGATGAAGGACGAAGTCGAGTCATGGATTACGTGATAGAGAAATATGGAAGCAATCAGGTAGCACAAATCATCACATATGGTACCATGGCGGCGAAATCTTCCATTAGGGATACAGCACGTGTATTGGATTTGCCTTTGTTTGATGCCGATCGCATTGCAAAATTGATCCCAAACATGTCTAAACTGAAGAAGATTTTCGGTGCAGATGAAAAGGGGTTGAAAAGCATGTTCAGATCCGAGGAATTGGAGAAGGTCAACGAGCTTCTAAACATTTCCGAAGGAGAAGATCTACAAGCAGAAACATTAAACCTTGCTAGATCATTGGAAGGTTCGGTACGTAATACTGGAATCCACGCCTGTGGTGTTATTATTACACCAGACGACATCACCAAGTTCGTTCCGGTGTCCACCGCCAAGGATTCAGATTTGTACGTAACTCAGTTTGACAACTCGGTGGTAGAGGATGCTGGGTTGTTGAAAATGGATTTCTTGGGGTTGAAGACTTTGACCTTGATCAAGGATACGGTGAAAATCGTAAAGGCTAAGCACGGCATTTTGTTGGATCCGGATAATTTCGCCTTGGATGACGTGAAGACATACGAATTGTTCCAACGAGGTGAGACCGTAGGAGTCTTCCAATATGAATCTCCTGGGATGCAAAAACACCTCAAAGACCTCAAACCTACTGTCTTTGACGATTTAATTGCCATGAATGCCTTGTATCGTCCCGGACCAATGGAATACATTCCTAGTTTCGTTCGTAGAAAACATGGAGACGAAGACATAGAGTATGACCTTCCAGCAATGGAGGAGTACTTGAAGGAAACCTATGGTATTACAGTCTATCAAGAGCAAGTAATGCTTTTGTCCCAAAAATTGGCAGATTTTACCAAAGGTGAAGCCGATGTCTTGCGTAAGGCCATGGGGAAAAAGCAAATTGCGGTTCTTGATAAGATGAAACCAAAATTTATCGAACAAGCCAGTGCAAATGGTCATGATGCAAAAAAACTGGAGAAGATTTGGAAGGACTGGGAAGCCTTTGCGAGTTATGCCTTTAACAAATCGCACTCCACTTGTTATGCTTGGATAGCATACCAAACGGCTTATTTGAAAGCCCACTATCCTGCCGAATACATGGCGGCAGTACTTTCCAACAATATGAACGACATCAAGCAGGTTACTTTCTTCATGGAAGAATGCAAACGGATGAAATTGGATGTGCTTGGCCCAGATGTAAACGAATCATTTTACAAGTTTTCCGTAAATCAGGACAATGCGGTGCGTTTTGGAATGGGGGCCATAAAGGGAGTTGGACATGGAGCTGTTATGACCATCGTGGAAAACAGAAAGAAAGATGGTCCCTACAAATCAATCTTCGACATATCCAAGAGAATAGATTTGCGGGCAGCCAATAAAAAAGCATTCGAAAACTTGGCATTGGCCGGTGGGTTCGATTGTTTTACAGATACGCATAGAGCACAATATTTTCATAAGGAAGGTAGCGATTTGACCTTTCTGGAGAAGGCGATAAAGTATGGAGCCAAGCATCAAGAAAATGAAAATTCTGCCCAAGTGAGTTTGTTTGGGGAGGCAAGTGACGTGAAAATAGAAGAACCGCAAGTGCCACCATGTGAGACTTGGGGAACAATGGAGAAGTTGGCTCAAGAGAGAGAAGTTGTCGGTATATACATTTCAGGTCATCCTTTGGATGATTTTAGAACGGAAATGAAATCTTTCTGTACTGGAACCATTGCCTATTTCAATGATTTGACACCTCACGTAAACAAGGAAATCACTTTTGGAGGCGTTGTTACCGATGTACAGCACCGTGTAAGCAAACAAGGAAAAGGGTGGGCGTTGTTTACCATTGAAGATTACACGGATTCATACGAGTTTCGCATTTTTGGCGAAGAATATCTAAAGCACCGTCACTTTTTGATGCAAAACAACTTTGTACACGTGAAATCCTTCGTGAGAGAAGGATGGATAAACAAGGATACAGGGAAAAGGAGTGATCCCAGATTGCAATTCAATAGCTTTCAATTGTTGCATGACGTCATGGAGAAGTATGTTAGGAAGCTATCTATACAATTGAATATAAAAGAATTGGAATCTGATAAAATCAGAAAATTAAAAGAGTTGATCTCAATGCACCCAGGAAGCCATTTGCTTAATTTTCTAATCTATGAGAATAGAGACAAGATAAAATTGGAGATGCCAAGTCGCAAACAAAAGGTCAAGGTAAGTCAAGAGTTGCTGTCTGAATTGGAAGAGCAACAGATACTTTATAAATTGAATCAATGATGCATATAAAGACATTAAGTGTTTTCATCTTGTTGTTGTTTGCTGTAGGATGTAAAAAAGAAAACAATGAAGTTAATTCCGAAATAAATGGAACTCAAATATTTCAGAACATCATAGATTCCATTTATTCAGAACACAATGATGCTTTGGGGTTGATGGTTCACATCGAAACATCAGATAAAAACATATCTTGGAGTGGAGCTGTGGGAGTTTCCAACAAAACAACAAAAGCACCAATAGAAAAAGAACAACCTGCATTAATTGCAAGCAATACAAAAACTTACGTTGCAGTAGCCGTCTTGAAATTAATGGAAGAAGGAGAAGTTAAATTGGACGATCCGATTTTTAAATTTCTATCTCACGATTCCAAGGTTGCATTGGAAAAAAGCGGTTATGATGTTTATGAGATTACGATAAGGAATCTGCTATCTCATACGAGTGGGATTTTCGACTATGCCAGTACAGACGAATACATGCAGCGCATAAAAGCAAAACCAAGGCATAGATGGACAAGAAACGAACAAATTCAATTGGCGATGTCATTGGGAAAACCCTTGGGTTTGGCAGGGGATGTTTTTGCCTATTCGGATACCAACTACTTGTTACTTACGGAGATTATTGAAACCATCACCAAAAAGGAATTTTATCTTGCAATGCGAGATTTGATAGATTATAAATCGCTAGGTATGAATGCAACTTGGTTTTCTTCTTTGGAAGATTATCCGAAAGATGCAAGTCCCTTGGTGTATCAATATGTCACCTCTGAAGGATTGAATAATTACATGGTAGACCATTCTTTCGATTTATATGGAGGAGGAGGGATCGCTTCTACAACAAAAGATTTGGCAATATTTATGCATAACCTCTTTAACAACAATATTTTCAAAAATCAAAAGACATTGGATTTGATGCATACTAAAGCGAATCCCATGGAGTCAATGGAAGGGGATTATTGCTTAGGGATCTCTTCTATAGACTTTGATGGCGTCAAGGGTTATGGTCACAGTGGTTTTTGGGGCACGACGGCCAATTACTTCCCTGAATTGAATGCATCCATTTCCGTCTTTGTCTTGGAAAGGGATAAAAGACATTTAAGACAGGATCTTAACAAGGCACTTTTAAAAGCCTTGAAAAAATATTAGAGATTAATAGGTTTGTCGTCCAAGTGGCTTTTTAATTCTTCAGATATAAACTTGTTCCAAGTCGTGGAGCAGACGTCATAGCATTCCATAGAGGGGTTCAATCCAGATTGATGAAAATTCAGCTTTGCCTTTCTCGATCCGCCAATGCAAAGTGTGCCCGATCCATTCCTTGTTGAATAAGGGTTCTCCATCGATGCATTCCCAAACAAGCTCTTCTTCATATATGTATTTCGAGACTTCAAAAGTCCACCAGTAGTCATTTTTAAATTCTATGGTGAATTTTCCATCAAGTTCGAATTTGCTGTTTTTCGTTTCACCCCACCAAAGGCATAAATCGTTAGTAAGAGCAGTGAATACTTATACCAATTATATTTTAAATTAAGCTTAATTATATGTATATTTCCCTTATGGG
>JAHDHI010000100.1 GCA_020631395.1 Bizionia sp.
CTATGCGAACATATATAATCTGTGTGTCGGCTACGATGTTGCTATAGGGACTCGTGAGCGCATTGACGTTGTTCTGTGCATCGGCCATCGTCTCGTGGTAGCTGATCACCAAGCCCGCAGTGACGCCACAGGCCACCTCCACGTCCGCATCGGTCAGGGTGAACTCCCCGAAGCCGTCGCTGTCCGGATCGCAGTATTCCAACGGGGTCGGCGTGCAGGCCACCGGGGCCTGTTCCACCTGTAGGGTAAGCGTGGTCGTGCCGTGGCAGCCCGTGTTGATGTCCTCCACCCGTACGAATACCACTTCCGGGTTCGTCGTGTTGGTGTAGGGTATCGCCAATGGGTTGACCTCGTTGTCCGCGTCCGCTTGCGTTGCGTAATAGGTCACCGAGTAGTTCGGGTCGTTACCCGAGATCTCGTTGTTCTTTATGGTCAAGTCAATGGATGTAAGCCCGTCGGGAGTTTCGTCATCACAAACAGTCAGGGGTGTGGGAGCTATGAGAGCCGGTGTTGGATTAACGGTCAAATCAAATGTGCTGGTACTTGAGCAAATGCCAGTTGTCGTATATTCAATGGTATAAGTCATACTAGGTGTGCCATTGGTGACTTCTCCTGTAGAAGCATCAATAATGGTTCCATCTGTAGGAGAAGGAGTGAAGACAAAAGTTCCTCCTGTGGTTGTTATGGTTTCTACTGTTCCTCCATCGCAGTTAGGTGTCATTGTAAATGAAGAATCATCAGAGTCATCAAGAGTCAAGTCTATTGAACTAATCGATGGACATGTTCCAGATGTCGTGTGTTCAACCGTATATGTTGCACTAGGAGTACCATTTGTGACTTCTCCCGTAGTAGCGTCTATGATTGCTCCATCTGTTGGAGATGGATTGAAGGCAAATGTACCTCCAGATGTCACAACTGAGGCGACTTCTGCTCCCGTGCAATTTGGATTCATAGAAAATGTAGCGTCATCAAGCGGATCTAGGCAAATTTGAAAACTTGTGGTAGAAAAGCAAGATGTATTAGATATCAGTTCTACTCGGACAAAAATTTGTTGACAAGGGGCAACGGTATTGGAATATGGTGATGTGATGGCATTTGTGCCATTATCTGCATCTGTTTGATTCTCATAAAAGGACACATTGAAGTTCGAAGGGTCTTGAGTACCCAAAATGGCATTGGTTTGGGCATCTAAATCAAATGCTTCTGTTCCATCATTGCTGGCATCATCACACGATGTAATGTTTGGAGGAGTATTTGAAATAGGATTTCCAACGAAAAGAGTGAATGTTTCACTTAAGACATCTCCACAGCTATCTGTGATTTCTACGATGTAAGTCGTTGTTGTTGTTGGATTGAAAACTGGATTTGGCAAACTAGGGTCACTAACACCAGTTGTTGGCATCCAATTGTAATTGGTGGCTCCACCTATGGTAGCATCAATGGTGTCTATGCTATCTCCATTGCATATGTTTTGATCCAGAATCATAGGATTGAAGGAAATATAATTGAAACAGATTAGATGTTCATTTGAGGCACCTCCAGTTGACCCTGTGAATCCAAAGAAAACATTTTGATTGCCTCCAAAAATGGAATTGACGATGTCTCCGGTATATGAAAGACGTTGTTCACAATCAAAAGACACGACTAACGTATTGGTGGCTGTCGTCCATTCAATCTTTACATTGTGATCATTGCCATCTTCGATGTTGATGGATGCATTGGAAGCTTGTATGGGGCCAGCCAAGTTATCTGCGAGTGAGTGGTCGTTGTTTCCGTTTGAGGTTATTGCAATGTGGTCGGCAATGGGATCTGAGATCTCTGTGTTTTGCCAAGTGTCGAATTCGATGGCCAATGAAGGAGTAATGCCTTGATACCCTATACCTACACCTGTTAGACCTATTTCAGGGTTTGAATTGCCTTTCAATAAAAAAGCCATCCCATCCGCTCCATTGGAATCATTGGAACCAAAGTTGGCATTGAAGCTTATTCTGAAATCTGAGGACAAGTCAATTGCATTGTCATACCAAACAGCTCCTCCTTGGTTGATCGCATTTGGAGTTATCCTATAGCAACCGTTTCCCAGGTCACTGGCATTACCAACAATTATAGGAGTCAATTGGGAGTAGGAAGGTAAAGTGCAGAGTAAAACAATAGAAAAAACAAAGATTTTGAATTTTGTTCTTTCGTAAGAAGGATGAGAAGTAAACATCATTTTCATTGTAGTTAGTTATTTGATGATTTTAAGGGGTTAGTCGTAATAGAATTGTTAAATGTATCAATTTTTCATAGAGAACTGAAACATAAGTAATTTAGTTGTACTCATAAAACAGTTAAAATATGATGTTTCCTACCTTGGCAAGTGAAAATTTTCAAGTTTTTTCAAAATCCGGATGCAGCATCGTCTCCACGATTGTCTGCTCCACCTTCCAAGGTTCCATCTGATAGCACCAAGATACCATCGACAATTCCGATTACAGGAGAGCGTTCTTCGTTTATTTGATAACCTTTTTGCTCTAGTTGTCTTATTATATCTTTGGAAAAACGATTGGGTTCCATTCTAATTTCATCAGGTAGCCATTGATGATGAAAGCGTGGAGCATTGACAGCTTCTTGCATTGTCATTTCAAATTCGTGTACATTTAAAATGGTTTGCAAAACAGAAGTGATAATTGTTGAACCTCCAGGAGTGCCAACGCTCATTAATAACTTGCCATCCTTCTCTACGATGGTGGGGGTCATAGAACTCAACATTCGTTTTTCCGGTAAAATGGCATTGGCTTCAGCTCCGATCAATCCATATACGTTGGGTACTCCAGGTTTGCTTGAGAAGTCATCCATTTCATTGTTCAAGAAGAAACCCAAATCCTCACAAAATAACTTTGACCCAAAACCAGAATTTAATGTGGTTGTCACAGCAATCGCATTTCCAAATTGATCTACTATGGAAAAATGTGTTGTCTCATCACTTTCAACTATATCTACTTTGCCATGGGATATTTCACTTGAAGGAGTTGCTTTTTCAAAAGAGAAATTGGACATTCTATCCTTTAAATAGGAATCACTTGTCAATTTGTCTTGAGGGACGTTTACAAAATCAGGGTCACCAAGATAGTGACTTCGATCTGCATAGGCACGACGTTCTGCTTCAGCTAGGACTTGAATGGTCTTCAATGAATTATGACCCAATGTCTCCAAATTGTATGATTCCACCGATTTCAATATCTGTGCCATTGCAATGCCTCCACTGGATGGGGGAGCCATAGAAATGATACGTAAATCGTCGTATTGAAAAGAGATTGGAGTTCGCCATTTTGCTTCGTAATTTGCCAAATCTTCCACAGAAAGGATGCCTCCATTGTCTTGAATGAAATTGGCAAGTCTTACTGCGGTTTCCCCTTTGTAAAACTCGTCTTTTCCGTTTTTCATGATACGGGTCAATGTTTCTGCCAAATGATTGTATTTAATGGTGTCATTTTCTTTCCAAGCTTTTGCAAATAAAATGGTGTCTTTGTTTGCCAAGGCAAAATCCTCGTGTTTTTCAGCTATGCGAATCTCTTGTTTCTTTGTAACGACGACACCTTTGTATGCCAGGTCTATAACAGGTTTGACAATGGTTTCCATAGAT
This sequence comes from Bizionia sp., assembly GCA_020631395.1. Classification (GTDB taxonomy): domain Bacteria; phylum Bacteroidota; class Bacteroidia; order Flavobacteriales; family Flavobacteriaceae; genus JAHDHI01. Next base: position 3,626 of record JAHDHI010000100.1, read on the forward strand.
AGGGATCCAAATTTTTCGTGAACTTCAAAAATACCAGCTATGGTTCCTGGTATGCCCACTGCCATGGCACCACGAGTACTTAGGTCGGGAATGACATTTCCAATGGAATCCAGATACATGTCTTTTGTCGCCAATGCAGGAGCTTTCTCCCTAAAATCCAAACTTCCTATGGAACCATTTTCCAATCGATATATCATAAAACCGCCACCACCTATGTTACCAGCATATGGATAAGAGACTGCCAAGGCCAATTGTGTTGCTACCATGGCATCGAATGCATTACCGCCTTGCTCAAGAATCTGCTTTCCTATGTTTGATGCTTCTGCCCGAGCTGAAACGACCATTGCCTTTTTTGCAACAAGTCCACGTTGTGATGGCTTTTTACAGGAATAGAAAATTATGAGTGCAATTGTTAGTAAGTAGTATTTCATATTGATTCTTGGATTTCAATTAACTTGGAGTTGGAAAAAGCGATCAATTCTTCGAAAAAGCGAGTGAATTCATCTTCAAACTCATCGTAGAACTCTTGAAGCTCGTTTACTGCCAAATTCATATGCGATTTGTTTTTTGTACGACGGTTCATTCCTTCCAAAACTTTGGCAATGCCTTCTATGGTTGCATAACTAGCCAACCAATTGTCAGCAATCATATATGGCATCATTTTCTGGATGCGCATTGGCAACTCGCTAAAATTGACCTTCAAGATGTCATAAAAGCGATCGATGTATTCAATTAGAGGGACATTGGAGTAGTGCTTCCAATTCTTTGCCAAAAAATGATCGTACAGTATATCTACGATTACACCAGAATAATGTCCGTAATTTTCATGTAGTCTTTTGGTACTTTGTCTCACTGTTGCATGTGAATCAGTGAATGTGTCTATTTGACGATGAAGCAAAATCCCCGTTTGGACATCCTTTTTGTATTTCTTGTAATCCTTCCCTCGAATGCCATCGGCAATGAAATTGCCAATGGCTACATCTTTGTTGTCTCCAGAGAGGTAAATATGTGCTAGAAAATTCATGCTGTGAATTTACGAATTCCGATTTAAGAATTCCGATTCTGAAAATGTTATATTTGCACCTCAATTTTAAAATACATTTATGACACTAATAAAATCTATTTCAGGAATTCGTGGAACTATTGGAGGAAGAGTGGGAACAAACCTAACCCCCATAGATGCAGTCAAATTTGCATCTGCTTATGGAACATGGTTGAAATCGCAGCGAAACAAAGATAATTATAGAGTTGTGGTTGGAAGAGATGCTAGGATTTCTGGGGAAATGATTCAGAACCTAGTTATGAATACTTTGGTAGGATTGGGCATTCACGTCATAGACTTGGGATTGTCTACGACACCGACCGTAGAAGTTGCCGTGCCAATGGAACATGCAGACGGAGGTATTATCTTAACGGCAAGCCACAACCCAAAACAATGGAATGCGCTAAAACTGTTAAATGACAAAGGAGAGTTCTTGGATGCAGTAGAAGGAGCCAAGATCTTAGACATAGCAGAATCTGATGACATGCAGTTCGCGGATGTGGATGATTTGGGAAAAATCACGAAAAATGATGCTTACATAGATTTGCACATCGATGAAGTGTTGGATTTGGAATATGTAGATAAGGAGGCCATCGAAGCTGCAAAACTAAAGGTAGTGGTCGATGGAGTCAATTCAACGGGAGGCATTGCAATCCCTTTGTTGTTGGAGCGGTTGGGAGTAGAAGCCGTAAAGCTGTATTGTGAACCGAATGGACATTTTCCGCATAATCCAGAACCATTGAAAGAGCACTTGACGGATCTTTCTGAAGAAGTTCAAAAAACACGTGCAGATTTTGGCATAGTCGTAGATCCAGATGTAGATAGATTGGCGTTCATGGATGAAAACGGCGAAATGTTTGGGGAAGAATATACATTGGTAGCCTGCGCTGATCACGTGTTGAGCAAGAACCCAGGAAATACCGTAAGCAACATGAGTTCTACAAGAGCGTTGAGAGACATTACGGAAAAGCACGGAGGAACGTATGAAGCCAGTGCCGTTGGAGAAGTAAATGTGGTCTCTTTGATGAAAAAGAACAATGCTGTAATTGGAGGAGAAGGCAATGGGGGAATCATCTATCCAAAATCACATTATGGTCGTGATGCTTTGGTAGGAGTGGCCTTGTTTCTAAGTTTGTTGGCAGAGAAGAAAATGAGTGTCAGTGAATTGCGTAAAACGTATACGAGCTATTTCATGAGCAAAAAGAAAATAGCCTTGACACCAGAAATAGATGTAGATGCAATATTGAAAGGAATGGAAAGTAGATATGCAAATGAAAACTTGACAACCATTGATGGAGTGAAGATTGACTTTGCCGAAAATTGGGTGCATTTGCGTAAAAGCAACACTGAACCAATCATAAGAATCTATACAGAGGCCAAATCTCAAGAAGTTGCAGATGCCTTGGCGGATAAATTCATCTCTGAAATCAAAGAAATCGCTAATATTTAGTATTTTAGCAACACCAAATCAAGCATTATGATCAATACGAAAGAAGGAAGAACGCGTCACTCGGAATTGGAACATTACTTTTCTCAGTTCAGAGAGCACATAGTAGGAATAGATCAAGAATTTACATCGCCTTACGGCATACAAAAAATAATCTATACGGATTGGACGGCGTCGGGGCGTTTGTATAGGCCGATAGAGGAAAAACTATTGAACCAGTTTGGCCCTTTTGTAGCCAATACGCATACTGAGACCACGGTTTCCGGTACGGCAATGACGAATGCATATCACAAAGCGAGAAACATCATAAAAGGGCATGTAAACAGCAATGCGGACGATGTGTTGATTGTTGCAGGCAACGGAATGACAAGCGTTGTAAACAAGTTTCAACGTATTTTAGGTCTGAAAATCCCTGAAAACATTAGTAAATACACTAACATTCCTGAAGAAATTCGTCCAGTAGTCTTCGTAACGCATATGGAACACCATTCGAATCATACGTCTTGGTTGGAAACCATAGCCAAGGTTGAAGTGATACCTGCAGGAGAGGATGGATTGTTCAGTATGGAAAACTTGGAGGTGCTTTTGGAAAAACACAAGGATTGCACATTGAAGATAGCTTCGGTGATTGCTGGATCCAATGTGACAGGAATACAAACACCTTATCATAAAATTGCAAAAACGATGCATGAGCATGGTGGGGTCTGTTTTGTCGATTTTGCTTGTTCGGCACCTTATGTGGACATAGACATGCATCCAAAGAACGAAGATGAAGCATTGGATGCCATATTCTTTTCTCCTCATAAGTTTTTGGGAGGGCCAGGAACGTCTGGTGTTTTGGTTTTCAACAAGAAACTATACAAGAACATGGTTCCAGATTGTCCAGGAGGAGGAACGGTAAGTTGGACCAACCCTTGGGGAGAGCACAAGTACATTGACAACATTGAAGATAGAGAAGATGGAGGAACTCCAGGATTCCTACAAACCATAAAGACGGCATTGGCCATCAAACTGAAAGATCAGATGGGAGTCAAGAACATGTTGGATAGAGAACATGAACTACTGCACCAAGTGTTCAAGAACTTTGATGGAGTTGACAACATTAAGATTCTTGCTCCAAAACACACAGATCGTTTGGGAGTCATATCTTTTTACATAGAAGATTTGCATTTCAACCTAGGTGTGAAGTTATTGAATGACCGTTTTGGAATACAAACACGTGGAGGTTGTAGTTGTGCTGGAACCTATGGGCATTATTTGTTGCACGTGGACCAAGAACAATCCAACAAGTTGGTAAATGAAATCACTTTGGGAGATTTAATTCGCAAACCAGGATGGATTCGCATGTCCATTCATCCCACGACCACTTGCGACGAGATTGACTATGTTTGTGAGAGTATTGTAGCTTTGGCTGAAAACCATAAAGAATGGGCTGAAGATTACGAGTACAACAAAGCCAACAACGAATTCATCCACAAGACATTCATACCCAAGCAAGATACTCGAGTTGATGATTGGTTTGAGATGTGATAATTTATATTGAGAGGGGTATAAAATAAAAAACACTCTCTAATAGACGATTGTTTGATTGGGGTTTTGTGTTGGTCTTCAAGTAAATGTTAGAATCTATTTGAATTCCGTAGGTACCTTGTCACGATGTTTCCACCTTTTGTGTGTCCATAGATAGTATTCTGGGGCTTCAACGATTTGCTCTTCCACCAACTTTATAAATGAATCCGTTATACCATAGTTTTCGAAATCATCGGGATTTTCTGCTATGGTTACGAAAGAAGTTTCATAAAAACCACGTTTTAACTTCTTCACTTTGAAGAATACGACGGACATATCCAGTTTTTTTGCCAACATTTCTGCTCCAGTATGTATTGGTACCTTGATGCCCATGAAATCATTCCAATGAAATGCCTTGTCGTGCTTAGGGGATTGATCCGAAGCAAATCCACTCATGGACAATTCTCCTTTGTTTTTAGAGTCGATCAGTGTAGGGATAGTTTCCTTTGTCGTGATCAAATGAGAATTGTATCTGGCTCTAATGCGTTTTACCATAGCATCGAAATACTTGTTGTGCAAACGCTTGTATATTCCAAAACCTTTGTGATCAATATACTTTTGCAATATGAAAATCCATTCCCAACTGGCGTAATGGGCGCACATTAATACGATGCTCCTGTTCTTGCCCCCAAGTTCACGTACAAGTTCCACGTTGGTGAAGGTAAAGCGTTTTTTCATCTGTGCTTCGGAAATGGTCATGGACTTTATGGATTCTACGATCATATCACACAAGTGATGATAGAATTTCTTTGTGATGAGATTCACCTCCTTTTTGGATTTTTCAGGAAACACCAAGTTCAAATTGGTCTTTACCGTTTTTTTTCTATACCCTATGATATGATATACGAGAACGAACAAGCCATCTGAAAAAGCATAGAGTAGTCGAAAGGGCAATATGGAGATTATCCATAGAAATGGATAAATGAGTATATAGGCTATGAATTGCATTTATTAGATTTAAATTTGCAACCACAAATATATGCTATATTTTGACCGTAGAAAATAATAATAAACATTGTAAGCGGTTAATTTGTATATTTTTCAATAGTATATATATTTATGGAATAATACGTTATTAAAAACAAAAGGAAAGCACTATATGGGGAACTTACATTTAATCACAATAATCATCATAGTCGCCAATGTCATGATTTCGATGAAAGGCTTTAATGATTTTTCTTTTTTCGAAAAGTATAAATTCAATGTCGGAGCAATCATGAGGGGAGACAAGTTCAGAATGCTCTCTTCAGGATTTCTACATTTGAATCCGACACATCTATTCATGAACATGTTCGGGCTTTACCTCTTTTCAAACTTGGTCATTGGGGAAGTGGGAGAAACAGGATTTATAGCTGTTTATTTTGGTAGCTTGTTGGCTGGGAACGTTCTCTCGTTGTATTTTCACAAGAACGAATATCATTATAGTGCAATAGGTGCAAGTGGAGCCGTTACTGGAATCCTGTATTCTGCCATCTTATTGGGGCCAGAGAATAAATACTATTTCATATTTTTGCCTCCCAGCATTGGAGATTTGGATTTGGGGATCAAAGGTTATCTATTAGGAGTAGCCTATTTGTTATATACGATATACGGAATGAAACATAAGAATGACAACATTGGTCACGACGCCCATTTTGGAGGAGCCATAGGAGGATACGTCATAACGCTCATATTGGCAAGTTGGCTAATAACGGAAAACCTATTGATGACGACTTTGTTGGCCATACCCATCGTCATATTGTTTGTGATGAAGCGTCTTGGAAAGATATGATTTCAATTAAGGCTAAATAAAAAAAGCCTGCAATTGCAGGCTTTTCATTAGTTCAGTAGCTCGGCTACTTTGTCTTCCAGTTGTTGCCCTCTTAATTTCGTGGCTATTATCTTGCCGTTTTCATCGAGTATGAACGTTGCAGGAATGGAACGTACTCCATATTGTACGGCAATGGGTTCTTCCCATCCTTTCAGGTTGGAAACCTGTGGCCAAGTCAATCCATCTTTTTCAATGGCTTTTATCCAACGGTTTTTTTGCCCATTCTTGTCCAATGACACACCAATGATCTCTAACCCTTTATCGTGATACTTTTCATACATTTTCACCACATTCGGGTTCTCCTTTCTACAAGGTCCACACCAAGATGCCCAGAAGTCTATTATGGTAACTTTGGCTTTTATGTCTTTCAAAGCCAATAGCTTTCCTTCCGGTGTGAATCCGGAAAAATCGGGAGCTACATTGCCTATGGAAACATTGTCGGTACCTTTGTTTTTTGTGTTTTTTACTTTGTTCTTCTCTATAAAATCCATTGCAGATTGGGCTGACCTAGTCTTTTTGATACGCTCAGGAAATAGATTGTAGATTTCTTGAGACTCGTCTTCAGTTATGGCTTTTCCTTTTGTCAAACGTTCCAAGGTTATGGCAGCAAAAGCATAATCGTTATGTTTTTTTATGAAACCCACATCGTACTTGTAGGATTCCTTGACCAAACTGTCATATGAAGCTCTAACCGCAGCAATTTTCTCACTGTCTCCATTGGCACTGGCTGTTTGAAAACGTTCCTTCAACTTGTTGTTGAATTCAGTAAGAAATTTGGATTCTTCCATGTACTTTTTGGTTATGTCATTTTCTCTACTGCCCTTAACCAAGGATTTGGAGATGCTATCCCTATAGATGGTTATGTCCATATTCGCATTTTCTAGAATGATAGGAAAAGATCCCTTTATGCCATCGATCATGATGTAATAGGTGTCTGGTGCATCGACACTACCTTTGAAAACTATTTTTCCATTGTCGGTCAATGCAGAATCCTGAACGATTTTTTTTCGATCCTCCATTCTGAAAATTTCAGCATCCCTTTTGTTTAATGGAATGTCCAAGTTTACATTGATTTCATAGCTTTTAGGTTCTTTTTCACAGGAAAAGGAAAGAAGTACAAGTCCTAAGAATATTATTTTTCTAAGCATAACTGATAAAGTTGTTTTAATTGCAAATATATTAAATATAGCATCCAAATTTTGTCTAAAGGTTTAGACTTTTATCAAAATCCATTTTAGTATTTTTGCGCTATGATTCATAACGACAACATAGTGGCGTTGGCCACGGCTTCTGGTGCTGGAGCTGTAGCGATAATTCGTGTTTCCGGACCAGATGCAATAATCATTGCCGATAGCTGCTTTCGCTCCGTGAAGGAAGAGAAGACATTGGTCGACCAGAAGACACATACCATACATTTGGGGCATATAATGGACGATTTACGTACCATAGATGAGGTTTTGGTTTCCATATTCAAAAACCCAAACTCCTACACGGGAGAAAATGTTGTGGAAATATCTTGTCATGGTTCCATATACATCCAGCAAGAGATCATTCAATTGTTACTTCGCAAAGGTTGTCGAATGGCGAATGCGGGAGAGTTTACATTGAGAGCTTTCCTCAATGGGAAATTGGACCTATCACAAGCTGAGGCTGTTGCCGATTTGATAGCGAGTGACAATGAAGCCTCCCACCAAATAGCGATGCAACAAATGCGTGGTGGATTTTCTTCTGAAATAGCCAAGCTGCGTGAGGAACTCATGAACTTCGCTTCTCTCATAGAGTTGGAACTCGATTTTGCAGAAGAAGATGTGGAATTCGCAGATCGATCCCAATTCAAAGATTTGGTAGAGCGCATAAGCTTTGTCCTAAAGCGATTGATAGATTCCTTTGCAGTAGGAAATGTCATCAAAAATGGCATTCCAGTTGCCATAGTTGGTGAACCCAATGTTGGAAAATCCACACTACTGAATGCTCTGTTGAATGAAGAGCGAGCCATTGTGAGTGACATAGCTGGGACGACACGAGATACCATTGAAGACGAATTGGTCATAGATGGCATAGGTTTCCGTTTTATAGATACGGCAGGTATTAGAGAAACCAAAGATGTAGTGGAAAGCATTGGTATCAAGAAGACATTTGAGAAAATGGAACAAGCCCAGGTAGTCGTTTTGTTGTTTTCTGCAGAAGAGTTCAAGACAGAAAGCCTGCGTTTGAAAGTGGAAATGGAAAAAATAAAGAATCGCTTTCCTTTGAAACCTTTGATAGTCATCTCCAATAAGATTGACAAGTTGAATGATTCGGAATTGAAAGCTTTGAAATCTGAATTTGAAAGCATTCATTTACTCTCTGCCAAATCTGGAGTTGGAGTGGAGGAGTTGAAAGAAAAGCTAATTGGCTTTGTAAATACCGGAGCACTTCGCAACAACGAAACAATCGTAACCAATACACGTCATTACGATTCGCTTTTAAAGGCCTTTGAAGAAGTAAGCAAGGTGAAATCCGGTTTGGAAATAGGGATTTCAGGAGACCTATTGGCCATAGACATTCGCCAAGCACTATATCACTTTGGAGAAATTACAGGAGAGATTACAAGTGATGATTTATTAGGTAACATCTTTGCGAACTTTTGTATCGGAAAGTA
>JAHDHI010000020.1 GCA_020631395.1 Bizionia sp.
AAAGTAACTGCAATGAAATTGCAGGGTTTTAACCTTTAACTAGAAAATAAAATATAAACCTGACGGTTTTAAATTGAGAACAGCCTCATCAAAATTGTTATGGAAAATAAAATTGTATGATGATAAGATTAAAATTAGTGACAATGAAGAAAATTTAGACCCTTATGAAATCAAAATAATAAATAGTGAAGAGGCAAAACTAGTGAAAAATGATGCTAAACTAGCCAGGTTGACCAATGAAGAAGTAAAGGGAGCCTACTTCCCTAGTCTTTTAATTAATGAGATTTCTGAAATTCCGGAAGATCAAAAAAGAATTATTATGGATGAATTAGTCCTAAAGGGATTCTAAATGCACGTTTTTTATGCACATGGCGGAGGTTTAGGTCATTTGACACGTATAGACAAGCTGATAAAAAAACTTGAGATTCCAGTTGGCGATGTGCTCATCATCACTCCATCCTCTTTTACCAAATACTTTAAATCTTATGCATTCGTTAAAATTTCATGGAATGAAACCGCTTTCCATTGGTCTAAAACAATTGAAAGAACCATAGATTGCCAAGACGTGACAGCTTTTTACATTGATACTTTTCCATTTGGAATAAAAGGGGAACTTGTCTCTGTCTACAAAAGGTTTCCCAAGCTTGAGTATGTTTATGTTTCTAGATTGTTGAAATGGCAAAGTTATTTGGATGCCATCGTAGAAACAATTCCGATTGAATTTTCAAAAACGATAAGATTGGAAGCATTGTATCCTGAACATGATTCCTGGATAGAACAACACTCCAAGACAATGACCACCATTAAATTGAAAACAATGGACCTCTCTCCTATTTCATTTATTGAATCCCCATATGTTTTGGTTGTCCATTCCGGAGGAAAGGCGGATGTCTTGGAAATAGTCAATAAGGCCATTAAAGATTATAAACACAACCTAGAGGTAGTAATTGTAGTATTTACGCAAGTAGACATAAACATAAATGACGCTAGAATTATAATACATAAGGATGTCTATCCTGTTTCCATGTATTTTAAACATGCTTTAAGAATATATACTGCTGCAGGATTTAATAGCATGCACGAATTACAGTCTTATGAAACGAAGCATGTTGCGGTACCTTTCGATAAATTATATGACGACCAATTTTTTAGATATTCTAATAGATCGAGGTCATAAAGTGGTCTTCAATTAAAAGCACAAATAACAGCACAAATAACATTACATTATTTGTGCTTTAAAAAGGAAGCAATCTGACTGCTATCAATCAGTAAACCATAATCGGTGTTCAGTTGTACTTACTTTTTAATTACTTTCTGGGTTCCTATTACATTGTTGTTTTCTCCATAGACTTTGAGGAAATACACACCTTGGGAAATCTTTGATGGACTAATGCCATAAGACGCTGTTTGATTCACAAATGCCTTGTCGTATACCAAAATACCCTTTATGTCATACATTCGTACAGCTTTGATCTTGTACAAGTCATTGTTGGCATTGGACACTTTTATGGTCAATCCCGAACTGAAAGGATTTGGATGAATCAAGATGTTGCTTGATTGCTCCAAAATCTCACCTACATTCAAAGTAGATGAATTGAAAGAATATGTATAGACCAATGTCGGCGGATTGCTGGAACTCCCTTCATAGGAATCAACTACGCGCTTGGCATCTTGGTTCGTCAAACTAGCACCAGTGCCTTCAATCATGAAAACACAGCTATTGCCCTGTTCCCATTGAGAGCCATCAACAATTTTTTGCAAGAGTGTTTTGATTTCCGGAGTACGTTGATCGAGCCCTGTCAATCCTGAACTAGCCCAAGCCGGAGGCATCCAATTAACAAAAGAGGCCACACCATTTTCTCCTACTCGTGCCCTACCTGTAAGGTTGTTCACTGCATTGCTTTCAAAAGGAACCGAATTGCCACTATCCTCTGCAAAGATGTTCAATTCCGCAGCAACGCTGTCGGATTCATCGGATCTGAATTGTATGTAAGCACTTTCAATGGTCGCACCATTTGGAATGTTCAAGTTTTGAAACCGGAGTCCAATCTTTTGGTTTCCGTTAGGCACATTAGAAACGAAGTCATAACTATCATAGACCATTTCCAAATCACCACTATCGAAGTAGACTGCTCCAGTTTCGGTTTCCTCGACGTCATTCTCCCCACTCGCAACGGGTAAGGAATCCGTATCGGTAAACATTCCTACGTTTACATAGATCTTGGCGTCACCTGTATTGGAATTCACATCGGTGGCAATGGCCTCGATGCAATAGTTGCCATCTGCATACGAATGTGTAAAGCTGTATGGTGCTGTGGTATCTGTCTCCGTCAATACGTCATCTATGTAGAAGGCTACGCTGGAAATACCGTCACCATTGTTGAGGACGTTGATGGGCAATGTAAGATTGGTACCGTCATTGAAGGTCGCAGACGTACCATTCGCAAAGGCAATTTCCGGATTGTTCAAAGGAGCTATTGGCAAAATGATTACGACATCACCTTCCGAAGGACTCCATACATCCAAGTTTGCTGGCAAGGTAAAAGGATCCGTGTTGGACGCTTCACCCACAGATGCTGCATTGTCCACCTTTATGGTTCTCAATTCAATTTTGGACTCTTCTACGAATATGAGCTTGAATTGATTGAAAGAAGCCGAATTCCTTGTCCAGTTCTTGTCATCGTCATTGGCTCTCAATGGCGCTCCCCAAGAGCCTTCTCCTGCATAGACCGTCCCTTGGGCATCGTTTCTTACGAATCCTTCATCACTACCTATTCCAGAAGATGGTTCAACAGGCCAAGTGGTCTTTACCATATGCGAGTCGCTATCCATTACCAAACGTACACCATTGTCAAAAAACAATTGAGCCCAAGCATCGTATTCCGAATTTCCTTCGGACTTGGCGGATGTATGTGGTCGCATGGGCTTGTGGTACTGCATCATTTTCCATATGACATTGGTTTGGACAGACAAATCGTTGCTTACCCAAGTTGATTGATTGCCAGAAACGGAAATTTCGGTGTTCAAGGTGTAGGTGCGAATCAAGTTGTTTCCAAAGGTCATTGCGTAATAGCTATCACTCGTTGGTGTGTCGAACAAATTGTATATGACACTGGCTCCATCGTGGTTTCCGCGTGTTGCCGCTATGGGAAACATTCTTCCATCACTGGCAATGGTCAATTGCCAATCGTCCATCCAATCTTGCCATTCGGCATCCGAATCTCCATCCGTCATGTCCCCACCAAAAAATACGGCATGTGGTTTCAGCTTGGATACCAATGTATTTGCATTTCTGCGTGGTGTCTGGTTGTTTCTTGAATCTCCACCAGCAATGAAGGACAATCTACTCAGGTCATTGGGAGCCGTTTTAAACCAGAAACGGCTACTCGTGCCTTGGCTGTCGTTGATCACAAAGTAATAGTTGGTATTGGGCGTAAGTCCTGTAAGTCTTACGAATCTATTGTCCATGCCCCTATAGGCCACTGCCCTATCTTCTGTCTTGGACATGGGATATTGCGTGTAGTTGGTTCCAAAATCCGTAGTCCCATAGTGAACGGTAGGTGCCGTTCCAGAGATTTGATTCCATCCAATGGTCATGGTCGTAGCTGGATCACTTGAGAGGATCAATCTGTATTTGTCATTATTCGCATGGCAAATCATTGCGAATAAAAGAAATAACGTTGAAGCGATTCTTTTTTTCATGATAGTTGAGTTTTAATTAATAAAGAGGGTTTTGTCTTGTCTTTTTTTTTAACCGATGCAGCCAAAATCAATAGTAGAAGCGGAATCAAGCCATGAGGCAGCCTGTAAAGCGTCAAATAGACGGTTTGATGTAGTGATGCAAAAATGAAATCGGCATTGAATCCTGCCACTATACGCGCAAAAGCCGTGAGTATTCCCCATATGAAGGCATACCATAAGGCATATTTGTATGTTCTTGGTAAAAAGATGAGTATTGAAATTGCAAAGTCCAAAATTCCAGCAGTTTTGAGTATTGCAATTGCCATATTTTCCGAAACTCCCAATCCATTTATGGTCATGTCTATGAAATGCCCAGGAATTGGGTAGTACCCAAAGGCATACAAGCCATGAGAAATGAATGTGAGGCCAATCAATACTTTCAAGATGAATTTGATTTGGAATGTGAATCCATCTTTTCGAATCACATGCAACAATAGAAATGGAATCCCTACTTGTATTGCATGCTCAAAAAACTGGCCATATTGAAAGAAACGTTCTTTGAGGGTCAAAAAAGACAACAATGCCAAAAGAAACCCTCCGATCATTATTGGATATTTCAAATACCTTGCATTCGATTTGTCTATGAAAGCCGTGCAAATGGCTGCCACCAAATACAAAAGGCCATTGGTCTTGATGCTGGCTTGTATGTACTTGTCAATGGACAAATCCGTGACATAGGCATTCCAATTGGTGTTGAACATTTGTTCCACCAAGGGTTTCAATAGGTTTTCATCCCAAAGCAAGGCTCTAAATGGAGCATTGTAAAACAAATATTGATAGGCTCTGCCCAAAAAAATGAATATGACACAAAGCTTTAAAAGGCTTTTAGCGTTGATTTGAAGCATGGTACTTATGGTTAGTGGTTAATCATGTTAAAGGTATAGGTTTGTTGATCAAAAGGCATTAAATAATTGTTATTTAGCTACTACATTTAATGCTTTAAATACATAAAAAGCACTACAACGCTTCATTTTCATATAAATAAATCGTTTATTAGCTATGCATATGTACTCTTTTAGAAATAACAGATACCAACTATGAAATCTTTCCTCCCCTATCTTTTCTCTCTTTTGTTCATTTGCTGTATAACGGCGCAAGATACCATTGTAGGCTCCAATAGCGAATGGAGTTACTATGATGGAGAACGTCCCTTGCGAAAAAATTGGAAAGTCCACCAAGTTTCCGAGGGTGTATGGAAAAAAGGACGAGCTCCTTTCGGTTATGGATATTCAGATGTGAATACAATCATAGATTATGGAAAGGACGACAAGTACAAACCCCTTGTTTCATATTATATAAAGGAAGTCGTCATTGAAAATACCTCGGAGGCCTTGGTCTACGAATTGAACCTTAGAAGAGATGATGGAGCCATCGTCTATGTCAATGGATATGAAATTTGGCGTAGCAACATGCCGGAGATCGACATTGAGGATCCAGATTTTGGAGCACTATCCATTGTCGATGGCCCCAATGAATCCGTATACCATACGAAATTGATTCCTGAAGACATGTTCGTAAAGGGGAAGAACAAGTTGAGTGTGGCCATCTACCAAAGAAACAGAACGACTACAGATAGCATGTTCGATCTACGGCTCATAGGACATGCAGATGCCAAATACTTTTCCTACCTAATAAAGACACAAGAAGACGAAAACAAGCAGCTCAATGAGCAATTGACCAAGCTTTCATTTCGACAACAGCTATTGCAAAAGGATACGGACTATAAACTTTTGGAGAAATCCAATGGAATGAACAAACTTCTCAAGAACATTCTATTTGCTTTGTTGCTCATAGGTTGCATTGCATTTCTATGGCTCTACAAGAAAATGAATGTGAAGTTGAAAAAGCGAAAAACGACCTATCAACGATTGAAAAAAGAGAAGGCAATCACAGATAGGGAGATTCTGAACAATTCATTGTTCAATTTGAGACACAATCAATATTTGAGTGAAATCATAACGACGCTGGAGGGCTTGTCCAAAAAAGACGCAGTTCCAAAATTGGAAATTAAAAAACTCATCAAAAACATAGGAAACAACCTAAATCAAGAAGAAGAATGGCAAAAACTGGAATTGCAATTCAACATCGTGCATACCCGTTTTTTCGACAAGTTGAAAAAACACTGCCCTTCCCTATCTCCTACCGAGTTGCGCCATTGTCTCTTCATCAAATTGATGATTCCCACAAAAGACATAGCCAAACTGATGAATGTAGGTCCGCGTTCTGTGCAAACCAGTCGTTATAGAATTAAAAAGAAAATGAATTTGGATGAAAATCTCGAAGATTTCATTTCAAAAATTTAAATGCTAAGCTGTCAATGCGTGTACCATATGCGATGAACTATTTCAAGCCATTCAAGATGAACTCGAAATTCTTGTCGGAATTGCTATTGGTCAAGTAGGCATCCGTATAATGCTTTGAAGGTTTCACCAACCCCAAACCTTGCATCTTTTCGATGACCTCCTTGTATTCCAAGGTGACTTTGCCAGTTAGCAATACGCTCAAGTCATTGCCTTCTTTGGCATAGTTGTATACTTTGTTCAATCCCGTCAAATACAAGAAATCCTTGGTGAAACCACCACCTCTATGTACGCGCAACGTTATGGTAAAAGCCTTGTCCCTATTCAGTTTGTATTGATTGTACAACAAGTCGAAGGTCGCTTGAAAATCATAGCCCTTTGCCAAGGAATCCGCAGCGATTACCCTATATGCCAATTCCTTAAGTCTAGTAATCGTCAAACAATCGGACATGTATTCGGAATACACGGCAAGTCCTTCCTGGGTTTCCACATTGTTTGGAAATCCGTTGGAGAATATCTTCAATGGCTGCTCTATTGCATTGAAGGTCGTTACCATGTGTACGCCTATCTCATGATTGGCCAAAACCTTCAATTGGTTTTTGCTATACTTGTGATTTTTTCGCAGCACCAAGGTTCTTTGATTGTTCAATACCATAGCTGCCGCAGAGATGTTCGTGGATTTCTTTATGCGGAAGTCAAAGTCGTAACGATTGGAATAGTCTTCAAAGTATTCCATGGCATCCTCTGCAGTGTACATTGGTAGCATTTCCTCCTCAAAATCGCCATCGTCAAAACGCAAGATGAATTTTGCATTCTCTATGTCGCATTCCGTTGGAGTTCCAAAGCTCTTTAGGCTGTTGTAATAAAACTTCTTCCCCAAACCAATGGTTTCAATGCATTCGATCAGCCCGGAATATTCATAGATGATGTCCTTGTACAAGTTCCTGATGTCTTCGTCTTCGATGTGCTCCAATCGTTGTGAAAAGAACAAGCGATGAAGTTCATATCCGTTGAACTTGATCTTGGGATATTTGAAATTTGGCTCGTATTTGTATTTGGAAGAAAAAAAGAGTTTCTTTTCGCTTTCTATGTTTGATGGATTTATATAATTGAGCAATTCTATTTTTTGAACCAAATGGTTCAGATTGGCATCAATTTTAAACAAATCTTCGTAAGTTCTAACTACATCTTCAGTGTTCATTGCATTGCATGTCTTTTGTAAAATGCATTTGCGTGCGTTACGATACGATCTCTTAGTTGGAATTCTACTGCTGCTACAACTTCGGGATACGTAATGCAATCATATTCATCACAATACACTTTGGCGATTTCGGTTGCCAAAACTAAGGTATTTTTGAAGTTTTTCGAAATGAATTTCAAAAAATATCCATTTCCTTGAAAGGTGTCGTTGATTTTCGATGTGGATTCAATGCCATTTGGTAGACTCAACTCGCTTAGACTTTGTCTCCAATCTTCAATGTCCATTCCGAAACGAATGGCATCTACGTTGCTAGTACCCAAATTCCAAGTGGGGACTTCCCTGTCCCAACGTTTCCAATTGTAACTATGCATGTCGTACACAATGGCTACTCCATGAATGGATTCGATCTTGTCTATCAATGCATGGACGACTTTGTAAAAGGCATCGTGTTTGCCCATGGATTTTTGTTTTTCCTCCTCAGGTAGAGGCTTTTTCCACAATCGCTTTCCCCAAGCATCTTCATATATGGCGCTTTCGGACGCTCTATTCAAATCGTATTCAAAACGCGAATCGCATCCAGCTATGACTATGGGATGCGAAACAACCATGTTCTTGGTTTCGGGGTCTTCTTCGTACCAGCGTTCATATTCCGTGTGCAAACAGTTGTTCCATAGGCTTTTTCTGAATTGATGTCCATCGTGCACAGCTCCACAGATGTAATGTACATAGTCATCGATTTTCAATGTGAATGAATAGTCACTGGAAACGGCATGGAAGGCTTCTTTGGCTTCTATCTTGGAAATGATTTGTTCTACAGTCAGCTTTTGCATGTGTCATTCTTTTGTCAAACTACCATACTCCGTCCATGAACCATCGTATACCTTGGTGTCTTCATAACCAGCCATCGTGGCTGCCAAATCCAGTATGCATGCGGTAATCCCAGATCCACATGAAAATACAAGTGTATCATTCTCAGCCACTCTTTCTTTGAAGATGGCTTGCAATTCAGTTTTTGGTTTCAATTTTCCATCTTTCAAACAATCCGCATAGGGTAAATTTTTAGAATTCGGAATCGTTCCTCTTCTCAAACCTGCCCTCGGTTCTGGGACTTCACAGTTAAATCGATCAGATGATCGCGCATCCAGAATGGTGACTGCCTTGTCCTCGGACAGTGCCTCCAGATCTTTGAAGTACACTACATTGTCTCTTATGAATCGAGCATTGAAGTCTCCTTTAAGCTTTCGATTGATCTGTTTGTCTTCGGTTGGCAAATCCTGTCTTAACCATTCAGGCAACCCTCCATCCAAGATGGCGACATTGTCATGTCCAAAGGTTTTGAATAGCCACCAAACCCTAGCACTGGAGTAAATGCCCTTGTCGTCATAGACTATTATGGTACTATCATCGTTTATACCTAGTTTTCTTGCTTCGGATTGAAATTGTTCTTCAGAAGGAATCGTATTTGGAAATTCCCCAGAGACATCGCTAAATGCTTTTTTTATGTCGAAGAATTGAGTGTGTGGGATTTGTCTTTGATCTGCATTGGCATACCCATCATCAGTCACCTTGAGAATGCTTGCATTGAAAACTAATAGGTTTTCAGCTTCTATATGCTTGTTTAACCATTCGACTGAAACTGCTGCCCTTGAATCTAAGTTAACTTTCATGGTTAGTCTAAATGAAATTGACAATTATCTTTGTAAATACAGAAAAAGCAACAGCTTGGTTAAGCTTCTTCCACAGTCTTTCGCAATCGAGAACGCCTGTTGAAAGCCTCCAAGTTGTCCAAAACCTTGCTTTCCAAGAAGTCTATCACCTTCTCCTCTATCTTGTATTTGTTCTTGTAGACTTTGTTGATGTATGTTATCCCACCTGGAGACATGACGTTTACTTCCACCAATTTCCCGCCAATGACGTCCAAGCCTACGAAGTATAGGCCATCTTTTACCAGCTTCGGTCCAATTTGCTTGCAAAGGGCTTTTTCCACCTTGCTCAAGGAATGCTTTTGTACACTTCCTCCAGCCGAAACGTTGGAGCGGTGATCATCGCTTCCAGGTACACGCTTCATCGCTCCTACTGCTTCTCCGTTTAGCATTAAAATGCGTACGTCTCCTTGGTCTGCCCCTTCTATGTAATCTTGAAGAATGACATAGTTTGATTTGCCATCACTACTGGTTATGTAAAAATCCAACAAGGAGTTGATGTTGCTCATCGCTCTCTTTTCTATGAGGATGACGCCGGATCCTCCAAAACCATTCAGTGGTTTCAATATCATCTTGTCGGCTTTGGATTCTTTTATCTGTTGAATCAAATACTTTTTGTTCTTGGATACGTGTGTGTTGGGAATGATGTTGCTGTGTGCATCTCCAAAGGCGGCGGTATATAGCTTGTTGTTGGCCTCACGCATCCCTTGCAAGGAATTCACTATGAAGACATCGTCTTTTACAGAGTCCAAGAAATTTAGCATTATGGGATCCAAAGGAGGGTTTGCCCTAAAGAAAATGGTGTCGAAACCAGCCAAAGGAAGCATTTCCTCCCTTAAAGTTGCTTTTTTGTAAAAGGCCTTCAATGTTGTGGGCACTTTCTCCATTCTACCTACAACGGTACAGAACGCATTGGTTACACTGTTTCGTATCGTCAAATTTGCGGGAGTGCACAGTGCAACACCGTGGCCTCTTTTCACACATTCTTTGATCAACGCCAAACTAGTGTCATTTTCTGGGTCTATCTCTTCCCAAGGATACATTAAAAAGCAAACATTCATGCTGGGTGGTTATAATTGATTAGGTAATAAATTTAAAAATAAAAATTTAATATCCATCAATTATTTCTTGGGATAATCGTCATCCCATTCTACAGGCTTGGGTTCGTGCAATTTACCCAATGATTTGGCTACAAGCATGGATACTGTGGCATCTCCCGTAACATTTACTACGGTTCTACACATGTCCAAAGGTCTGTCCACTGCAAATATCAAAGCCAATCCTATTGGTAGCAATTCTGCCGGAAACCCTATGGATTCCAAAACGATGACCAACATGACCATTCCTGCACTTGGTACGGCAGCACTTCCAATGGAAGCCAACAATGCCGTGGCTATGATGACCAACTGGTTCGTAAAGGTCAGTCCTTCCGGCCAAATCACCTGCATGATGAATACGGCAGCGATGCCTTGATACAAGCTGGTTCCATCCATGTTTACCGTTGCTCCTACTGGCAATACGAATCCGGAAACTTCCTTGTCCACTCCTATGTGTTCCTCCACACGCTCCATGGTCACTGGCAATGTCGCAGCACTGGAACTCGTTGAAAAGGCCAACAATTGTGCTGGGCTAATTTTACTTAAAAACCACATTGGAGATTTTTTGGTGTATATTTTAATGAGCAATAGATAGAATCCTATCATAAATGCCAGTCCTACAACGACACATCCAGCATACCAAAGCAGTTTTACAAGGATTTCAGTATCATCGAATGCTATGATTACGTTTGCCATCAATGCAAATACCGCATAAGGAGCAAACAACATGATCAAATCCACCATCTTCATGACGACCTCGTTCAACGAGTCGAAAAACTTCACCAATGGTTTGGCTTTCTTCTCAGGTATCAGCAACAAGCAAATACCAACGAACAGTGCAAAGAAAATAACTTGCAACATCTTTGCTTCACCCAATGCCGTGAATATGTTGCTAGGGAATATGTCTACCAATGCTTGCAATGGGCCAGCATCTTTTTGAGCACTAGCTTTCATCAACTTGTCCGTTACACCAGCATCGTTTTCATACTTCATCTTTATCTTCTGAATGGTATCTTGAGACATTCCCGTACCTGGTTGTACGGTGTTTACAATGGTCAAACCAATGACAATGGCGACCAAGGTGGTTCCAACGTATATTATTATGGTGCGAAGTCCCATGGTCTTGATCTTCGAAATGTCTTTCAAGTCTGAAATTCCCTTGATCAAAGAAGCCAATATCAATGGAACTGCTATGAGTTTCAATAAATTGATGAATATCTTACCGAAGGGAGCTATCCAATCGGTGACGAACCCTTTTCCTCCATCCACGGAATTCATTATGAATCCAAATAGGATGCCCAAGAACATTCCTATTATTATTTTCCAGTGTAATGCTAATTTTTTCATTGAAACCTTGTTTTATGAGTGTTGCATTTAATATGTCTTGTTTAACAAATGATAGTCGGCCAGAACCATTGCAGCCATGGCTTCTACTATGGGAACGGCTCTTGGTACGACACAAGGATCGTGACGTCCTTTGCCATGCATTTCCACAATGTTGCCATCCTTGTCTATCGTTTCTTGCTTTTGCATTATTGTTGCAACCGGTTTGAAGGCCACACGAAAATAGATGTCCATTCCATTGCTTATCCCACCTTGTATCCCTCCAGAGAGGTTTGTCTTGGTGGTACCATCCGCATTGAACAAGTCGTTGTGCTCGCTTCCTTTCATCTTGGCTCCACAAAAACCACTGCCATATTCAAAACCCTTCACGGCATTTATGGATAGCATTGCCTTGCCCAGTTCGGCATGCAATCTATCGAAAACTGGTTCGCCCAATCCAACGGGAACATTTTTAATCACGCAAGTGACCGTTCCTCCTATTGTATCTCCAGCTTTTCGTATTTCCTTTATGCGTTCAATCATTTTTTCGGCAGAAGCAGAGTCCGGGCAGCGTACATCGTTGGATTCTATCTTGTCGAAATCCAAATCTTGATATGGCTTGTCTATGAAGATATCTCCAACAGAAGATGTAAAGGCATGAATTTGGATGTTTTTCAACACCTGTTTTGCAATGGCGCCAGCGACCACTCTACTGGCAGTTTCGCGAGCAGAGCTTCTCCCTCCTCCTCTGTAGTCTCGATGTCCGTATTTTTTATCGTATACGTAATCTGCATGACTTGGCCTATAAGAATCTTTTATGTGCGAATAATCTTTGGATTTCTGGTTTGCGTTTTCAATCACGAATCCAATTGGGGTACCAGTCGTTTTTCCTTCAAAAATGCCAGATAGGAATTTGACTTCGTCTGGTTCTTTACGCTGTGTAACTATTGCAGATTGTCCTGGTTTGCGTCTATTCATTTCATTTTGAACAGCTTCCAGATCTATTTCTATTCCTGGAGGACACCCATCTATGACCCCACCAATTGCAACTCCATGTGATTCACCAAAAGTGGTGAGATTAAATACTCTTCCGAAGGAATTTCCTGCCATATAATTTTTTTATGCTAAAGTAAATGTTATATCACAGAAACAAAAATTGTAGTTTAAGTTTATAGTTATTTAAGCTAAATAAATTACATTAGCAGAGTTTTAAAAAAAATATACTCCCTATGAAACTCAATAAATACATCAATTTTCTTTTTATTGCCTTGTTTGCAATGACCTCATGCTCTGATGATAATGATTCAGATACATCCAATTCAGGAGATCCTGACACTACCGCAAGTGGAAATTACTTCCCTTCTACCATAAATGACTTTTGGAATTACGATGTGGTGAATACGGACAATGTTACAGATGAATCCGTTGAGAGTACGGACAACATCTATGTTGCAAGTGCAACTGGTACCACTTTCAATTTGGAAGCAAACAACGATACCGTAGCCAATGGTACTATGAATGGATTGTTGACTACCACGGAATTGTCTCGTACCGATACCGAACTGACCATTGATGGTACGATGGAGTTACCTGCCGAAATAAGTGATTTGATTGAATTTGAGATTCTATTGGACAATGTGAAGCTATATAAGTTGAACGCCAGCAACGGGACGCAGTTGTCCTCAAGTACGAATACTGCACAACAGGATTTCAATGGTTTTCCTGTAACCATTACCTATGTGATAACTACGAAAGCACTTGGAGCGTCAGACTCCATGAGCTTGAATGGTGAGATTTACAATGATGTAATCACTACTGAATTGAAAGTCAATCTAAAGGCCTCCACCGTTATTACAATAGGTTCTCCTACACCTATTAATATTCTAGATCCACAAGACGTATTGATCATAACCAATTATTTTGCAAAGGACATAGGTTTGGTACGTTCCGAAGCCGACTCGGACTTTAATGTCAGTGATATCGCAATTGACGCATTGGAATTCTTAGACGTGGACTTGGATGGCATACCAACTTCTGGTTCTAGTACGAACATACAAGAATTGACAGATTTTTCGGTTGCAGAATAAGCCTGCTTTGGTTTAATGTTAAACTAGCATATGTTTTTTTTCGATTGACAGATTTGCAACAACTTGTCATTAAGATAATTAAATCCTAATGTTCAATTAACATAAGGGTACGTATTTTGCATAAACAAAACACGTATGCTTTGCAGTTAAAACGAAAAATAGAAGTGGCAGTCATTTCCGATGTGCACTTAGGTACTTTTGGTTGTCACGCAAAAGAATTGCTCACCTATCTAAACAGCATTGCTCCCAAAAAACTGATTCTCAATGGAGACATCATCGACATCTGGCAATTCAGCAAGCGATATTTTCCCAAATCTCACCTTCGCATCATCAAGAAGATAATGGACTTTGCTGCGGACGGTGTAGAAGTGATATACATTACAGGCAATCATGATGAAATGCTGCGTAGATTCAGTGATACTTCCATTGGCAATATTTCCATAGTGGACAAGGCTGTTTTGGACTTGGATGGGAAGAAGGCCTGGTTATTCCATGGAGACGTGTTCGATGTATCCATACAAAATGCCAAATGGTTGGCCAAATTGGGTGGTTATGGCTATGATTTTCTAATCTTGATCAATCGTTTTGTAAATCAGATTCTACTGTATATGGGCAAAGAGCGGTTTTCATTGTCCAAAAAGATCAAGAATAGCGTAAAACGTGCCGTAAAATACATTAGCGACTTCGAGAATGTCGCAGCAGACTTGGCCATAGAGAAGGGCTATGACTATGTGATTTGCGGCCATATACACCAACCAAAGATGTTGAACATAAAAAACAAATCCGGGGAAGTCACTTATTTGAATTCCGGCGACTGGATTGAGAATTTTACCGCTTTGGAATATCAATTCAAACGATGGAAAATTTACAACTATGCCAATGACAAGCGTACTCCTTTCTTTGCAGATGAAGACATAAAGGATATGGACATGCAAGATTTAATTGCTGCCATAACCATAGTCAAACCAAATGATCAATGAAGCAAAGCATTTCTTAGGATGCTTATTGGGTGCATTGCATCTTTGCCCGTCCCATCTTTTATTTGATGTCTACAACTTGTACCATTGGCAGAAATCACAGTCGTTTTAGAAGCTTTTCTGACAGCTGGAAACAATGTTTGTTCTCCTACTTTCATACTTGTCTCGTAGTGTTCCTTTTCATATCCAAAGCTACCGGCCATACCACAACAACCACTTGGGATTATGGTTACCTTGTAGTTTTTGGGCAAGTTCAATACATTGAAACTGTGTATTTGGTTGCTCATTGCCTTTTGATGGCAATGTCCATGGAATTTTATTGTTTTCTCCTCTAGGGTGAATTGGTCGGATTCAATGTTTCCCATGGCCATTTCATTGCTTATGAATTCTTCGATTAAAAATGTATTTTTCGCAATTTTTTTGGCAGAGTCCTTGTCGCTGGCCAATTTTAGATATTCGTCCTTGAAAGTCAATATGGCAGAAGGTTCGATGCCAATCAAGGGAGTTTTGTCCGAAATCAAATCTTTGAAAATGGATACATTTCTGTTTGCTGCTTTTTGTGCCTGCTCAAGCAATCCTTTCGAGAGGAAAGTACGTCCTGATTCTGCATTGTCAATTATTTTTACGTCATAGTTCAAAGCTCTTAAAAGCTCCAATGCGTCTACTCCAATAGGTGTATCCAAATGATTTGTAAATTCATCATTGAACAAGTATACTGTTTTTATTTTTCTTTCATTAATTAACTGTTTTTTAACTAATTGATATTCTTTACTTAAACTTTTACTTGACAGCAAGGGCAAGTTCCTTTCTTTGGCTACGCCTAATGATTTTTTCAAGATCGATGCTGTTACCTTGTTGGAAAACACAAAATTTGTCAAGCTTGGGAATATTCTCCCAAAGCCATTGAGTTTGTTGTTATAAGCAAATAGTTTTGTACGTAAAGACACACCGTTGGACTTTTGATATTGATACTGAAACTCCGCTTTCAAACTCGCTACATCAACACTGCTTGGACATTCGCTTGCACAAGCCTTGCAGCTTAAGCATAGATCGAATACTTCTTTCAATTCTTTGTGATCGAATTTATTTTCCTTTTCGGATTGCGTCAAGAATTCCCGCAAAGTATTGGCTCTTGCCCTCGTGGTATCTTTTTCATTGCGTGTTGCCCTATAGCTAGGACACATCGTGCCTCCAAATTCGGGTGCCTTTCTACAATCTCCTGAGCCATTGCACTTTTCTGCTTCTCTCAAGATTCCCAAGGAGGCCGAGAAGTCCAATAGCGTTTCCACCTCAGGTTCCTTCCTTCCAACCTCGTAACGCAATGCTTCATCCATGGGGTAGGCATCTACTACTTTACCTGGGTTAAAGATGTCATAGGGATCGAAAGTGGATTTTACACGTTTTAGCAATTCGTAGTTTGCTTTTCCAATCATCAAGGGAATGAACTCGGCACGTACGATTCCGTCTCCATGTTCTCCGCTGAAGGAGCCATCGTATTTCTTGACCAACTTTGCCACGTCTGTCGTTATTTTTCGAAATAGCACGACATCTTCCTTCTGTTTCAAATCCAGTATGGGGCGCAAATGCAATTCTCCAGCACCTGCATGTGCATAATATACTGCACTCTGATCGTAATCCTTCATCAATTGTGTGAACTCCATGATGTAGCTTGCCAAATCGGGCAATGCCACTGCCGTGTCTTCTATGCATGCAACGGCTTTTTTGTCTCCAACGATGTTTCCTAGCAGTCCCAAACCTGCACTACGCAGATTGTTTGCCTTGTTTATGTCATTCCCTAAAAGTACAGGGTTCGCATAACTCAAGCTTAAAGCTTCCATGGACCGTATTAGCGTTTCTGCTTTGGCTTTGGCTTCGTCAATTGTTTCCGCCCTCACCTCGCACATTAAAATGGCTTCTGGATCTCCTTCGATGAACGATCTATTTTCTTGTTGTGTGGCGTTGCGCTTGGTGCAATCCAAAATGGTTTTATCCATCATTTCACAGGTAAATAAATTATGTTCCATAGCTGGCGCCACTGATTTCAAACAATTTTCTATGCTTTTGAAATGTGTAGCGACCATTACTCCTTCCTTGGGAGGTAATTTGTCCAGTTTCAATGTTATTTGCGTCGTGAATGCCAAAGTCCCTTCGCTTCCCGTCAATAGTTTGCACATATTGAAAGCTTCGGTCGAATCGGTGAATACTTCTGTATTTAAAAGTTCATCTACAGCATAGCCGGTATTTCTTCTATGTATCTCTGGTTTAGGAAAATTTTCCCTTATGTCCTTTTGAATGTGTTCCGAAGACAATTCTCGATAGATGTCGGCATAGACGTGACCTTCCAAGGTTTTCAATTTTGCCTTTTGTTGTAGCTCTTCCGGGGTTACTTTCGAGAATATAGCTTCACTCCCATCGCTTAGGATCGTTTCCATAGTCAAGACCTTGTCGCGAGTCACTCCATATTGAATGGAGGTCGTGCCAGAAGAATTGTTCCCAACCATGCCACCAATCATACAGCGATTTGACGTAGAAGTGTTTGGCCCGAAGAAAAGTCCAAAAGATTTCAAGTGGTTGTTCAAGGCATCACGAACGACGCCAGGTTGTACCGTGGCTGTCATTTCAGATTCGTTGATGTCTACTATCTTTGTAAAATGCTTGGATACGTCGACGACGATACCCTTTCCCACACATTGGCCAGCTAGTGATGTTCCTGCTGTTCGGGGTATCAATGACGTATTGTGCTTTTTCGCAAAGGCTATCAATGTTTTGAGGTCTTGCTTGTTTTTGGGATAGGAAACTGCCATGGGAAGCATTCTGTATACAGAAGCATCGGTTGCGTACAAAGTGCGCATTAAATCGTCGAAATGAAGTTCGCCTTCCAAAGCACCTCCTAATTCTTTCAAATGACTATTTTTCATTGTTTTACTTCTGAAATTACGGGTATCGATCTATTGAAATTGGTGGTGAAGCAAATAAAGGAATCTGTTCCAGCAACACCATCTATCTCATGGATTTGGTTATATAGTATCTTTCTCAAATGATCATTGTCCTTTGCGTAGATAAGCGCAAAGAGGGCATACTTTCCCGAGACGTAGTTGCATTCTTTGATTTCTGGTATCTTTTCCAAGAAACCTACGACTTGTGCAGAGTGCCTAGCTTCTTTCAAGCGAATTCCTACATAGGATTTGGTGCTGTAGCCTATTTTTTTTTCATCTAAAATCAAATCGGCTTTCTTGATGACTCCATCATCTTTCATCTTTTTGATGCGTTGGTGCACCAGTGAATTCGAAATCTTCAAATCTTCTGCTATTTTGGAATATGCTCTCCTCGCATCTGCTTTCAATGCAGATATGATTTGTTGATCGATATAATCAAGTTGACTCATTCTTTGTGGAAATTAAATTTTTAAAAATCAAATTAATCATTATAAAACTAAATATTAGTCTATTTAAAAAAATAATCATTCAATTAAAGCAAAAGTAACTATTTAATATCAATTTAAAGATTAAATTGATTTAATTTTGCTTCATAAAATTAATATTATGACTACTACAGCATTATTTGACAAGCTATGGAATGAATACGTTAAACGTACGCCTTCCGCAAAAAAAGTAAAGGATTTGTTTGAGTCTCAAGGGAACACGATCTTGAACGACCACGTTGCATTCAGAACCTTTGATGACCCGAGAGTGAACATCGATGTTTTGGCCACTGCTTTCATCAACAATGGATATGAGTATAAAAATGACTATCATTTTCCAAAGAAAAAATTGTATGCAAAGCATTTTGAACACAAGACGGACAAGAATGCGCCTTTGGTATTCATAAGTGAATTGATTACAAGCGAACTTTCTACAGAAGCACAATCGATTGTAAAAAGCACTTTGGACTCCGTCGATTTTGATGAAGTGGATCCAATGACATTGGTCTTTTCCGGGAAGTTATGGAATACACCATCATACGATTTGTACTCTACATTGTTGAACGAATCCGAATACGCCGCTTGGTTGTATGTAAATGGTTTTTGTTCCAATCACTTTACAATAAACGTCAACGAGCTGGACACATTCAGTGGGCTTGAAGAAGTAAATAACTTCCTGAAAGACAACGGCTTTGAAATGAATGTCTCCGGGGGTGAAATAAAAGGTAGCCAAGAGTCGTTATTAGAGCAATCAAGCATACTTGCAGACAAGATCGAGATGGACTTTATGGAAGGCAAAAAGGAAATCACATCTTGCTATTACGAGTTTGCATATAGGTATATGGAAAATGGAACCTTATTTAGGGGGTTTATCGCAGATTCTGCCGACAAGATTTTTGAGAGTACAGATGTTAATCAGGCTGTTTTAAGTTGAGAGCATAAAATTGTAGTTTTATCTTTTGGTATCATATTTGTAATACTCTTCTTAATAAAAAAAGGTCTATATTTACATGTTGACCGTATATAAGATTAATTAAACTAAAAATTTAAATTATGAAGAAATTATTTTTATTATCATTGATTCTATTGGGATTTAACTTTACTACAAGTGCTCAAAGCATATCCGACAATGCTATTGGATTGCGATTGGGAGATAGTGATGGCTTTGGGGCTGAAGTATCCTACCAACGAGCTTTGCAAGGAAACAACCGTTTGGAATTTGATTTGGGCTGGCGTTCTGGAGACAACTATAGCGGGTTCAAACTTGCAGGTCTTTACCAATGGGTATGGCAATTGGATGGAAACTTCAATTGGTTTGCTGGTGTAGGTGGCGGATTTGGATCCTATAGTTTCGACTCTCCTTTCAATGGTAAAGATGATAGTGAGTCGTTTGTATTTGCTGCAGGAGACATCGGTATCGAATATGACTTTGACATCCCATTGCTCATTGCCATAGACTTTAGACCAGAGTTTGGCTTTGGGGATTTTAGAGACGACTTGGACTTTGACATAGCCTTGTCGTTGCGTTATCAGTTTTAAAAGTAAAAAACACATATAAACAAAAAACCATTTCTTAATTGAAATGGTTTTTTGTTTATTTGAGTTTCAAATTATTGAACAAAAATGAAAAAAGCAGAAATCATCCTATTCATACTCATAATAGTTGCTTTTGCAATGAAAGTAATGCACCTGCCTTATAGTTCCATATTGATAACATTTGCATGCATGATGCTCTCCATGCTGTATATGTTCTTTGGTTTCGCCTTGTTGAATGGCATAAGGCTTAGAACCATGTTTAAAACCGAAAGCTACAAGAATGTATCCATTTTTAGGATATTGGCAGGAATAACTCTAGGATTCGTTCTTTCGACAATGGTGGTCTACTGTTTGTTCAAAGTTCAATTTTGGCCTTATGGTGATCAGGGTTTGTTTATGAGTCTGGTTCTATTTGGAGTGGCCTTATTGACCATTGCCATCTTCTATTTTCTTAAAAGAAGAGTTTTTTTCAAAATAAATAGGATTAGACTTGTGTTGATTGGAATGATAAGCATAGGCGTTTATTCTTTGAGTAACGATAGTTTAGTGGACATGTATTATTCTAATCGACCTAAATACGCAAAAGCTTACAAAGATTATCTCAACCACCCTGGAGATCCTTATTATATGAAATTGTTGGATGAAGCCACTCAGGAACGTGAATGAGAATCCCTTGTTTTCTTGCAACTTTACTATAAATGAACAACATCTTGGCTCCTTTCAACATACTTGATATGAAACAACAAAAAGCATTGGCAATAATGGCAGCAGGACTAGGATCCAGATTTGGGAGCCTAAAGCAACTGCATTACGTAACGTCCAACAATTATTCAATAATGGATTTTTCAATTTATGATGCCATAAATGCTGGGTTCAACACCATTGTCTTTATCATTAGGAAGGAGATTTTAAGAGATTTCAAGATTCGCTATGAAAATAAATTTGATGATGCCATTGCCATACATTTTGTAATTCAGGATGTCAATGACATCTCCCCCTCC
Source organism: Bizionia sp. (assembly GCA_020631395.1). Taxonomy (GTDB): domain Bacteria; phylum Bacteroidota; class Bacteroidia; order Flavobacteriales; family Flavobacteriaceae; genus JAHDHI01. The sequence continues at coordinate 20,388 of JAHDHI010000020.1, forward strand.
CATAAATCCAGATTGCAAAGAAAAAAGCCTTGGGGTACTGGACATGCATTATTGACACTTCAGAATACGATAGAGAACAACTTCGCATTGATCAATGCCGATGACTTTTATGGAAAAGATGCTTTCAAGATCATGCACGATGCTCTTTTTGATTCTGAGACCATAAATGACAACTTCTTCATAGGTTATCCATTGAAAAACACCTTGTCCAACAATGGTAGTGTTTCTCGTGGTGAGTGCATCATAGATAAGGACGGTTTTTTGGTTGAAATCCATGAAAGGGTAGAAATCCAAATGCAAGACAACGGCATTATCGATTATACTATTTCGGACGAAGTAAAAGGCACGCTATTGCCAGATACGATCGTTTCCATGAATTTTTGGGGATTTACACCCAAGGTATTCGATGTGGCAACCATTCAATTCGACGGTTTTCTAAAAAAACTTTCTGAGAATGACACGTCGGAATTTTACATTACTACGATTGTAGATCATACAATAAAAAATGGACTTATGCATTGCAAGATGCTATCCACCACGTCACAATGGTATGGCATCACCTATAAAAGTGACATAGATGAAGTATCCAACAAGATAGCGGATTTCGTAAATCAAGACATTTATCCAAAAGTACTATGGTAACGATGAAAGACGTACAATTCATAAGCAATCAGTTTTGTGTTGCATCCAATTTGGAATCCGTTGCTCCCTTGGAGTCTGGACATATAAATGACACCTTTTTGATTGTAACCAAGAACAATGAACGTTATGTTTTGCAGAAATTGAATGCGAATGTCTTCAACGACGTAGTGAGTGTCATATCAAATAAGGTCAATGTTAGCAAGCATCTTTTAAAGGTTCAAGATTCCAAATATGAAACCATAACTTTCATAGAAACAAAGGACAAAGCATATTATCATATGGACAACAATGGGGACTACTGGAATATGATGTCGTTTATTCCAAATTCCAATACAGTCTCCGTTGCGAATAATGAGAAATTGGTTTTTGAGGCAGGAAAACTCTACGGAGATTTCATTTCTCAGACGGCTACACTGCCAGCCATCAAAATAAAAGAAACCCTTCCAAACTTCCATAACGTGCCATTGCGGTTTTCTCAATTTGAAATTGCGCTTCAAAACACATCGGAATCACACAAGGGAGATGCAATGGAAGCCATAGAATTTGCTTATCGATGTCGGGACGAAATGTTTAGGTTGGCTGCATTGAAAGAAGAAGGTGCATTCCCCATGAGAATTGTTCACAATGATGCAAAGTTATCGAACATCTTGTTCAATGAAAATGACGAAGGGTTGGCTGTCATTGATTTAGATACCGTAATGCCTGGAATTGTGCATTTTGATTTTGGGGATTCCATAAGATCCATCTGCACGAATATGGTGGAAGATGATGGGGATTTTGAAAATGTTTCGATCAAACTAGACTATTATGAAGCCTTTTGTAGAGGATATGCTGAATCTACTGGGAGTATTTTAACGCCCCAAGAAGTAAAATACTTGCCTCTTGGGGCGAAAACCATAATTTTCATCATGGGATTACGGTTTTTAACTGATTATCTCAATGGCAACACATACTACAAGATAAAATACGATACGCACAATTTGGTACGCTGTAAAAACCAATTCAAATTGCTTGAAAGCGTTCAATTGCATTATGACGAGATCCAAAGAATAACCTATGAAGCTTATGGTTTAGATATCTCTTAACACCTCTGCCTTTCTAGGAGTCTTCCATGTGCCTCCAGTAAAATCAGGTACTTTGGTACTTGCACTTTCATTCGCCACGGACATTTCCGACAAAGGTGTAATGGCACTCCAGAGTATTCCATCATATAAATTGATGTCCAATGGGACTCCTTTGTTCAGACAGCGAATCAACCTGTAGATCATTACAAAGTCCATTCCACCATGTCCTACGGCATTGGCATCAATTTGGGTTTTCAATTTATTCCACAAGGGGTGGTCGTATTTCTCTCTATAGTTTTTGTATTCTTCTTCCTTGAGCCAGTTGTGTCCCCAATACTTCAATTCAGGCTCATCAATGAACAAACGTGATGGGTAACCTTGATGTACGGCTTTGGTACCAGTTAAGGTATTCAATCTAGAATATGGTCTTCCTGTATGGACATCGAATTGAAGCATGATGCTTTTTCCTTTTTTCGTCCGTATCAGTGTCGTATTCATGTCTCCACAAGCAAAATTGGTAAATTTGCTATTATGTGCCTTTGCCGCCTTGGATAGACTTTGCTCTCTGGAGCTCATAGATACCAAATGGTCATAGTTGTCTCCTCTGCCAATGTCCATGTAAAAACTGATGGGGCCTAGACCATGTGTAGTGTAAAAGTTCCCATTCCGTTCTTGATGGTGTTTTATGCGCCATTGATCCTCGTAATAAACATCGTCCAACATATGCTTTCTCAAGTCATGAATGTAAGCGCCCTCAGCATGGTTAAGGTCTCCAAAGACACCTTTGTCTACCATATTCAACACCCAAAGCTCTTCCCCATTGAAACAACAATTCTCCATGGTCATGCAATGCTTTTGTGTACGCTCGGCCGTTTCTATGAGTTTCCAACAATCTTCCAATGTGTATGCAATCGGAACTTCGCAAGCTACATGCTTTCCTTGTTCCATACCATATATCGCCATTTCTGCATGCCATTTCCATGGTGTTGCTATGATGAGCAAATCTATATCGTCCCTTTCAGCTACTTTTTTCCATTCGTCTTCTCCTCCAAAATATAGCTTTGCTTCTTTGGTTTGAATGGTTTTCAGGTAAGCATTGTTCTTTTGAAGTTTGTCTTCCTTCAAATCTGAAAGAGCCACGATTTCCGCAAAATCATTCTTGATCAAATACTCAAACATTTGAATGAGAACACTTCCTCTATTTCCCATTCCTATCATTCCCACTCTAACTTTGCTTATGGGCTCGGTTTTGAGATTTACAACAGACCCGGTCGCCTTGCTCTTGAGTAGAAGTTCGTTTACTTCATCTTTGTCTGCAACATTGCTGTCTTTGCAACTAGTGATAATTGGTGACAAACCTAAGAAAAGGCCAGCTCTCGCACTTAAATTTAAAAAGGATTTTCTATTCATTTGTAAGGGTTTTAAGTAAGGAAAGTTATTAAAATAATTTCACTATTTAATGACTTTCAAATAAAAACCATACATTTAAATTTAGATAAAGGTTCAATGTTAACTCAACTTGAGGCATTTGGATAAGGTTGCTTCATATATGGCTTCGTATTCCGGTACTATTTTGAGAATGTCAAATTTGCTCGCTTGTGCTTTTGCATTGTTTTTAAAAGTATTCAAAACAGATTCATCCTTGAGAATGTACAACGCTTTTTTGCTCATTTCATCTACATTCCCTACATCACTCAAATACCCAGAAAAGCCATTTAAATTCACCTCTGGAATTCCACCCGTATTGCTTGATATGACAGGGACCCCTGATGCCATCGCCTCCAATGCAGACAAACCAAAGCTTTCTGTTTCACTTGGCAATAGGAATAAATCGGTAAAACACAAAATGCGATCTATTTGATTGCTATTCCCAAAGAAAACGACCTTGTCTGAAATGCCAAGAGCTCTACATTGTCTTTCAGCAGGCTCTCTTTCAGGACCTTCTCCCACCATCATCAACTTGGCTGGTATTTCCTTTTGAATGTTGTAAAAGGTGTTAATGACGTCCGGAATGCGCTTTACCTCTCTCATGTTACTGATGTGCGTGATAATTTTTTCATCATCCCTGGCCATCATCCCACGTTGACAATCTGTAAAATCGTGCTTGAATTTGTTCAAGTCTATGAAATTGGTAACGACGTTGATCTCGTTCTTGATGTCGAACAGACGTAACGTGTCTTCTTTTAAACTTTTGGAAACTGCAGTTACTGCATCCGATTTGTTTATGCTAAAGGTTACTGCTGGTTTGTAAAACGGATGACTTCCAACCAATGTTATGTCCGTGCCATGCAAAGTGGTTACTATGGGTACGTAAATGTTGTCTTCCATCAATATCTTTTGCGCCATGTATGCCGCATAGGCATGTGGAATGGCATAATGTACGTGTAAGACTTCGATCTTGTGAAGTTTTACCATATCTACCAATTTGCTGGACAATGCCAACTCGTATGGTTGATAATGGAACAATGGATATTCTGGCACGTTGACTTCGTGATAGTGCACGTTATTTCCCAATAGTTCCAACCTTACGGGTTGATTGTATGTTATAAAATGAATTTTGTGACCGCGTTTGGACAATTCCAAACCCAATTCCGTAGCTACTACGCCGCTACCTCCAAATGTTGGATAACATACTATTCCTATTTTCATTTAAGTCCTTTGTGTTTATTCAATTATTGCTTCGTATATGGCCTCTTGAATGTCCGTTCTTATGTTTTCCCTCAACAATTTGTTCTTGCCTTTGGAAGTCGGATATGTTCTATTGGCCAAAAATACGTATACCAATTCTTTTTCAGGGTCTGCCCATGTATATGTCCCTGTAAAACCAGAGTGTCCAAAACTTTCCATAGATACACAGCCACAAGTAGGTCCATCTTCCCCCAATTGTGGTTTGTCGAAACCTATTCCTCTTCTTACTTTATTTTTACAATAATAGCATGTGTTAAATTTAGATATGGTCTCAGGCTTCAAATAGCGCTTGCCGCCATAATAACCCTTTTGCAAATACATTTGCATAATTTTTGCTATGTCGTTGGCATTGCTAAACACACCTGCGTGACCGCCTACTCCTCCTTGCATCGCTGCTCCCATATCGTGCACGTATCCGTGGATTTTCTGAAATCTGAAATAATCATCCAATTCCGTGGGAACAATGTTCTTGTTGCTTACTTTCTTATATGGGTTGTATATCGTGTGATTAGCTCCCAAAGACTTGTAAAAATGATCTTGAACCAATTCATTTAATGGTTTGTCGTAATGTTTCTCGATATATTTCTTTAAAATATAATATGGCAAATCGCTATAACGATATCTCAAATGGCTAAGTAACTCCGTTTCCTTTATCAATTCAGGAATGGAATCTTTGTAATCTTTGCGCATGTATAGATTTTTAGCGACTTCCACACTGTGTTTCTTTGTCTTCTTCGTACTGTAATAGTCTGAAGACGGCTTTTTTGTAAGTGAATCCAAAGTAGCATAGTAAAATGGAATCCATGGTTTCAATTGCGCATAATGTGACAACATTTTCTTAATGGTAACATTCTTTTTGTTGGATTTCTTGTATTCTGGAAGCAAGGCTGGCAACTTGCTGTCCAAGGATACGATCCCTTGTTCTTCCAATTCCATCAACAGAGGTAGTGTCGCAACGATCTTCGTCAATGAGGCTACGTCATAGATGTCTTCGGATTTTACTTTCTCGCTGTTTTCGTCGTATGTATGCGAACCAAAGTTCTTGTTGTAGATTACTTGTCCTTTCCGTGCTATCACCAATTGAATGCCTGGTGTCATTTTTGCATTTACGGCATAATTGGCTATCGAATCTATTTTCTTCAATTTTCCCGAACTCATACCTACACGTTCTGGAATAGCGTATCCCAAACGTTCTATTGAGTTGTATGAAATTCCATCGTCTACTTTGAAGAATTCCCCTGCTGAAACGGGTAACTTTCCTTTGGCTGCCAATGCTCCAAAAATAATTTGAGCAGACTTTTCTTGAGCAATCTTGCTATTTTGATAGCTGACGATGATACTTTCCATGTTGGTGACGGACTTTATGTCCAATAACGCATATGGTTTTGCAAAAACATCCAAAATCACATTGTTGGTTCTTGCTATTTCGTGTAGCCAAGTAAGTTCTTTGTTGGAGAACTTGTAACTCTTCCATGGGTTGTCGTTAGAACGATGAAATCCTATTATTACTGTATTGTATGCTCTTAACTTAACGATGAGCTCATCAAGTTTGTTTGCTTTTACTTCATGTACTTTTGCATATTTCTTGAGTGTGTTCAAAAAGGGTTTCCCGTCATCGTCACCCAATTTCACATATGCAATGCTCTTTGTTTCCAAATGGCGCAATGGCAACATGTTCGTTGAATCTCTTACAACTGTGATGGCTTCTTCCATCAACTCTTCATACAAGGCATCATCCTCGATGCGGTTTAAATCCTCTACCAAGTTATAAGTGCCTATTGGAGAATATTTGTTTAGACCTGCCTTGTATTTGGCTTGAAGCACCTTCTTTACGGAGTGAGCCAAACGTTTTTCGGTTATCGTCCCCTTTTTATAGGCTTCCACAAACTTCTTAATTCCCATGGAAACGTCGCTAGACATTAGCATTACATCGTTACCGGCTAAAAATGCCACCAAATCGATGTCTCCAGGAGCACTGAAGTTCGAAGCTCCTTTCATCGTCAATGCATCTGTGAATATAAGTCCTTTGAAACCTAGTCGTTCCTTTAAGATGTTGGTTACTATGTTTTCCGATATCGAAGAAGGATATCCATCTCTAGGTTCTAAACTTGGAATGTTCAAATGTGCAACCATTACACTGGACAAACCTTCTTTTATGAGTTTTTTATAAGGATACAACTCTACTGAATCTATTCGTTTTTCATCGAAATCCACGGTAGGCAATGTTTTATGCGAATCTGCTTCCGTATCTCCATGTCCAGGGAAATGCTTGGCATTTGCCAAAACTCCTGCGCTTTGCATCCCTTTCATGAAAGCCAAAGCCTTGTCGGTGACGTTGTCTCTGTCTTCTCCAAAGGAACGATTGCCTATTATGGGGTTTTTTGGATTGGTGTTTATGTCCACAACTGGTGCAAAATTGAAATGAACCCCCAAACGCTTGCAGTGTTCACCTAGTTGCTTCCCTGTTTGCTCGATCAACCTATTGTCTTTAATGGCGCCCAATGTCATGTTCCAAGGAAATGAATATGTCGAGTCCAGACGCATACTCAACCCCCATTCGGCATCCATTCCTATAAGCAAAGGTGTTTTTGAAGCAGCTTGTAATTCGTTGTTAAGCCTAGCTTGACGTACTGGCCCTCCTTTGGAATAGATTATCCCACCAATTTTATGCTTTTTAATTAAATTTACAATCTTGCTTTTCTCTTTGGCTGTTTGGTTTGAGAACACTTGCACCATGTACAATTGAGCAATCTTCTCTTTTAGACTAAGGGATTTATATATGCTATCCACCCATTTCTCTTGACCTTTTGCATCTTTTGCCAAGAGAGGATGTTCTCCAACTTGGGCGTTGATGGCTATTGAAAACAGGGACAGCGTAAGTAGAAAAAATAATTTTTGCATAAAAAGAGTTTTTGTAGTTGTCTTATTTGTATTACAACTAAAAACTATGCCAAATTAGTGCTTTTCCCATTCTTATTAAAGATTTTAAGATAGAATTATAAAGAACTTTATCAACTATTTCATACCGGATTTAAACCAATTGTTGTTGACTAGTCTCAATTCAAGAATCTATTGTGCCAGCTTTCACTTGCAGGAACCTCCCAATTTTCTTTCAGCTCGGCAATATTCGTCACTAAGTTATTGAAGACGATGGTGTTTTTGGAAACAGCCTTTTGCTTTGCCATGGTCCTGAAATCGGTCAATGTCTTATGAGCCACGAACTCACCTTGCTTGTAAGATACATTCATCTTGTCCATTAGATCGACATTGTACTCTTTTTCCAATCCTTGGATAAAATGCACAGAAGCATCAATTGAACACCCTGTGGCAGCTTGTATGTCTTGATCCAAGGCTAAAATTATGAATCGTTTGTAACGAATGTCGTATCCTGCATTCAAATCGCTTCCGTGAGCTGTCCAGTTTTCAATGAAGGTATTCAATCTTGTTTTTATCGCCTCCAATTCAATCTCTGAAAACGAACGGTTGGCTTGATAAATCCAAACTTTAGAAGTTTCAGGCAATGTATTAAATTCTACTAGCATATGTTTTAATTCTATTTTGTTTTACAAAAATAATACTTTACATCCAATCCAGACGTCGAGATTCCACTTGATACAATAGATAATCCATAATTGCTCGTGCATTTTGCTGTTTTACATAGGGTATGGTCACTATTTTCGAAGCCGTGCATATTTTTATCGATGCTATGTTCTTTCGTTTTTGAAAAAAGCTTTGTTTAATGCTTACGGATTGTATCTTGTGAATTTCCAACATTTCCCTCTTCGTACCAATAAAGCCACCACTTCCAATTGACAAGTATTTGTCATCTATAGTGTAAAATGCTTTTTTTAATTGCCAATGCAAAACGAAAAGCAAATATGGTATCGCAATCAAATTGATTGTCCAAAACCAATTTTCAAACATTTCATAGGCAATGCCATTGCTTATGACGAATAAAGGAATGCTCTTCAACAACAAGACTCTCTTGTAATAGTTTTCTGGTCGATGCCTTTCCAAGTCATTGTTGAAACCTGTAAAGAGTCTTTGTGACAAATACTCGATTTCATCTTTGCCCAAGCCTATGATGTAAAAGTGTTTTTGTTGTTTCTTTGCAACCATGGCTTGCTTAAAAGCCATCGTATACAAACCAAAATACCGCTTTATCCTATTGGTTCTAATCTCTATGTTTTGAATTCTCGATGGCGTTAAACTCAACGAAACCTTGTTGAACAGACCTTTTGTTATCTCTATGGTCTTGTTGTTGTCTACGACCTGCAAATTGAAATTGAGTAGTACCGTTTTTATCAATGACAACAAAAATGTCACGACAATTAATGCACCTATTATTGCAGAGTTGAACAATATGGCCTTGAAAAAGGTGTGATCATTCATATGCAACCAATCTCCAAAATAAGATTGCCATCTTAAACGCTCTACAAGATCTTTTAAATTGGTATATAGCCCACCAATGAAGGCTAGAATGATAAAAAAACTCTTTATGTGATTCTGGCTGGCTCCCTCCAGCAATAGTTTTTTTAACGACGCTTTGTAGAACACCTCCATTGTCTGGTTGTCTTCAGTGTTGGATTGTCTTGCACTGAATAGTTCTTGTTTTAAAGCCAAGGCTTTTTCTCTGCTTATGGCAGAGATTTCGATCTCTGTACTGTTGTCTCCTGCTGTTTCTACATTGACTTGAACGACATTTATTATTTGTTGAAGTGCATTTTGCTTGATGTATACGTTTTGAATTTTCGATTTGGGGATTGTGATGTTCTCTTTTTTCAATATGCCTGTTGATAAATGAAAGTCATTTCCTAAAATATGGAAGGTAAAGTTCAAATAACTCAAAAAGGCTTTAATGAGCAAAAATAGGCCTATGCCTGCAAGTGTGATGATCAGGTAAGACGTGCTAAATCCAAAGACAGTACCTTTTCTAAAAAAGCTAAAAGCAAACACCAAAAGCAGCGTGGCACTCTTTTTTATGAATTTATAGGCATTGAATGCGAATATTACGAGAATACCTTTCGCAGACTGCCGACTTGGACCGTTAAAATCGAAGTCATTCATTAAGCCTATTTGTTATATGAGCATTCAACTTGCTTGCAACGTCAAAAGGGAGCCCCTTTATGGATAGGTCATCTCCTGCATCTCCTGCCGAATAGATGTTCAAAGTAGCCAAGTTCAATTTTCTGGCGATAAAAGACCTTGAAATTTCTATATGTTGAATCCTTATGAAGGGAACGGTGGTTACATCGTTTATCAAAAGTCCCTTGGTATAGATGATGTCTTGTGATCTCAGTGCGTAGCCTCTTTTGGAAAAACCCAATATGACAATGATGATGTTGATAATAAAAAAAGCGCTTACAATGGAAAGAATCACCCAAAAATAACGAGAGATCAAGTTGTTGCTAGATACTAGTTTTATCGAAAATAGAGCAAGATAAATGGCTATGCATATGGACACTCTGTTAACGATGAGTATGCTTAGGTAAGTTTTTGAAACAGGTTCGAAAACAACAGAGTCCACCGTTGGTATGTCGTCTATGTCTATTTGTTCGTTCCTAAACATCAGATTGTTTTAGTGTGCATGTAAAAATAGTTAACTCCTTCTTCTCGCTCTTCTTTGTTTTTGAAATGATCCAATGCAATCAATGAAATGTGAATTTGAATAATTCCAGTTTTTGACTTCTTTGGAGAGAGCTACATATTACAAATCTTGTGCGTTGGCAATCAACTCGGCAATATCCATCACAGCTACATCTGCTTCCTTCTCCTTGCCTTTTACGCCATCTGTCATCATCGTGTTGCAAAACGGACAGCCAGCTGCAATAATTTGCGGTTTTGTCTCTAGGGCTTGTTCTGTGCGTTCTATGTTGATGTCCTTGCTTCCTTCTTCTGGCTCCTTGAACATTTGAGCTCCACCAGCTCCACAACACAATCCTCTGGATTTGCAACTTTTCATCTCCACCAATTCTGCATCCAATTTTCTAATTAGGTCTCTTGGGGCTTCGTAAACATTGTTTGCTCGTCCTAGATAGCAAGGATCGTGAAATGTGATGCGCTTTCCTTTGAATTGACCTCCTTCGATGGTCAAACGACCATCGTTCAAAAGGTCTTTCAAAAATTGTGTATGATGAACCACTTCATAGCTGCCTCCTAAGCCAGGGTATTCATTTTTAAGTGTATTGAAGCAATGTGGACATGCGGTGACTATTTTTTTCACCTCATAGGCATTCATCACCTCAATGTTGGTAACGGCTTGCATTTGAAACAAAAATTCATTTCCAGAGCGCTTTGCCGGATCTCCCGTACAACTTTCCTCCGTTCCTAAAACAGCGAATTCCACATTTGCCCTATTTAGCAATTTTACAAACGCCTTTGTTATCTTTTTAGCTCTATCGTCAAAACTTCCAGCACAACCTACCCAAAATAAAACTTCTGGTTGCTTGCCTTGTGCCATAAATTCTGCCATTGTTGGCACTTTTAATTGTTCGCTCATAATATTGAGTTTATGTTGTTAACTCACTTCAAAAACATTGATTGAAAGTGTGATTTTGTTTTACCTTTTGGCGTCGTCAAATACCTGTATGGTAACTTTTTTGTCCACCAAATCGGTAAACTGCCCTTTGTAACGCGTAGCCTTTACCAGGTGGTTGTCTATCCAATGGTAGTTTCCTCCTCTGGGTTTTCCCATCAAAAGACTATGAAACTTGAAGCCATGTTTGTTAAGCCAATTGGTTGTCACTTCTCTGTGATCTTCTGTCCTTGAAGTAAAAAAGCATATCATATGACCTTCATCATACCATTTGTTGCACGTGGCCAATGCATCTGGAAAAGGCAAGCATGTTCCCATGCGCTCTGGCTCTTCATTTGGAACATCGTCTGTAATGGTACCATCTATGTCTATCAAGTAGTTCTTTACTCCTTCTGGCAGCACTGGGCTAATCTTCTCTCCTGCCTCTACTTTTTCATGTAGCAATTTGTCAGCGTCTTCTCGTTTCATTCTTTTAGTTTGATGTTTATCTTGGTGTTTTCGTTTATGGAAGCGAAATCCTTTTTTGAAATCCTTATGTATATCGCCAACCTTTTTTTTCCATTTTCCAGTTTGTTTTCTGGGTAGTACTTCTCCATGTCTGCCCTCCTCAAAGCTTCTTCTCCAATACTTTCTATTTGTACTGTTGAGCAATAGTCGCAAAATACCTTCTTGAGCTTTATGGCTGTTGCCTTGTTGTTCTTGTAATTGATTTCTGTATATGCCTTAATTTGCAAAGAATCCTTCTTGTAGGATTGAGCAGAGATCATATTAAGTCCCAATAAGAAGAATAGGAAGGCAAGAAGGTCGTATTTTCTATGTATGCTGCTCATATTTCATTTTACTAAAACTATTGTTTTTATGGAATGATCGATTTTTAAAAACGAAGGGCAATGAGACTATTCGTCTTTCCAGTTCAATCTATCCATTTGGTTGTATGGCCATGGTGCTCCATTGTTTTCTATGTTTGTCATCATATTGTTCAATTCCATTGGTGCGGCGGATTCTTCCATTACCAAATAGCGACGCATTTCCATAATGATGTTCAATGGGTCTATGCTTACTGGGCAAGCTTCAGTACAAGCGTTGCAGGATGTACATGCCCAAAGTTCTTCTTTTGTTATGTAATCGTTCAACAGTTGTTTGCCATCATCTTTGAACTCTCCTTTGTTGGCGTCTATATTTTTTCCAACCTCTTCCAAACGATCTCTCGTATCCATCATAATTTTACGGGGAGACAATTTTTTTCCTGTTTGGTTTGCGGGACATTCACTTGTGCATCTTCCGCATTCAGTACAAGTATAGGCATTCAGCAAATTAACCCAACTCAAATCTTGGACATCGCTAGCTCCAAATTTTGCAGGAGCTTCTTCGCTTTCATCTTCCGTAGGTGCAGCAAATGGGTCTGCGTTTGGATCCATCATTAGCATGACTTCTTTGGTTACAGCTTCGTTGTTGGAAAACTGTCCTTTGGGATTCAAGTTGCCATAATATGTATTTGGAAAAGCCAAAAGTATGTGCAGATGCTTTGAAAAATACAAGTAGTTCAAGAATACCAATATCCCCAATATGTGCATCCACCAAGCTGTACGTTCAATGATGTGCAAACTAGATTCTGAGAGCCCGTCAAACAAAGGCGTCAAATACTGGCTTATGAGGTTTCCCGAGTATAATTCCGAATTTTGAAAAGTTGTATCCGTGGCATTCATCACCAAGAATAGTGTCATCAATACCATTTCGAAATACAATATGAAATTTCCATCGTTTTTAGGCCACCCTTTCATTTCGGGACTCATAAAACGTTTTAGCTTTATCATGTTTCTTCTAATCCAAAAAACCACCACGGCAATAAATACCAAAGCAGCCAGCACCTCGAAACTTGAAATCAAGAAGCCATATGCCTTCCCCAAACCAGAAAAGACTCTATGCGTTCCAAACAAACCATCTATAACAATCTCCAACACTTCTATGTTGATTATGACAAAACCTACATAGACCACTATGTGAAAGAAACCAGCAACTGGCCGTTTCACCATCTTACTTTGCCCCAAGGCAATCATTGCCATGTTCTTCCAACGTTGAGACTTGTTGTCGCTTACGTCCTTATCTTGACCTAGCTTTACGTTTCTCCATAGTCTTTTGACGTTTTTAATGAAATATCCAACGCCTACAACTAAAGCGATTGCAAAAATAATGTTTGGTAAGTAATTCATATATAGTTAGTTGGTTTACTCTCTTTCATCTTCTGGTTTAACATACCCTTTCTTGTCTTTCTTTCCAAAAACAGACACATTAATGTAACGCTTAGGGTTCAATTTAAAGTCTTGCAACAACTCTTTCAATTGTCCAGACGCCACTTCCAAATTGTCGTATAATTTCTCGTCTTTCATTAATTTACCCAATGAACCGTTTCCTTTTTCCAGACCTTCCAACAAGGTGTTCACATTGGCCAATGTCTTATCCAAATTGCCTACGGTTTTGGAAATTTCTATACCTTTCAAATCGTTTGACAATACTGCCATGTCTTCACTGACCTTGTTGAAGTTGTTGATGACAGAGTTTAGCTTCTCATCATTTTTCGCTACCAAAGACTTAACAGAATAAGATAGAGACTTGAATGACCTCAAGGTTTCATTCAATTCCGAGATTGTACTTTTCAATCCTTTTTCTGAATCGTCTTCAACTATGCTGTTGAGATTAATCAAAAGAGAATCTGCAGATTTCAAAGTCGTATCCAAACCAGTACTCAACCCAGAGAAATTGCTTGTTAGGTTTTTTACCAATCCGTCTTCGACTTCCGATGTTATGAAATCTCCACTTTTGGCTATTTGTTTATCATTTGCAGGGATTATGGCCAAGCCATTACCTCCCATCAGGCCTAACTCATAAAGTCTTATTTTACTGTTCTTGGAAAAAACCAATTGTTCGTTCACAGTAAAGGACACTCTAGTTTTTCCTGTTTTGAAATCGTAAACAATGTCTGTTATCTTGCCGACAGCATTACCTTTTATTGTAACTGGTGATGATGCTGTGAGCGCATTGTAGTCGAACTCCGTATAGAAAACATTGGAAGACTCCAATAGGTTTTTACCTTTTAAGTAACTGAAACCGAAAATAAAAAAGACTATTCCTAATATGACTAATATTGCAGTTTTTACTTCTCTAGATATTTTCAAAGTGCATCTGGGATTTGATTAAGTAACAAAAATAAAAATATTTTACTAAGAATGACTCTTAATTAGCGTCTTGTTTTAGAGCTTTTTCCAAACTTATGCGCTTTCCATCTTTAAAGGCTACCAAATAGGAATCCTTATATCCTTTCTTCTTGGCTTCCAATTGTAAGTTTTGAGCTTTGTTGTAGTCTGAAGTATAACCGAAGTAATATTTGTACAGCCCATCGGATTTCTCTCTAGATACATCTTTCAGCCCCTTGAAATTATATGATTTGGGTTCTATTTTCTTCGATCCAGCTGCAATTTGCACTTTGAAAATGGTGTTTTTAATGATTTTTTCTTCGGACGAAACAGTGGATTCATCATTCGTTTCAACATTGTAGTCAAAATTACCCGTATTGTCATCTACTCCTTTTTTGTATTTTATGATGGCTTTCTCTATTGCCGAAGCCAGTTCCAATTGTCCTTTTTTTGAATTCAGGTACTTGCCTTCCTTTGTGTTGGTAATGAAACCAGTCTCAACTAGCACGCTAGGCATCACCGTTTGATGCAACACGATGAAACCAGCTTGTTTTACCCCTCTATTCTTTCTTTTCAATTTATGGGTAAAATTATCTTGTATGTTCTTTGCCAACTGTATGCTTTGATCCAAATATTCTTCCTGCATCAATGTCAAACCAATGAAAGATTCTGGCGAGCTGGGATCATATCCCTCATAGTTCTTCTTGTAGTCTTTCTCCAAGAAGATAACTTCGTTTTCCGCTTTCGCCACATCGAAGTTGGTCTTGTTTCGATGAACTCCCAAAACATAGGTCTCGGATCCATATGCTTGTGTGTTGTGAGCATTGCAATGTATGGATACGAACAAGTCTGCATTTGCCTTGTTGGCTATTTTACCTCTAACGAACAAATCTACGAAGACATCTTTCTTTCTGGTGTAGACAACCTTTATGTCTGGATTCTTTTCCAATGCCTTTCCTACGGCCAGTACTATTTTCAAGGCAATATCCTTTTCCTTGTACCCATATTTAGATGGTTTTCCTGGATCATGACCACCATGGCCTGCATCCAAGACAACAACGAATTTCCCATTATTAGACTGTGCTTCAGTCGTGTTGAACATTAAAGATGTCAATACTATCGTAAATGACAAGAAAAGCATTTTCATATTCGTTTGCATAGGTATTAAACCAGTTTTTTAAGTATTTAGTATTGTTTCTTAATTTTTTGAGAATAATAAAGTATTCATAAAAAATATATTTAATTTTGGCAATTCAAAAACCGAGCCATACTTTAGCAAAAATACATTTTAAAGCATTGCATACAAATAGATTTTATATACTTTTCGCCCTAAGTTTTACAGTGTTTATCAACACTTTTAGCTTTGCTCAAGTTGATGGACAAAATTCGGACGTAAAAATCTCCCCTGTTCAAAAAGAAGACCCCACTACGGTACCAAAGGACTCTCTAGAGGTCAATGTCGATGATTTGATATTGAATGAAAAGGCAAGCGACACGACCAAGACGGATTCCATTAAACCAAAAAAGGAATTGTTGGAAGGGATTATCACATACAATGCCAAAGACTACACGGCCTTCAATAGGAAAGAACAGAAATTGTATCTATACAATGAAGCAGAAGTGCTATACAAGGATATGGAAATAAAAGCTGGCGTCATTGTAATAGACTATAGCAAGAACGAAGTATATGCTGGTAGGTTAAAGGACACTTCCGGGGTATATTCCCAACTTCCCGTATTCAAGCAAGGACAGTCCGTCGTAGAGCCAGATTCCATCCGTTTTAACTTCGATACGAGGAAAGCATTGATATGGAATTCCAGAACCGAACAGAATGGGGGCACGATCATAGCAGAACTCACTAAGAAGGAGAACGATTCCGTCTATTTCATCAGTCAAGGAAAGTTTACGACTTCAAAGAATTTGGACGATCCAGAATACTATTTCCTATTGAGAAAAGCCAAAATAGTACCAGACAGAAAAGTGGTGACCGGATTGACCAACTTGTTCATATACGACGTCCCAACGCCCATAGGTTTGCCTTTCGCCTACTTTCCTTTGAGCAAGAAACAAACGGCGGGTGTTATCTTTCCTAGTTTCGGTGAACAAAACGATCGGGGTTACTTCCTACAAAACGGAGGATATTATTTCCCCATAAGCGATTATGTGGACTTGGCCTTGTTGGGAGATTACTACACCAATGGCAGTTATGGAATCCGTATAGAAAGCAAATATGCAAAACGGTATAATTTCAATGGAAACCTAGGTTTTCGCTATGAGAATCTAATAAACAGCGAACGAGGTTTCCCCGATTATTCCAAGACCACCATCTACAACTTGAGATGGTCTCACAACCAAGATCCCAAAGCCAACCCCAATTCGCGTTTTTCAGCATCCGTGAATTTAGGGAGTAGCAATTATTACCAACAATCCAACAACCAAGTCAATGCTTCCAGTTTCTTGAACAATACGTTGTCGTCCTCCGTGTCCTATTCCAAAACGTTCCAAGGGGAACCACAAGTAAATATGAGCATGACGGCAACACATTCGCAAAATACGCAAACGGAATCCATAAATTTGACATTGCCCACGTTTCAAGGTAGCGTTGGTAGAATCTATCCCTTTGCACCAAAGGCAGGAACAAAAAAAGGACTTATTCAAAACATAAACATGCAGTATTCCGTACGTGGAGAAAATAGAATTCAAACTACTGATTCATTGTTCTTCAAAAAGGAGATGTTCGATGATGCTAGAATTGGAATGAGACATTCCATCCCGCTTTCCACGAACTTCAAGGTCATGCAATATTTAAGCCTCAGTGCAAGTGCCAACTTTGACGAGACTTGGACATTGAATACCATAAATCGTTCTTATGATGACGTTAATGATGTTACCGTCACAGAGGATTTAAAAGGATTCGATTCCTATAGGACGTACAATTTCAGCGCGAGCGTAGGAACTACCGTCTATGGTCTTTTCAAATTTGAAAAGGAAGGGCAAGACAAAAAATTAAAAGCCATACGCCATGTAATCAGGCCTTCGGTAAGTTACAACATAAATCCTGCTTTCGATAGATACTATGACACCTACGAGGAAACAGACATCAATGGGAACCCTTTAGAACGTGAGTTTTCTCGTTTTGAAGGCAGTCTGTTTGGTGCTCCAAACAAGACCTATTCCAGTTCCATAGGGCTATCTGTATCGAATAACTTCGAAGCAAAGGTTAGAGACAGGGACAGTACCCAAACAGAGCCAAAGAAAATAATGCTTCTGAACAACTTGAACTTTTCCTCTTCTTACAATTTGGCTGGAGATTCCTTGCGTTGGAGTCCAGTGAGAATGAGCGGTGGTACACAACTCTTCAACAACAAGATGAACGTTAATTTCGGTGCGACCTTGGATCCTTATGCCTTGGATAGCAACAATAACAGAATAGAAGAATTCAACATAAGCAATGGAGGAAGCCTGTTTAGAATTACGAGTGCCAACCTTACCGTGGGTTACAGCATTAAAAGTAGCAATGGCAAAGATGAAAAGACCAGCAAAAGCAGTAGAGAGGAAACGCTACAAAGCGGAGGGAGAAATGATGATTTGTTTGGACGTTCGGAGGATTTCGCAGACCAACGTTACAACGAAGATGAAGATGATGAGGACGAAGTTCCCAGTGAACTATACAATTACAGCATTCCTTGGAATTTGCGCCTTGCCTATGCCATAAACTATTCGAACACAAAACGACAACAAGAGATATCCTCCCATTCCTTGATGTTTTCTGGTGACTTGGACATCTCCCCTCGATGGTCCATTGGAGCCTCTTCTGGATACGATTTCAAAAATCAAGGTTTCACCTATACGCAATTGCGTTTTTCCAGAGATCTATTGAGTTGGAGAATGAACTTTAGTTGGATTCCATTTAGCTCAAGAAGTTCTTGGAACTTCTTCATAGGAATAAAATCGAATATATTGAAGGACATCAAATACGAAAAGAGACGTCGACCAGATCAACGTTTGTAACATATAGAAGTTAATTAATAAAAACTCCCAAAATCCTCGGGAATAAAATCCATTTTCATGAAAAAAATAATAACTACCACAAAAGCTCCTGCCCCTATCGGACCTTACAACCAAGCCGTTTTAAGCGGAAACACCCTGTATACTTCTGGACAAATAGCTTTGCATCCAGAAACAGGTGAACTTGTCTTGGACTCCATCGAAACGGAAACGAAACAAGTCATGGAAAATATGAAAGCCGTTTTGGAAGCAGCCGACATGACATTTGAAAACGTAATAAAGACTTCTATTTTTATCAGCGACATGAATAACTTTTCCGAGATCAATGCCGTTTATGGTTTGTATTTTGATGAAGCCACTGCTCCTGCTCGCGAAACTGTGGAAGTTGCCAACCTTCCTAAGTTCGTCAATGTGGAAATTAGTATGATTGCCATAAAATAACAGCATAAGATATTTTTGTTTATAGACAAGCCCAATCATCAAATAATGATTGGGCTTGTTCTTTTCCACTCTTCCATTCTTTCTTTTTTATATACGAACATCTCTAGTACGCTATGTATTAGAGGTTTTAATTCAAATAATTTCTAAATCTTAATCATTAGATTTATATTCGCAGCTGATTAAACCCCAATTCATGTTAAAAAAGACAATTTACCTATTCTTCATAGTGTTGACATCAAGCAATGCATTCTCACAAAAGAAGATTGATCCCAGTGCTAGAGACATCACTCTAGCCAAAAAACTAAAAGAACAATTTCCCGATGATAGTGTCGTATTGGAATACAGTACGGACATTGTCTCCTTTGGTTATGACAAAGGCGACAAGAAAGTTACCGTCAATCATAATTCGGATGACAGCATGCTTAACATTGACCCTAGATCCGACATCCAAAAATATTCTATTTACGACGGCGGCTCCAGGATAACCGATTTTTCAATCAAATACAAAAACAAGCGTGATGCAGCTTTCTATGTAAAAGATGACGCTTACACCAGTTCCGATTTGTTTCATAACGACCTTAGGGTGAAATACGTCAATCTTGACTTCCCTCAAATGGGATATAGATACATTACCACCATAAACAAGGAATATGACGATGTGAAGTATTTTACGAAAATATATTTCAATTCCGAATATCCCATCATTGAAAAAACAATAAAGATTGAAGTTCCAAGTTGGTTGGATGTGGAATTGAAAGAAATGAACTTTGAAGGGTATGACATAAAAAAGAATAGCATAGACAATCCAAAGGCGGAAGCAACGACATACACGTTTAAAATTGAAAATCTTCATGCCATGTATGAAGATGAAAATGCGCCTGGACCAACATACACATACCCACACATATTGATTGTTGCAAAATCCCATACGTACAAGGGAAAAAAGAACAATCTCTTCAACTCCACCAAGGACTTGTATGGTTGGTACCACTCATTGACTGCCGATTTGGAAAATGACAACTCTGTCTTCAAAGAGAAGGTTATGGAACTGACAAAAGACGGCAAGACTGACGAAGACAAAATTAAGAGCATCTACTATTGGGTGCAAGACAACATCCGTTACATTGCCTTCGAAGATGGAATAGCAGGTTTTAAACCAGATGAGGCATCCAATGTATTCACCAAAAGGTATGGAGATTGCAAAGGGATGGCTAACCTTACGAAGCAAATGCTCATCGAAGCTGGTTTTGATGCCAGATTGACATGGATCGGAACAAAAAGAATCGCTTACGATTATTCCATCCCAAGTTTGGCTGTAGACAACCATATGATTTGTTCTGTAATCAAAGATGGAGAAACCATTTTCTTGGATGGTACCGAAAAGTTCAATGCCTTTGGCGAATATGCCAACCGCATCCAAGGCAAACAAGTACTTATTGAGGATGGCGATGAGTTCATTCTAAAGCATGTTCCAAGCAGTTCGCCGGAATTCAACAAAGAAAAGATCAGCTATGCATATACGTTGAATGGGGAAATATTGGAAGGACAAGTAAAGAAGACATTTGAAGGAGAAAGTCGTTCCAGCCTACTTTACTACTTTCACACCTTGGAAAACGACGAAAAGGAAGATTTCATGGAATGGTATTTAAATAAAGGCAATACCAACGTCAAGGTTTCCAACATCAATACCTCAGATCTATCCAATAGGGATTTAAACATAGAGTTGTCCCATGACATTAGCATAAAGAATGCCGTTTCAGAATTTGATGGCACGATATACATAGATCTCGATTTGGACAAGGAATTCAATGGTTTCGATTTCGACAAGAGGAAGACCGATTACGTGTTCAGTACAAAAAAAGACATTGAATCCATTACAAAACTACAAATCCCTACAGGGTATGCCATTTCCAGTTTACCGGAGAGCATTTCCGCATCCAGTGAAAACTATGACATGTCCGTCAATTTCGAAAAAAAGGACAATAGCATAATCTATACCAAGAAATTCATAATAAAGAATGCGGAGATCAAAACAGAAGACTTCAAGGAATGGAATGAGTTCGTAAAAAAACTGGATGCCTTGTATACGGAACAAATCACACTAACAAAACAATAATGCTCTATGAAATTCTATAAATCATTAATATTGACATTGCTCTTTTCTTCTTCACTTTTTTCGCAATCGAAAGAAGCATTGGAAATTAAAAACCTATACTGGGGAGACAATGATACCCAAAAGAACAATGTCGACATCCCTGTAGAATGGGAAAATGAATCTGCGGTGATATTATATCAAGAGTATTTTTACGACTATCATAAATATGGAAAGAAAGTCAAGTATATCAATGCAATTAGAAAGCGCGTCAAACTCCTTGACAATGCCTCTATCAAAGAATACTCTGAATTTTCATTTGTCAAGAGTTTCAGGGTGGCAAGAGGCTATTGGGGGAAAAAGGGAAAAAAACACCTAGGTATAAAGATCATTAAACCTGATGGTACGGAAAAAGAAATAGAGATTGACAAGGAAGCTGTGGAAACCGACAACTACAATGAGTATAAAATAGCCATATCCGGATTGGAAGTTGGTGACATCATTGACTATTATTCGTATACCATCGAGCCTTTCAAGCAAAAATCCGGCTATACCTTTAAAAGCATCGAAAGACCTCTTATTGACATTTATCCGACAAAAGAGTTCGTCTTACGCTTTAATACCGAAAATGATTTCTTCATAAACTTCAACACATATAATGGTGCCCCGAAATTAAAGGAAATTGAAACAGACAAAAGCAACGACAGACGCTATGTGTTAAAGGCTAACAATTTGAAGAAAAGTGAATTTCCAAGATGGTCTGCTCCTTTTAAGGAACTTCCATTTTTCAAGTTTCAAGTCATATTTGCTCGTAATGGGAGTTATGAGAATAGTATTTTCGATTTTTTATCCGATGATGAAAAGGACATTAAAAAAAGCGTAAGCAAAGAAGACGTATTGAAATTGTATGACAATCATTACGGAATATTCAAGTACTACGACAAAGCACAAAGCAAGTACTTTAAAGACAAAAAACTTTCAAACGAAGAACTGGTCATGGAACTCTATTATTATTTGAGACACCATCATAGAAATCAATTTATCCAACCAGTGATAATAAGAGAATCCGACATAGTATTCAACTCATTTCATCATTACGGCACCAGAATTTCTTTCATAGACACAAATTACAAGTTCATAAAGGCATTTGCCAGCACCTTGATCGACAAAGAAATTCCTTTCGATGTAATCGTTACTAAAAATAGAGATGATGGTGACATTGAAGATTTGTTGTTCTCTTCGGAGATGAATACCATACTTAGGGTAAATTTGGACACACCACTTTACATTTCCATTTTCGATAGTCATTCTACATTGTCAAGTATGAACCCTTTAATAGAAAGTAGCAAGGCCTATGCATTGAGTTACTCCTATGAGAAAAAACGATTGGATGCCGTTGAAGAAATAACGATTCCATCTTCATCATACGTAGACAATGAAAGTCTAGAAGAATTGAATGTGAATTTGAAAGAGGATTTTTCTGGGATTAAGATAAATAGAATGTCCAAGCACACAGGTCATAACAAAACATTCAAACAAGAGGATCTCCTGTATTTTTTCGACTTCTTGGATGAAGAGTATTCCAAGGGTAAAACAAAAAACTTCTTTGAACGCCTCAAAAACAAGAAAAACAAAATCAAAGCCAAAAAGGAATATGATGCATTGGTCGAAAAACTAAAGAAGAAACAAAAAGAACACTTCAAGAAAACGGTTGAAAGCGAATATGACATGGGTATTGAAAACCATACTTTTGAGTTCCATGAAATGGGACGTTATAGTGGAGATTCGAGTTTTGCCTTTAAAGATGAATTTGAAATAAACGAAGGATTGATAAAGAAAGCTGGGCCAAATTACATCATTCAGATAGGAAAACTGATTGGAGGTCAAGTGGACATAACTGAAAAAGAACGTACCAGAGAAGAGAATATTTATTTCAGAAACCCAAGGAGCTATAGAAACGTAATAAAACTAACCATACCGGAAGGTTATAAAGTAGTAGGTCTAGACAAGCTCAAGAAAACCATAGACAATCCCACAGGTGCTTTTATTTCCTCTGCTGAAATAGATGGAGACATCTTGACCATAACTACGTCCAAAGCCTATAAAAACAATTTCGAACCCAATGCGAATTGGAATTCGATCTTAGATTTCCTAGATGCTGCATACCAATTCACAAACGAAAAGATCCTATTGAAAAAAGGGTAAGAACCAATTATGACTAATGCATTTGAAAACGCTTTGGGCTTTATTGTTCAATTCACAAAGCCACATTGATTCAATGTGGCTTTTCCTCCTTCAATCTTTCAAAGTAACTCTTGGCCTCCTTCAATACCTTTGGAGCCAATATTATTGTTGCTAGCATTGTTGGTATGGCCATCAAGGCAAAGAAACCATCGATTAGGTTTATCATCATATCCAAAGAAGTCGTTGCTCCAATGACAATGCTAAGTATGTAAATGTAATTGTAATAGTGTTTTTTGTCTGCTCCCAATAAAAAGGACATGCACTTCGTGCCGTAATATGAGAATGAAAACAATGATGAAATGCTGAATACTACTATGCAAACCAATAGAAGGTATTTCCCAACTTGCGGCATAGCCTCACCAAAGGCATTCGCAGTCAACGTCACGCCATTTGCATCGCTTGTTTGCCAAACTCCAGTCACCAATATTGCCAATGCCGTCAAAGTACAGACCACCAAGGTGTCGATGGCTGGTCCCAACATAGCTACCAAACCTTCACGAATGGGCTCTGTCGTCTTTGCGGCACCATGAGCCATTGGTGCCGTGCCAATACCAGCTTCATTGGAAAAGGCACCTCTCCTGATGCCCAATAGGATAAGACCTCCCAAAACACCTCCAAAAAAGGAATCTCCCTTATAGGTGCTTGCAGTAAAGGCATCTGTGAAAATAAGCCCAAAATACTTTGGAAGCACATCGACATGTAGTATCAAAATTATTGTTATGAGTATGAAATACAGTCCAACCATTGCCGGAACCAACTTGGAAGCGACTTTGCTTATGCGGTTCAAACCTCCCAAAATGACAATGGAGGTTACTACAACCAAAATCAACCCAATCGTCAAATTCGATGTGTTTCCAATTTCAAAGCCATTTGGTTGCAACAAGATATTGTTGATAGCTTCTGTCAATTGATTTACATTGAATACGGGTAGAGCTCCAACCAAACCACATATGCTAAAGAATATAGCCAAAGGTTTCCAGTGCTTGCCTAAGCCTTCCATAATAAAATACATCGGTCCGCCTTGTATGTCTCCATTGGTATCCTTTCCTCGGTACATAATAGCCAATGAAGACGTGAAAAATTTAGTGGACATCCCAATGATGGCACTAACCCACATCCAAAAAATAGCTCCAGGTCCACCAATGGAAATTGCAACGGCAACCCCTGCTATGTTACCCATGCCAATCGTAGAGGACAATGCTGTGGTCAATGCCTGAAAATGACTTATCTCTCCTGGGGCTTCCACATTGTCGTATTTACCCCTAAGTACGTTTATCGCATGGCCCAAATAACGAAAAGGCAAAAACCTTGAACGCATTATTAAATACATACCTCCTCCAATAAGTATAATTAGCAAAGGTAATCCCCAAACAAACGAAGCAAAGTCTTTTATGAATTGATTTAGTAGTCCCATTGATGCAATTTGATTTTTTTCAATTGTCATCAAATGTATTAAATTCCCACTTATAAAATCCCATCGAATATTCTGACGACATGGATGTGCATAAAAAACCATCCACGCCAAATAATTTAAGGGAGCTGGCGTGGATGGTGAAATTCATTAAATAAAAGTGAATTTAGCAGAACATATTTAAACAAATCTAACAAAATGGCTCGTTATACCCTTAAGACTAGGGGCTACAAAAAGTATACAAGCTTAAAAAAACAGTAAAAAAACCTCTCAGTTGAAAAAATGCAACTTAAATTAAAGTGATTAAGTACGATATGAATAAAAATAAAAAACCATTCTTATCTTCTTAAGGGTAAGAATAAGAATGGCTATGTATATTTAGCACCAACTAACAATCCTAAATACTTGCTATCATAATTCCTAGCAGAGGATACAAGGTATCATAAATGGATTAGCTTCCATTACTTCAAATGTATCTTGTAGTATGGAACAAACAAAATATTTGAGGTAACAAAAGGTAACAGTTTTCGAAAATCTATATGGATTTGATGAATTGATCTAATTTATTGTCTGGAGAAAGTGACATTTTCTTTCTAATTCTGGACCTAGCCATTTTAATGGAATTTATACTCGCATTTCTAATTTGTGCAATTTCCTTTATGGAAAAATTAAGCCTTATGAACGAACTTATCTCCCGTTCCGACTTTGTCAGTTTTGGATACATTTCCATCAAAATCTTGTCGAAGTATGCATTCACGGTGCTCAAATCACTTTGTAGCCCAGTGAGACGTTCTTCTATTTGTATTTGAGATTTTATATCGAATATCAATTCTTTTAGAGTTGTATTGTCATCGATCACTGAAACCTTTTCCACCTCAATCTTATGTAACAACTTTTTTAGAAACTTTGTTCGCATTGTGCTATCGGTAACCATATTGACTATGTCTTGATGTTTGGATTCCAACATGTCATTCAGCTTTTCTTTCTCCAAAGTTGTATTTTCAAGTGTTAGTTTCGTAATTAGGTTTTCTTGTTCTACTCTTTTTTCTTTTTCTTTTTTTCCTTTTATGATTAATAGCAAAGTTACCAGAGCCATACAAAGTAACAATGAAATTAAAAATAGCAATCGATTGTCCTTGGACATGGAGGCTTCTTTTTCTTTAGCCAATTCCTTTTCCAAATTCAATTTTTTCTTGAAATCATTTTCTTGAAATTTGATATAATTGGCTATGGCTTCTTGATTGGCTATTACATTATCTTCGGATTTCTTGTTCAAATACTTGATATACTCTTCTGAAACTTCTAGATGTTGTTTGTAATTCCCCTTGTATTTATGACTTAACAATCGAACTTGTAGAAACGTTTCATAGTAAGGATCATCTTTCTTGTCCTCGAAATAGACTTCAATGCTTTCATTTAACACGTTACCTCTTTCAACATCATTTATTCTTACAAGGCAATGCAGTTGCTCTATATCCGCATTTATAGCAGCTTTGATGGCATTGTGTTTCCTCCTGATTTTGGCAACATGCTTGTAAATTAGACTAGCTTCTCTATATCTTTCATAATGGGCTATATATATGTGAGCTATGTTTTCCTCTATGTTTACATAGAATAGTTCTTCTTCAACACTTTCATCCGTGCTTTTCAGATGAGTCTTGGCTTCTTCATAATATTTCAAGGCTTTTTCAAAGTCACCTTGCTGGTAATGTGCGTAACCGATATTGTTGTATGCAGAAGACAACCATATCTTGTTTTCCAGATTCTTTGCTTCTTCCAATGCCAAAGCATAATATTTCAATGCATTTTCGTAATCTTTCTTGTTGGAATACAGAATAGCGATGTCTCCTAAATTTAAAAATCGTTCATGACTCGATTCACTGGTATAGTTGTCATAAATAAGCATTGCTTCTTTATGAAACTTCAACGCTCGATCATAATCTTTTGCTTTTTTAAAAAGCTCTGCATATTGTTTGGTGGCGAAAAAACCTATCCTCGATGCCTTATGCTTTTCATTGATGGATTCGTATGCCAACCCGGTATAATAATAGGCCTTCGCTATTTCCCCTAATGCTTCATAATACTTTCCCAGAATCCTATTAGACTGAATAATAACACTTACATTATTATTGTGTTCTGCAACAGTTAGAAAACTGTTTGCGACCATAAAACTGTTTTGGGAAGATGTTTCCAGATTATCCCATGCATCCTCCAGCATGGCCATTATACTGTCGTTTTTGTATATGGTGCTCTCCAACACTTCTTGGCTACTGGATATAGTTGCAACAAATGCAAAAAAGAAAAAAAATATTTGGTTTTTGATTGAAAACATCCCTTTTTATAAAACTCTAAGTCTAGATAAAATCCTATTTAGACAGTATTATACGAAAAAACAATCTTTTTATCAATAGAAGATGCCGCAAATTCATAATCTACGGTATTGTCTTGGTGTTCTTTTATATAAATAATGTCTACCAATTTTTTTTCATAATTAAAGAAAATAGGATTTTGCTTCCTTCTCAACTCCTTTATGTAATTATTGTAAATAATGGCCTTGGCTTGAAAATTGGCTCTTAAGACATTTTCGTTTTCCAATTTGAAAGGCATGTGAATTACGAACAATCTATTTTGAATGTTGTCTCGAATTCCTCTACTCTGCTTGTTATAAAAGAAGTTGATGATTTTCTTGTCATCTATGTTTGCTTGCTCTCTCATTTTTTTTGGAACAACCGTCCCCTTCAAATCAAAACGCAATGCTTCATTGTTGAAAAACTGTATGTCCCAATCTTGATTTTTCCCATTTGGATTTCGCTGTACTGAATTGTGCTTGTAGAATAAATATTCGTCACATTGCGCACATTTCCATAAAAACCAGCGTTTTTTAAAATAATTCTTGATGTCTTCGCTTTTACCTGACAAAGTAGCTTCCAATTCATCGAAGGTGTTACAAGCAAACATCTTGATTTGGGAATCTGTATCATCATTTTGGATGTTTCCCCATTGCAAAGGAATGTCAGGAGCCACAATTGCCAACTGATTGGATAGTACTTTGAATTCTTGCGCCGTCATAAATACAATCTACAAAACTATTTTAATTTATTCTTCTTTTTTCCTGACTTATGTTCCTTTGGAGAATTGAGGTTGGTATTCTGCAATACGTAATTAGCTAACATTTTCTCTATGAGCTCATCCTTGGTCAAGTGATGGAATATCGTTTTGATACTGTTTTTGAATTCCAAGGATAGATCGTGATTGGGTTTTGTTTTAAAGATTTGTTTCGCCCAGAGGACACCATTGTTTTCTTCTATGCTCTGTGAGTTGGGTTTAATGTACTTCTTGAATTCAATGCCCAATTCGTCTTCGAAATCTGGAATTTCAAAAGCTTCATCTTCCTGTATCACAGTCAATGCTAGCCCCTTTGCCCCTGCTCTAGCGGTTCTTCCGCTTCTATGTACATATGCTTCATAGACATCTGGCAAATGATAGTTGACCACAAAAGACACGTCTTTGACATCTATTCCTCTTGCTGCCAAATCTGTCGCAACGAGAATGTTGATGTGTCCAGCTCTAAATTGTTCCATTATGCGATCTCTGATGCCTTGCGTCAAACTCCCATGCAATGCTCCTGAAGAAAATTTATTGATGGCCAAATTTTTAGCTAGCTTGTTGACCGCTGCCTTCGTCTTACAAAAAATGATTCCTCTTTGCGCTTCCTTGGAATTCAAGAAATGCATTAGAACATTTAATTTTTCTATGGGTTCTACAACGACATATTGATGGTCTATTCCTTTATGTCCTACCGTCTCCATATCTGCACTTACTTGCGTGACATGCTTGGACATGTAGTTTTGCACCAATTGCTTGATCGTTCCAGGCAAAGTGGCAGAAAATAAAATGGTGCGTCTTTGCTTTGGCAACTCATCGACTATTGAATCCAAACCGTCCTTTAAAGCACTTACCATTTCGTCTGCTTCATCCAATACTAGGTACTTGGAGTTTTTGACATTGATGGCTTTTCTGTTTATCAAATCGATTAAACGTCCAGGTGTCGCCACTACTATATGCGTGGTTTGGGACAAACGTTCCATTTGAGGCTTTATGGGGATTCCTCCACAAACGCTGGCTATGGATATTTTAGGCAAATGTTTCGCAAATTCGTTTAAATTGTCAAAGATTTGATGTCCCAATTCTCTTGTTGGAGCCAATATTACAGCTTGAATAGCATTATTTTCCACATCTACCAATTGCAACAAGGGCAAACCGAAAGCGGCCGTTTTACCAGTCCCTGTTTTTGCTATGCCGACGAAATCATCCGATTTGGACAACAACGTTGGTATTGCTTTTTGTTGAATTTCGGTGGGTTCAACGATCTTGAGTTCATTCAATGTTTTTAATATGGACTCCGAAAGACCTAATTCTGAAAAGGATTTTGACATAATGCTATTTTCAGCAAAGGTAATGTTCTTTTAAAATTTACAGTGACTAAATTTCAAGCAATAAAAAAGCCCATCAAATAAATGATGGGCTTCCCTTCAAAGTTTATTAAGCGTATGTATTAAATAACTTTTACGTTTACTGCGTTTAATCCTTTTTTTCCTTCGGCTAATTCGAATTCTACTTCATCACCTTCTCTAATCTCATCGATTAACCCCGAAATGTGAACAAAATGTTCTTTGTTTGAACCTTCTTCCGTGATAAAACCAAATCCTTTTTCACTGTTGAAGAATTTTACTGTTCCTGTACTCATTGTAATATAAATTTATTATTAATTACAATATGTTTTTCAAATATCATGCCAGAATGTTAAATTTTCGAAACTCGGATCTTCTTTTTCTTCAATCTCATGTTGTTTGTTTTGTCAATGATTAAATCTGCCTTGTCTTTTGGTACAGCAACGAAGGCACAATCTTGTTTCAATTCGATGATTCCCAATTCGCTCCTGTCGAGATTTCCTTGTTTGAAAAAGAGACCAGCAATGTCCCCTTTCGAAATTTTATCCTTCCTACCACCTGACACAAACAATGTTTGCCATTTTGAACCTTCTGGTATGGTTTTACCCGCCAGTTTTACAATTTCTTCGGAATTGATGAATTCTGGCAAGTATTCCTCTTCCCATTGCAATACATAGGCTGTTCCTTCTGTATTCATTCTTGCCGTTCTTCCATTTCTGTGTGTGAATTCCTGAGCTTTCAACGGCAATTGATAATGAATGATGTATTTCAATTCCGAAATGTCCAAGCCTCTGGCAGCCAAATCGGTTGCAATTATGATTTGATGTGTCCCATTTCTGAATTTTATCAATGCACGCTCTCTTTCCATTTGCTCCATTCCTCCGTGGAAACAGCCGTGCGCTATGTTGTTGTCGTCTAAAAAATCGCTTACATATGAAATGGTGTCTTTGAAATTGCAGAATACTATCCCTGGTTCATTTCCTATGTGACAAAGTAAATCCACCAATGTTTGAAGTTTGTTCTTTGCAGGTGAAATTACTTTTTTAATTAGCAATTGAGAAGTTACAGTTCCCAAGTAGTTTATTGTCAATTCGTCTTTTAAGCCTACAAAGCGTGGAATCTCCATGTCCTGGGTTGCAGAAGTCAATATTCGTTTTTTGATGTGAGGCAAAAAGGCAATAATTTCACTCATTTCAGATTCAAAGCCAACCTCCAAGGATTTGTCGAACTCATCAAGTATCAATGTCTTTATTTCATTAACAGAAAATGTCTCGCGGCGTAAATGATCGGCAATACGACCTGGTGTTCCAACAAGAATTGCTGGAGGATGCTTTAACTCGACTTTGTCTTTTGAAAAAGGCCGACCTCCATAAACGGCATTTGCCTTGAATCCAGATCCCATTTCCCTGATGACTTGTTCAATCTGTATTGCCAATTCTCTGGAAGGAACCAATATCAATGCTTGTACAGCTTTGCAATCTGGATCGAGTGTTCCTAAAACCGGCAATAGAAAAGCCAAGGTTTTTCCTGTTCCAGTTGGAGATAGCAACACGACATCATCTACCGATGAAATGGCCAAATTGGCTTCATCTTGCATCGGGTTAAGCGCTTTGATTCCGAGTTTGTTTATTATCTGTTGTTGCAGTTGGTATGATTTAGACATATTGCAAAAATACAGTTTCGCCAATACAGTTGAATTGTTTTTTTAAGAAAACATTATATAGACGCTACTTCATATTTATGTTATATTTAGAAAATGAAAGGACAACTAAAAAAAGAAGGTCTTAGTGCTCTATGCGTATACTTGTTTACGTGGTTGTTTGCTCTTCTTTTCGTATTGTATCAATATGTGAATGATGGCTCTTCGTTTGCTGAAGGCCTCAATGCTTTTTTTGATCTGGCTAAACGAAAGAATGTTCAAATTGCACTCCATATTCTGTTCTTGACGTTCTATTTGATTTTTATTGTTATTCGCTATTTCGTCAAGGTGTATAGAAATAAAGGGGTTGTAACTATGATAAGGCGTTTCGTTTTACGTTTGGTGCTACCTGTTCTCCTGTTGTCGTTTTCGTATAATTCCATTGTTCACATGAACAACAATGAAGGTTATGGGTATGAGTGGGATCATTCGGTAGAAAATCCCAATGATCATTCCAACAACTTGTATGATTTAGATGAAAAACATCGAGGAGTTCACGTATTTGGTTGGACAAACAACAATGACAAAGCCTTGGCGGATGTGATAAAAAACAACGTAGAATGGGTTGCCATTGTCCCATTCCTCTATCAAGAGGATGAACAAACGAAAACAATGAGAACACCAAGAACCGTTGGTAAATGGTCACGACAGGATTCTACATTCATAAAGGCAATAAATGATTCTCATGAAAAGCGAGTACGAGTAATGCTCAAGCCTCATCTATGGTTGGATAAGGGCTGGCGTTCCAATGTCACAATGCAATCAGATGAAGAGTGGGACTACTGGTTTGAATCCTATCGCGAAAACATGTTGCATTATGCAAAAATGGCAGCATTGACGAAAGTGGAACTATTGTGCATTGGTACGGAATTGAGAACCTCCATAAAGCAACAGCCGAAAGCTTGGATGTCTTTGGTAAAGGACATTAGGGCAATATATCATGGAAAATTGACCTATGCAGCCAATTGGGATGATGACAATGATTTGGGGGAATTTTGGGATGCCATGGATTATATTGGCATACAAGCATACTTTCCTTTGACCAAGGATAAGGCTCCAGATTTGGAAACCATAAAAGCTGGTTGGGGCAATCACATCAGCAATCTGGAGGAATTGTCAAAGAAATACGACAGACCCATCTTGTTTACGGAAGTAGGTTACAAAAGTGAGGTTTCCGCAACAATAAAACCTTGGGAATGGGATTCTTTGTTTAGTGGAATCTCCAAAAAGAAGTCAGACATAACACAACAACTCGCCTATCAGGCACTTTTTGAAAGCCTATGGCACAAAAAGTGGTTTGCAGGACTATACATTTGGCAATGGCAAGTACACTCAAAGAAAGAAAAAGCCTTGAAGAACTTGGATTTTTCACCTCGTTTCAAACCCGCTGAAAATACAATTGCAAAATGGTTTGGCAAACCTTCCAATGCGAATGACATTGAAAAGTTTTTCATCTATAGTGGATTGCCATAGATATCCAATTCAACAACGGTCTTTCCAAGTTTTTTCACTTCTTCAAACTGTGTAACCTTGTCCCCTACGACTACATAGATCATATCTTCTTCGTTCAAGTACTTTGCAATGATAGCCTTGTAATCTTCCAAACTCATATTTACCAATTCTTCTTGATCTTCTTCGGTAAAGGTTTGCGATCTATTGTATTTGCTTATGTTTCTGAGCATTCCCAACTGTGCCCCCAAACTTTCGTAAGCTCTGGTGCTTGCTTTCAATATCTTATTTTTGGTCAATTCCACTTCTGCATCGGAAAAGTCATTTTCATAATTTGAAACCATGTCTTTGATGATCTCCAACGATTTCAATGTTGCATTGGCTCTCACACTAGTTCTTATGGTGAATGGCCCTATTTCCTTGTTGTTGGAAATACCTGAATAAGCGCCATATGTGTATCCCTTACCAATTCTTAGAGTTTGGAATAACTTGCCGCTCGAGCCTCCTCCAAGAATTTCGTTTGCAAATCTCAAATTGTTTGCATCGTCATCTTTTGCTGACAAAGCCAGTTTTCCAATTTGAAAAACGGATTGTTTTGCTCCTGGAAAATCAATGAAATAAAGTTTGTTTCCCGCAGTGGATTCAGGCAAATCATATTTTGGAAATGTAATTTCCTTGGACTCCCATTCGTTTAAAGCAGCTATGGTTTTTTCTGCCATTTCCTCCTTTATGGCACCGGCAATATGGAAGGTTGCATCTTTTGGGGACAGATTGGTGTAATAGTCTTTCAGGTCTTTCAAAGTGATGCCTTTGGTGGATTCTTGAGTTCCAGATGCTGGGATTGCAAAAGCATGGTTTTCTCCATAAATCAACTTGTTGTATACCATGGAGGCTATTGAACTCGGGTTTGCTTCCCTTCCTTTCAGACTCGTCTCTAAAGCTGTTTTCAATCGGTTGAATTCTTTTTCGTCCCAACGTGGTTCAAGCAAGATTTCTTTAACTAGGTTTATTGTCTCATTGAAATTCTTGGTCAAGCACGAGCCTGAAATGTGAAAGTCTTCATTTGAAGAATAGATGTTGATTCTTGCACCTAGCAAATCTATGGCCTCTTCTAAATCTGCTGGTGTTTTGTTTATGGTACCTTGCATCATGAGGTCACTCAACAAATTGGCAACTCCAGACTTCTCCCTTGGATCCAACAAATGCCCACCGGGAATGGTTATGTCAAACTCTACGAGTGGCACTTCATTGTTTTCAACCCCATAAAGAGCCATCCCATTTTCAAGTTTTCCCGTCCATATTTTCGGGGATTTGAACAGTGGTAGTTTTCCAAAACTCGGCTCACTCCTATCGAATTTGGTTTTTGTTTTTTCATAGACAGCTTCTTCGCCTTGGCTTACTTCTTCGTTTGCCACGTTTTGCTTTACTTCCTCAACCCATACTTTTGCTTCTTCTGCTTCAGCTACTGCCAGTTCCAATTGTCCTTTTGGAACCATGCTTGTCATTACGTAGTTTTTGTTCTTTATGTATTTTTCATAGGCATTCATTACATCTTGGGCAGTGACTGCCTTGGTTAGTTTGGCGATTTTGGTAATGTAGCTTGGATCTCCTATGAATTCATTGTCTTCCACTAGTTGAAACGCTTTGTTCAAGACCGTACTTACACTTCTATACAAATTGGTTTCGGCAGTGGCTTTAATACGCTTTAAATCACTTGAGTTGACACCATTCTTTTCAAATCGCAATAGTCCTTCGTCTATGGCTGACTTTACGGCATCCAAATCTACTCCAGTGTTGGCTCTAACCCTAAAGACAAATTCTCCTGCCAATTCGCTGCTGTTTTGATATGTGCCTACACTTGGTGCCAATTTCTGCTCTTCCACGATAACATTGTAAAGCGGTGATTTCTTACTCCCACTTAACAATTGCCCCAGAATGCTCAACGCATACTTGTCCTCATGATATTCCTCCACGGTAGGAAATACGATGCGAAGCTCTGGTAGTTTTGCGAAGTTGTCCTCAAAGTACAACGATTTGTCTTTTTTCAATGTTACTGGCATGGCAGGGATGTCTTCCACTTCTGGTCCACTCAGAATTTCTCCAAACCACTGCTCTACCAACATTTTGGTCTCATCTACATCTATGTCTCCTGCAATAACCAAAGATGCATTGCTAGCCCCATAGTATTTGGCATAAAATTCCTTGACGTCTTCTATAGTTGCTGCTTGCAAATCCGGCAAGGCGCCAATGACCGTCCAATTGTATGGGTGCCCTTCTGGATATAGGTTTTTTCTAATAATTTCATTGGTATAGCCATAGGCGGCATTGTCCACACGTTGACGCTTTTCATTTTTGACAACTTGCTTTTCACGCTCCAGGGCAGCCTCGGTCACTGTATTTATCATATAGCCAAAACGATCAGAATCTATCCAAAGGATCTTTTTGAATGCATCTTTTGGAACCACTTCATAATATACCGTATAGTCGTTGGAAGTTCCTCCGTTGCGACTTCCTCCCCATTCTGGAATCATCTTGCGATTTGCTCCAACAGGAACATTTTCACTGTCGTTGAAACTCATATGCTCAAAAAAGTGAGCAAATCCCGTTTTCCCCGGTTTCTCTCTATTGGACCCAACGTGCATCATGGTCGCTACAGCTACTATGGGATCACTATGATCTTCGTGAAGGATGACTTCCAATCCATTGTCCAAAGTGAATTTCTCATAACTTATTTTAAAATCGTCTGCTATTTCGGTTTTTTCTTTTTCTGAGGAACAGGAAACAAGTAACAATACTGCTAAAACAAATGGTATTTTCAATGGACTCATCATAATATTTTTTTTAAAGATAGATATTATATTTACAATAGTAAAAAAGATTGTATGGCCATTTTTCATTAAGTTTACAGTCAAATTTAGTTTACTTAACCCATGAAAAGAATTACACTGATATTTTGCTTTTTATCTTGTTCGACATTTTACATTTCCAATGCTCAACAATCCGTTGCCAGAGAGTGGAACGAACAATTGCTGAACGCCATTCGTATTGATTATGCCAGACCAACGGTGCACGCAAGAAATCTATTTCATTCCAGCATTGTCATGTATGATGCTTGGGCCGTTTTCGACAATACTGCCGAAACGGTACTATTGGGCAAGACGTTTGGTGGTTATGTTTGTGATTTTACAGGCATTGCCATACCTTCTGACATAGAATCTGCTAGACATGAGGTTATTAGTTATGCAATATATCGCTTGTTGAGTCACAGGTTTGCAAATTCTCCAGGAAGTACTACTGCTTTGAACGATTTCAACGTGCTTTTCACAAGTTATGGATATGATACGGCCTTCACTTCTACGGATTACTCCACGAACTCCTATGCTGCTTTGGGAAACTATTTGGCAGAACAGATGATTGCCTTTGGAATGCTAGACAACTCCAATGAAGCGAATGACTATGCCAATCAATACTACACTCCAAGCAATGATCCATTGGTTTTGGAATTGTATTCGGATGAGAACCCATTGAATGATCCAAATGCATGGCAACCTTTGGCCTTCGATGTTTACATAGACCAAAGCGGCAATGTTTTTCCTTCTGACATTCCAGACTTTCTAAGTCCAGAATGGGGGCAGGTAAAACCTTTTTGTTTAAAACCCTCCGATTTGGAAATCTTGAACAACGACTTTGATTGCTATGTTTATAAAAACCCTGGAGATCCTTTATACATCCAAAACTCAACAGACAATGGCATAGCAGACCCTTACAAATGGCATTTTGCACTAGTTGCTTCTTGGTCATCCCACATGGATCCCAGCGATCCAACAGAAATTGACATCTCCCCTGCTTCCATAGGGAATTACGACATTGAAGATTTTCCAGAAACATTTGCGGACTATCAAGCATTTTACGACTTTACGAATGGAGGAGATTCCAGTCCGGGCCACAATTTAAACCCCTTTACCAATGCGCCTTATGTGCCACAAATGGTAAAACGAGCCGATTACGCTAGAGTTCTTGCAGAGTTTTGGGCCGATGGTCCTGATTCCGAAACCCCTCCTGGTCACTGGTTCACATTGCTGAACTATGTTAGCGATCACCCTCAGACGATCAAGAAAATGGAAGGCGTAGGAGCTGTCCTAGATGATTTGGAATGGGATGTCAAATCTTATTTGACTTTAGGTAGTGCCATGCATGATTCAGCCGTTGCCACATGGGGAATTAAAGGTTACTATGACTATGTCAGACCAATTTCTGCCATTCGATACATGGCTGGAAAAGGACAAAGCACCGATAGTAGCCTTCCTAGTTTCGACCCGCACGGTCTTCCCTTGATTCCAGGGAAAATAGAATTGATTGAAACCGGAGATCCCTTGGCTGGAAGCAACGATGAAAATGTAGGAAAGATAAAAATATTTGCATGGAAAGGGCCTGATTTCATATCGGATCCAGAAACCGACGTTGCTGGTGTTGATTGGATTTTAGGAACTCACTGGTGGTCATACCAAAGAGGAACGTTTGTAACACCTCCCTTTGCGGGTTATTTGTCAGGGCATTCGACTTTTTCCAGAGCTGCAGCCGAAACTTTGACCATACTTACAGGAGATCCATTTTTTCCCGGAGGAATGGGAACATTTGATGTCACGGCCAATGAATTTCTAGTTTTTGAAGATGGGCCTTCTCAAAGTTTCACTTTGCAATGGGCCACTTACAGAGATGCATCGGATCAAACAAGTCTATCCCGTATTTGGGGAGGTATTCATCCTCCCATTGACGATATCAAAGGAAGACAAATTGGAGCTGAAATAGGAATCGAGTCTTTTGCATTGGCCAAGACTTACTTTAACGGAACCAGCTTATCTACCAACAATGTCACATTGGAAGAGAGTATCTCTTTGTTCCCAATCCCTTTTGACAATGAATTGACTGTAAATTACAATGGTGAAGACGCTATGAACATAAAGTTATACAGCATTACTGGCACTTTGGTTCTCGAACAGAATATAAGACCCAATCAAATCCTAAAAGCAGGAGCCTTGTCCTCTGGAATATATTTTGCCAAGATTTCCACACTTGACGATGATGAATCTATCATAAAGAAAATAATTAAAAACTAAAATAAGAATGCTTAACATTTTCCGAATCACTGCCTTTTTAGAAGGAATATCCTATATACTCTTGTTGTTTGTTGCGACACCCATAAAATATTTTGGAGATGATCCTCAATATGTAAAAATGCTGGGAATGCCACATGGTCTATTGTTTGTTGCCTATGTTGCATTGGCGATATTTTTACGCTCAACATACAAATGGGACACCAAGACCTTTCTAATTATCCTAGTTGGCTCATTGATTCCATTTGGAACGTTTTATGTAGATAAAAAATACTTGAAACCTTTGGTTTAATACGGAAAAGAGCCTGTTCTCTTGGAAAACAGGCTCTTTTTTAAAACATAAAAAGAATCGTACTTACCTCACAATAATCTTGGTGATTGTATTGATTCCGGTTTCTCCTATTCTTGTATTCAATAGATACAAACCAGCTGGTAGTTTACTCTCTAACCTTATCGTTTTTATCGTTTCTAATCTTTTTTCTTCAATTAGTTCGAAGACCTTTTTCCCGGTAACATCGTAAATCTCCATTTTAACCATTCCTTCTTCTTTCGTATTGAAATTGACATTCAATACATTTCCTTCTTGTGACATTGGGTTTGGATAAACATTGACTTTGTTCAAATTCTCAGCATTCTTTTCGAGACCAGCCAAGAATGTTTTTCCCACGGATGAGATGGTCACACCGTAATCCTCTACTTCACCATAACTCATCATATCGCAAGGCACACCAGAAATTGGGGAATATGCTACTCGTAAACGCATTCTGGTCGTTCCTATGGCTGCATCTTGGGGAACAGTGATGAAAACTTGACCTGTCGTACCGGAAGTCTTGTTCAACTCAGTGAACTCATCTGCGTCTTCGAAATCACCATCCTTGTTCCAGTCGAACCAAACATATATCTCATCTTTGGTCCCGTCTTGATATGGAGTTATTGTTACATCCAAACTGTTGGTCGATCCAATCGTCAAGTTTGCGTTTGTTGTATCTGTAAAATCCTCATAGCCAGAATCTCCTCTATTCGAGATATTCTCAATCTCTGCAAACTGAACAGATGTGATGGCCTCAGGCCCTTTTAATCCGCCAGCATCACAATACTGGGTATCAGGGTTGCCTCCACCATCATTAGTCACATTGACATTGTAATCTTCAACTTCTCCATATTCCATGAAATCACATGGAACAGCTGAAGTAGGGTAATATGCCACTCGCAAACGCATTCTTGTGATTCCCAAGACAGCATCTTCCGGAACACTGATAGTTGCTTGTCCGCTAGTCCCTGAATTCTTGGTCAATTGCTTGAACTCATCTGCATCGTCAAAATCTCCATCTTGGTTCCAATCGAACCAAGCATATATCTCATCATTGGTTCCATCCTGATATCCGATGATGTTCACATTTAAATTGTTGTTGGTACCAACTCCTACCGTTGCTACTTGGCTTGTGAAATACTCGTAACCTGCTTCATTCCTTCCAGAGGCATTCTCTATTCCCGCAAAGGTCACCATAGAGATGGTTTCTGGTCCACTGTTGCCGCTGGCCACACAATAGTCATCAGGTTCTCCATTTTCATCTCCAGATTCCAACGTGCCAGCCTTTATAGGAGTTTCTGGGGTTCCACTGATGGCGAACTTATGAAATTTGAATGTATTCCCTCCGTTGCTTACACTCAATTGTACCCAGCCATAGTGAGTACGTTCGGATCTTATGATTCTGAAACCTACATATTTCTTTTTGTTCCTCCAAGCTTGATATGTTTCGGAGTCTATCATATGTTGTCCTCTTCCTGCATAATACTCCCGACCATTCATCCATTGGTTGTTTGGTCCGATGACAGTTCCTGCATCCAAAGGCGAGAGTTCGTAATTGTCATTGGCAATGGCATCTTTTCTCCAGCTGATGAATTTTATTCCCTTGACATCTCCCGTATCATAATTTTGCATTTGATAAATTTGAGTCTGCCTGTCTATGCTCACATGTGACGACAATACAGCAAAGGCACCGGTTCCAGCCGATGGATCACTCACAATCAATTCATTGTCATCAAGTGTCTTTGAAAAAGTTTCACCTATGTGTTCCAAATTCAATGTGAATTCGCTAAACAACACTTTGGAAGCATCGTTGGAAGAGAATGCCGCATCCAAAAATTCAAAGTCGATGTCATCATGATATTCCCATACATCACCAGCCAATGTAGAATTTCCCAACATGGACAACTTTACTCTATTGTTGTTCAATACCGTCGCCCTGAATTGCAACCCTGTAGGTACATTGTCCACTGTATAATGTGTTCCTGCCACAAGATTTCCTGATGTTGAAAAACTACCTCCCTTCAAATCGACGATAATGTCATTCTCCATGGAACCGTCATTGCTGACAGATTCCAAAAACCTATCTTTGGAATAGATGACGTGAGGTTTATCTATATTGGCATTCAAAGCACTTCCTATGTCTGGATTAACCGCCATGGATAGCAATCTACCAAATTTGCCATCACTCGATACCGATGCCTTGATCCATCCATACATATATGTTCCAGTGACGGTTTTCGTTCTAAAACCAAAATACCCGGTTTTGCCATGCCAATTGCCATAAGACGCACTGGTAAGTGTCGCCGGTGCGGTTTGAGTAGTCACACCTGGCAACCAACTTCCTGGAGAGTTGGCTCCAATGCTGCTACCTTCAGAAAAGTATGAGATGTCAACGCTACCGCTATTGCACAATAATTCCAAGCTTCTACTAGGATTGTCTACGACGAGGGCCGACCCATCATAATTCAATAGTCTGACCTTCAAGGCTCCATTTGGAGAGGCTGTGGAATTGAAATGGGTTATGTAAGATCTATTTGCTTCATCTTGTCCAATTGCCTTCAAGATTGTTGGGGAAAAAGTCTCATAATAAACCTCATAATCGTCTATGAAGTTGATTTTGTATGTTCCAGTGGTAGAAAATATCTCATCTACTCCACCGACAACGGCTGGATTCAGTAATGTAATGGAAAAACTACTTGAATCACTTTCCTCATGATCATTGGCTTGTCCTTCCAAAGTGATCTCGCCAGAGACGTTGTCTGTGATGTCTATTCTTACATTTAGACCGCTAGGTACCCCACTCGTAGTATAATGGATGCCTTCTTTCAACACTCCAGTAGTAGCAAAATTGGCACCATCTACGGCTTTGATTCTTCTTTTGTTGATAATACCTCCGTCATTGCTGAAATCTTCCGACAATGCCAACAATTTATCTATGTCATCATCATTTCTATCTTGATAATTGAATAGTATCCTTGCTCCCAATTCTTCATCTATACCCGTGGCAACGAGATTGGATGGTTGCCATAAGGTTACACGGGCTGGGTGCTCCATATAGGACTCCATTCTAGTAACTTGGCCTTTGGTAAACATGGATTCACAAGGATTGTAATCCATATGGTTTTGGCTATTGATCGTTTGATTGAAACAATTTTTTGTTCCAGGATCACAACCTGCACCTGCACTTGTAGGAGGTGTATCTCCAACAAGGTCTCCATTGTCGTCACCTAGAACACATCCACCATTGAAGGTGTGCTCCAAACCAAAGAAATGACCAAACTCATGAGTTAATGAAGATGCTGGAGGTGAATAAATTATATACTTGCCGTTGTAAACCACTCTTGCAGATCCTTCATTGGACATTCCCGTATTAGGAAACCAAGCGATTCCTGAGTTGTTTTGACTCCCAGATTTAAGAACCAATTGGAGGTGTATGTTGAAATACTTGTAGTTTTCCCAAGCATATCTTGCGATCTCTTCGTCGTTTGTGCCGTTGAGTCCAAAGCCTTCCTTGGTCTCGTGGAAGATGACACCGTTGGTGGTATTTCCATCTGGGTCAATTTGAGCCAATCTGAACTCGATGTCCATACTTCCTTCAATATTGCTGAAATAGGGATCTATGGGATCATTCCCTCCTTTGAAATCGTCATTTATCTTTTGCAGTGCCAGCTTTATTCTTTCTACTGTAACTTCTCTATTGTTTCCTTCACTATCGTCTGGCCAGTTGTTTCCATAGACATGAAAGACTACTGGAACTACATAAGAGTTTCCTGATTTCAATAGTCCACTCTTTTTCAATAGGGCATCTTCTTTTACTTTTTGTTCAAATTTCTTTGCTTGTTTTAAAGCATTGGGGTTGGTTTTGTAAAATTCATCTTGACTTTCTTCAAAGGAACAAGAAGGAGTATTGTCATCTTGTGCAGAAAGGACACTTAAGAACAACAATGCAAACAACAACGAGGTAATTGTTTTTTTTGGATTCATAATTTTATAGTTGATACTAATTAAATTACATGACAACTATTTGTCAATGTAGTAAGAGGTTATGTTAGTTTAAGGGATTTGTTTTTTTTTATGCCATATGTTACGTTTTTAGTTAATAATTAATTTTATTTCATTCAAGGTTTTACTTTATGACAAGGGCTTTTGCTCATTCTCATAGTCATTTGTTTCAAAATTGAATTATCAGTAGGCTTTACGCTGTGTTTTTAATGAAAACATTGGTTTATTAACATATTATTAATGATTTAGCAACCTTAATTTTCGTCTAAACTAATATTAAAGTTTTAAAAAATCATACTAGTAGCTACTAGTTTGTTTTTTTCAAATTATTATGTTAAGATTGTGATTCTCATGAAGAGATAAAGAGCTAGAACTAATCATTATCCATAGTATCCAATAAATGAGAATTCAGTAAAAAAAGAGAACAAAGCATATTAAAGCATAAGATTAACTAATACACAATATTCATCTATAATAAAAATACTTACACATTAAAAAAACAACTATATTTAACTTTGATTTATTGAGTTGATTAATTGGTTTAACCATTTTAAACAAAGCCCCTTTATAAATTTTGCCCACAAGTGTTTTCTGCTTACGGACATACAAAAAATCACCAGTGAGTTTTTCAATGTGATCGATGTTTATGATGAAAGACTTTTGTATTTGAAGGAAATGGTCTTGTTTTAAGCATATTGTCCATTTCTTCAAAGAATCAATGAAAGGAAGGCTTATTTCCCTCGTAACCACCATTAGAACATTTTGGCTTAAAACCATTGAAAATCAATTTTGTACACTTAACAGGATAGTTGATACACTTTATTGAGAAAGAAACACATCTTCGAATATGTTTGCTTCATATTCTTAAAAACAAAGAAGATGAAATTCATATTTCAAACAATGTTATTATTCTTGGCGATACAACAGACTACGGCACAAAACACCATTTCAGGAAAGGTTACCGATGTTGGCGACAATACTACAATAAGCTGGGCAGACATAATGCTATATCAAGGAAAAGAATTAATAAAAGCTGTAATAACCAGTGAAGATGGTACTTATAGCATTGAAAACTTAGAAAATGGAAAATATACTTTAAAAACCCATTATTTGGGATATCAACCATATGTTGTTTCTCTTGATTTGGTGGGCAAATCGAAAAACGAAGTTAACATAGGATTGATGGCATACACAAATGAACTGGATGAAATTCTAATCATTGCGGAGAAAACAACCATAGAACACAAAGCCGACAGGAAAATAATAAACCTTGGAGATGACATTTTGGCGATAAGTGCTTCTGCAGGGGATATTTTGCAAGAATTACCATCTGTTAGAGTTAGTGAAAGCGGCAATGTGAGTTTACGAGGCAATCAAAACACAACAATACTCGTCAATGGAAAAAAATCTTCGTTGTCCAATGACAAATTGATCAATCAACTTCCTTCGGAAAACATACAGAAGATAGAGTTAATTACCAATCCTTCAGCCAAATATCAAGCAGAAGGATTGTCTGGAATAATAAACATAATAACATCAA
This sequence comes from Bizionia sp., assembly GCA_020631395.1. GTDB lineage: Bacteria > Bacteroidota > Bacteroidia > Flavobacteriales > Flavobacteriaceae > JAHDHI01. Next base: position 63,269 of record JAHDHI010000020.1, read on the forward strand.
AGAACAGAAAAAAAGGTGGCAACATTAATTTTTCATCGGGAATTGGAACAGGGAAATTCACAAGGGTACATACAGACATAGGTATCAATTATGTAACGAATAAAATAAAGGCTTCACTTGATTAAAATTATAGTGAACGTTATTCGGACCATATAACTACAAGAAATGAAGAAAGACCAGACAAGGTGTTTTCCAGTAAGTCGGACAATAATAGAATTAGCAAAACACCATATCATATAAAAACCGGATTGGACATTTTTATGGATAGTACCAATACCTTATCATTGTCTACAAGATTGTCGAAAAATAAATTTCTTTTTTATAATGTCATCAATAGTGTTGAAACCAATGTGAATGACATAGATGTCACAACCATATTTTCTGATGCAAAAAACAACGATATCGGAACAAATGCAGATTTCAACATCAATCACCGAAAAGAATTTGATGAGACATCTCACTATTTGGAGATAGATGCCAACCATTCGAACAGCTCCTACGATTTCACCTCCAATAGAGCAACCCTAAGTTCGGAAACCAACGATATGTTGGAAAAGGATTTTTTCTTCAATAAAAGTGGAGTAACCACCTTTAGCTTGGATTATTACAAGAGCAATGAGAACTCCATCCTAGAATTAGGTACCCGTTTTGAATTTAAAAGACTTACCGACAAAACAACTTCCATTGTCAATACAATACCTCCAACGGAAACAAATGTGGATTACATCTATAACGATGGGATTTATGCTGGTTATGCCGTTTACGAGCGAAGTTTAGAAAACTTCATCTTGAAAGGAGGGCTGCGAATGGAACACATTAAACTTGACTTTAAGTCTCCTCAAGATGCATTCAACAAAAATTATACAGACTTATTTCCTTTCGCAAGCATCGCCTACAAAAAGAATGGTCATAGCTTTTCATTGAATTACAGTAGAAGAATTTCCAGACCACGTGTTTGGGCATTGAGCAGCATAACGACACAATCTGACAATTATTCTCAATATAAGGGGAACCCGAACATAAATCCCGAATATGCACACAAGATGGAATTCAACTATTACAAGAGATTCTCAAAGTTTAGCATCAGTTCTTCAATATTTCATTTGTCTG